>NZ_JBYTDN010000004.1:0-5006 GCF_058791475.1 Lysinibacillus sp. EB106-09-02-XG168 | reverse complement strand
CAAAACGTAATCAATAAAGTTTTTAGTAGCTAACCTTGAGTTGGTGAACGAAACAAAATTTTGGACATCAAACATGATGCCAGCAAAACAATTTGAGCTAATCAAATTTCTTTTTATGGAGAGTTTGATCCTGGCTCAGGACGAACGCTGGCGGCGTGCCTAATACATGCAAGTCGAGCGAACAGAGAAGGAGCTTGCTCCTTTGACGTTAGCGGCGGACGGGTGAGTAACACGTGGGCAACCTACCTTATAGTTTGGGATAACTCCGGGAAACCGGGGCTAATACCGAATAATCTATTTTACTTCATGGTGAAATACTAAAAGACGGTTTCGGCTGTCGCTATAAGATGGGCCCGCGGCGCATTAGCTAGTTGGTGAGGTAACGGCTCACCAAGGCGACGATGCGTAGCCGACCTGAGAGGGTGATCGGCCACACTGGGACTGAGACACGGCCCAGACTCCTACGGGAGGCAGCAGTAGGGAATCTTCCACAATGGGCGAAAGCCTGATGGAGCAACGCCGCGTGAGTGAAGAAGGTTTTCGGATCGTAAAACTCTGTTGTAAGGGAAGAACAAGTACAGTAGTAACTGGCTGTACCTTGACGGTACCTTATTAGAAAGCCACGGCTAACTACGTGCCAGCAGCCGCGGTAATACGTAGGTGGCAAGCGTTGTCCGGAATTATTGGGCGTAAAGCGCGCGCAGGCGGTCCTTTAAGTCTGATGTGAAAGCCCACGGCTCAACCGTGGAGGGTCATTGGAAACTGGGGGACTTGAGTGCAGAAGAGGAAAGTGGAATTCCAAGTGTAGCGGTGAAATGCGTAGAGATTTGGAGGAACACCAGTGGCGAAGGCGACTTTCTGGTCTGTAACTGACGCTGAGGCGCGAAAGCGTGGGGAGCAAACAGGATTAGATACCCTGGTAGTCCACGCCGTAAACGATGAGTGCTAAGTGTTAGGGGGTTTCCGCCCCTTAGTGCTGCAGCTAACGCATTAAGCACTCCGCCTGGGGAGTACGGTCGCAAGACTGAAACTCAAAGGAATTGACGGGGGCCCGCACAAGCGGTGGAGCATGTGGTTTAATTCGAAGCAACGCGAAGAACCTTACCAGGTCTTGACATCCCGTTGACCACTGTAGAGATATGGTTTTCCCTTCGGGGACAACGGTGACAGGTGGTGCATGGTTGTCGTCAGCTCGTGTCGTGAGATGTTGGGTTAAGTCCCGCAACGAGCGCAACCCTTGATCTTAGTTGCCATCATTTAGTTGGGCACTCTAAGGTGACTGCCGGTGACAAACCGGAGGAAGGTGGGGATGACGTCAAATCATCATGCCCCTTATGACCTGGGCTACACACGTGCTACAATGGACGATACAAACGGTTGCCAACTCGCGAGAGGGAGCTAATCCGATAAAGTCGTTCTCAGTTCGGATTGTAGGCTGCAACTCGCCTACATGAAGCCGGAATCGCTAGTAATCGCGGATCAGCATGCCGCGGTGAATACGTTCCCGGGCCTTGTACACACCGCCCGTCACACCACGAGAGTTTGTAACACCCGAAGTCGGTGGGGTAACCTTTTGGAGCCAGCCGCCGAAGGTGGGATAGATGATTGGGGTGAAGTCGTAACAAGGTAGCCGTATCGGAAGGTGCGGCTGGATCACCTCCTTTCTAAGGATATTTTCGGAATACAAACCTAGGGTTTGTAAGATTACGTTTTGCGTTCAGTTTTGAAGGTTCATTCTTCTGAATGAAATACTTCAAAACTTGTTCTTTGAAAACTGGATAAAACGACATTGAAATTGTAACAAACACATTTATTTTTTAAGTTTTTTTATAGGCTTAATAACTTGGTTAAGTTATTAAGGGCGCACGGCGAATGCCTTGGCACTAGGAGCCGATGAAGGACGGCACTAACACCGATATGCTTCGGGGAGCTGTAAGTGAGCTTTGATCCGGAGATTTCCGAATGGGGGAACCCACTACGTTTAATCGCGTAGTATCTTGACGTGAATACATAGCGTCTTGAAGGCAGACCCAGGGAACTGAAACATCTAAGTACCTGGAGGAAGAGAAAGAAAAATCGATTCCCTGAGTAGCGGCGAGCGAAACGGGAAGAGCCCAAACCAAGAGGCTTGCCTCTTGGGGTTGTAGGACACTCTATACGGAGTTACAAAAGAGCGAGTTAGATGAAGCGACTTGGAAAGGTCCGCCAGAGCAGGTAAAAGCCCTGTAGTCGAAAGTTCGTTCTCTCCTGAGTGGATCCTGAGTACGGCGGAACACGTGAAATTCCGTCGGAATCCGGGAGGACCATCTCCCAAGGCTAAATACTACCTAGTGACCGATAGTGAACCAGTACCGTGAGGGAAAGGTGAAAAGCACCCCGGAAGGGGAGTGAAAGAGATCCTGAAACCGTGTGCCTACAAGTAGTTAGAGCCCGTTAATGGGTGATAGCGTGCCTTTTGTAGAATGAACCGGCGAGTTACGATTACGTGCGAGGTTAAGCTTTAGAAGGCGGAGCCGCAGCGAAAGCGAGTCTGAATAGGGCGAAATAGTACGTGGTCGTAGACCCGAAACCAGGTGATCTACCCATGTCCAGGGTGAAGGTGAGGTAACACTTACTGGAGGCCCGAACCCACGCACGTTGAAAAGTGCGGGGATGAGGTGTGGGTAGCGGAGAAATTCCAATCGAACTTGGAGATAGCTGGTTCTCTCCGAAATAGCTTTAGGGCTAGCCTCGTGATGAGAATACTGGAGGTAGAGCACTGTTTGGACTAGGGGGCCATCCCGGTTTACCGAATTCAGACAAACTCCGAATGCCAGATATTTATACACGGGAGTCAGACTGCGAGTGATAAGATCCGTAGTCAAAAGGGAAACAGCCCAGACCACCAGCTAAGGTCCCAAAGTAATCGTTAAGTGGAAAAGGATGTGGCGTTGCACAGACAACCAGGATGTTGGCTTAGAAGCAGCCATCATTTAAAGAGTGCGTAATAGCTCACTGGTCGAGTGACGCTGCGCCGAAAATGTATCGGGGCTAAACGATTCACCGAAGCTGTGGATTGACATCTACGATGTCAGTGGTAGGAGAGCGTTCTAAGTGCGTTGAAGTCAGATCGGAAGGACTGGTGGAGCGCTTAGAAGTGAGAATGCCGGTATGAGTAGCGAAAGACGGGTGAGAATCCCGTCCACCGTATGACTAAGGTTTCCTGAGGAAGGCTCGTCCGCTCAGGGTTAGTCGGGACCTAAGCCGAGGCCGATAGGCGTAGGCGATGGACAACAGGTTGATATTCCTGTACCACCTCCTCACCGTTTGAGAAATGGGGGGACGCAGTAGGATAGGGTAAGCGCGCTGTTGGATATGCGCGTCCAAGCAGTAAGGCGTGTGTGTAGGCAAATCCGCACACTGTAACGTTGAGCTGTGATGGCGAGTCCGTATGGACGAAGTTCCTGATTTCACACTGCCAAGAAAAGCCTCTATCGAGGTGAGAGGTGCCCGTACCGCAAACCGACACAGGTAGTCGAGGAGAGAATCCTAAGGTGTGCGAGAGAACTCTCGTTAAGGAACTCGGCAAAATGACCCCGTAACTTCGGGAGAAGGGGTGCTCTTGAGCGTGCAAGCGCATGAGAGCCGCAGTGAATAGGCCCAGGCGACTGTTTAGCAAAAACACAGGTCTCTGCAAAACCGTAAGGTGACGTATAGGGGCTGACGCCTGCCCGGTGCTGGAAGGTTAAGAGGAGTGGTTAGCGCAAGCGAAGCTGCGAATTGAAGCCCCAGTAAACGGCGGCCGTAACTATAACGGTCCTAAGGTAGCGAAATTCCTTGTCGGGTAAGTTCCGACCCGCACGAAAGGCGTAACGATCTGGGCACTGTCTCAACGAGAGACTCGGTGAAATTATAGTACCTGTGAAGATGCAGGTTACCCGCGACAGGACGGAAAGACCCCGTGGAGCTTTACTGTAGCCTGATATTGAATTTTGGTACAACTTGTACAGGATAGGTAGGAGCCAGAGATCTCGGAGCGCCAGCTTCGAAGGAGGCGTCGGTGGGATACTACCCTGGTTGTATTGAAATTCTAACCCATGCCCCTTAGCGGGGCAGGAGACAGTGTCAGGCGGACAGTTTGACTGGGGCGGTCGCCTCCTAAAAGGTAACGGAGGCGCCCAAAGGTTCCCTCAGAATGGTTGGAAATCATTCGTAGAGTGTAAAGGCACAAGGGAGCTTGACTGCGAGACCTACAAGTCGAGCAGGGTCGAAAGACGGGCTTAGTGATCCGGTGGTTCCGCATGGAAGGGCCATCGCTCAACGGATAAAAGCTACCCCGGGGATAACAGGCTTATCTCCCCCAAGAGTCCACATCGACGGGGAGGTTTGGCACCTCGATGTCGGCTCATCGCATCCTGGGGCTGTAGTCGGTCCCAAGGGTTGGGCTGTTCGCCCATTAAAGCGGTACGCGAGCTGGGTTCAGAACGTCGTGAGACAGTTCGGTCCCTATCCGTCGTGGGCGTAGGAAATTTGAGAGGAGCTGTCCTTAGTACGAGAGGACCGGGATGGACACACCGCTGGTGTACCAGTTGTCTTGCCAAAGGCATCGCTGGGTAGCTATGTGTGGACGGGATAAGTGCTGAAAGCATCTAAGCATGAAGCCCCCCTCAAGATGAGATTTCCCATTACGCAAGTAAGTAAGATCCCTCAAAGACGATGAGGTAGATAGGTTCGAGGTGGAAGTGTGGTGACACATGGAGCTGACGAATACTAATCGATCGAGGACTTAACCAAAATGTTTGAAACATTCAATGAACCGTTTATCCAGTTTTGAAAGAATAAGAAAGTCTATTAAAAATATACTTGTAACTTCAACAAAGATATGTTATAATAAGTATTGTCTTTCAAAATAGTCTAGTGATGATGGCAAAGAGGTCACACCCGTTCCCATACCGAACACGGAAGTTAAGCTCTTTAGCGCCGATGGTAGTTGGGGGCTTCCCCCTGTGAGAGTAGGACGTCGCTAG
>NZ_JBYTDN010000003.1:4267500-4802334 GCF_058791475.1 Lysinibacillus sp. EB106-09-02-XG168 | reverse complement strand
TTAATCTTTTTTAACGCCACCTCTTGGCGACTCATTAATAATACCAAGAATCTAAAACTATGTCAACACTTTCTCAAAATTAATTAATAGTTTTTTAAAATCTATTATTCGTCTATACCAATATGTTCAGAGGATTAGTCTGGAAGTGGAAACTTCAGTAGCTGACGCTTCACTTACGTTACATAAAACACTTGCTTAAAGAAGTTAACTAATTTCAAAGAACTTATTTCTCTATGTGACTTGTTTTTATGAGATCCATCTTCTCGTACTTAGCTCGCTTCATTTAAACGTTGAAGTCTTTGTTGATACTTTTGTTTTATCACCTATATAATTTATCGATCGAATTAAAAATAAAAAAGGCAAACTCCAATGTAAATGGGTTGCCTTTCAACTATTATAAATTTGTTATAATACGTGAAATATAGAAGGTACGATTTTTACTTAAATCAAATATCTCCCCTGATTGGCTTAATTTAATAAGTGGTCGAGTTGGTGCAAATTTATTTACAAACATCACTTCGCCTTGTTCCAGATTAGATAGTTCAACGATTGTCCCTATAGGAAGGTCAGCAACAATATCTATCAGTGCACGTACTACTTTAATATCGAACTTCCCAAATTCAGATTCATTAATCATCTCTATGACTTTAAAAGAAGATTGCTTTGTTCTATACACTCGCTCACATGTCATTGCATGGAATACATCTGCAACAGCGATAATTTGAGCGAAAGTAGAAATATTAGCGATTTTTTCTCCTTTCGGATAACCACTACCGTTTAAACGCTCGTGGTGCTGGAAAATAGCCTCTTTCATTGTATCCTTTAAGATTGTTACATCTTTGACCATATTATAGCTATAAATCGGATGCTTATAAATTTCATTAAACTCATGCTCTGTTAAGGTTGTTTTTTTATCGCGGATACGCGGATGAACTTTTGCCATTCCACAATCAGCTAATAACCCACCAATTGCAACTTGAATTGTAATTCCTTTGTCATAGCCTAATTTTTGTGCAATCACCGAAGAAATCAATGCTGTTGCTACACAATGGTGGTACAAATAGTCTTTTGGATTTGAAAACTCATTTAAATCAAAAATTACTGTACGATCTTCTAAAAACATTTCTAATAGTGGCAAAATAATTTTGCGCGCTTTCGCAATATCTACCTTTGCACCAGCTTCCCAATTTTTAAATTCCTTTTTAAACTGTTCAACTGAGTTGTCATAAATCTTTCTAAAAGTCGGTATAGGTTCTGTTGGAACAATTAAATCTGTTTCTTTTACTTCTGATTGAGTTTCTACACCTTCTTTATAAACAGGAACTCTTGAAATATTAAAAGCAAAAAAAACTTGTAAATGATCGTGAGAAATTATTGTGTTTTTAAAAATTATTGGATATTGTGTATTAGCAAAAATATCTTCAGAAATTACTTTACCAATGCGTAACTCCGAAATTGGGACATATATAGTTTCCACGCAATTAACTCCTCTTCACTATTTCACTTGCATAAATATAAGATTAAATTTATTTTATCATGGAATTCAAAATAATTACTTATTTTTCATGATTTATGTAAAAAAAACCGATGAACGGCAAACATTAGCTGTCGTCATCGGTCTTTTTATTATTCTTCTACTTGGGCATTTTCTTCGTCCGATTCTTCTTCGATCGATTCTTCTTCTTTTTCAACCTTCGCTACAGTTGCAACAAGCTCGTCATCGCCTAAACGAATTAAACGAACACCTTGTGTACTACGACCAATTAATGAAATATCATTCACATCCATACGGATTAGCATGCCATTAATTGTGATCAGCATTAAATCTTCTGAACCATCAACCGTTTTTACAGCTACCATTGGACCGTTTTTATCAGTGATTTGAATTGTTTTTAATCCAACACCACCACGGCTTTGTAAACGATATTCCTCTTCAGATGTACGTTTACCGTAACCTTTTGCTGTAACAACTAAAATTTCCTGTTCCGGTTCAATGATTTCCATACCAACTACTTCGTCACCATCACGTAGTTTAATACCTCGTACACCACCTGCAGTACGGCCCATTGAACGGATATCATCCTCTTGGAAACGTACAAGCATTCCATCACGAGTACCGATAATCACTTGTTTCTCGCCATCTGTTAAACGAACAGAAATAAGATCATCATCTTCTCGCAAACTTATAGCTATTAAGCCGTTTGTTCGGATATTAGCAAATTGAGATACTGGTGTACGCTTTGTAATACCTGTTTTAGTAGTGAAGATAAAGTATGCATCATCATCAAATGAACCTACACGGATCATTGCGGTTACTTTTTCACCTTTTTCAATATTGAGTAAGTTCACAATCGGTAATCCCTTCGCTGTACGACCAAATTCAGGGATTTCATAACCTTTTGCTCTAAACACTTTCCCTTTTGAAGTGAAGAATAAAATTGTATCATGTGTAGAAGTATTCATAAGATGCTCTACAAAATCATCTTCATTTGTGCCCATACCTTGTACACCGCGACCGCCACGTTTTTGACTACGATATGTATTCGCAGCTAAACGTTTGATATAACCATTGTGCGTTAAAGTTACGACTGAATTTTCGACTGGAATTAAATCTTCGTCCTCAATCATTTCTAAACCGCCAGAAGTAATTTCAGTGCGACGTGTATCATTAAAGCGATCTTTTACTTCTAATATTTCAGTGCGAATAATATCAACAATTTTAGCTTCATCCGCTAAAATTGCTTTTAATTCAGCAATTAATATTTGAAGCTCTTGGTATTCTGCTTCAATCTTTTCACGCTCTAATCCACTTAAACGAACTAAACGCATATCTAAAATAGCTTGCGCTTGACGTTCAGATAAATTGAATCGCTCCATTAATAGAGGTTTCGCTTCATCTCCACTACGAGAACCACGAATAATAGCAATAATTTCATCAATATGATCAAGAGCAATACGTAAGCCTTCTAAAATATGTGCACGATCTTCCGCTTTCCTTAATTCAAATTCCGTACGACGACGAATAATAACCTTTTGGTGCTCTAAATAATGATGCAACATTTCTTTTAAGCCCATTACTTTAGGCTGACCATTTACTAATGACAGCATATTAATACCGAAGCTCGATTGCATAGCTGTTTGTTTATATAAATTATTTAAAACTACATTTGCATTTGCATCTTTACGAACTTCAATGACTACTCGCATACCACGTCGGTCAGATTCATCACGTAAATTTGTAATACCATCAATTTTTTTATCGCGTACAAGCTCTGCTATTTTTTCAATAAGCTTAGCTTTATTCACTTGGTATGGTAATTCATGAATAAGAATTGTTTCTTTACCATTTGATTTTTGTTCAATCTCTACCTTTGCGCGAATAATGATGGAGCCACGACCAGTATCATAGGCACGGCGAATACCACTACGACCTAAAATTAAACCACCAGTTGGGAAATCAGGTCCTGGAATAATTTCCATCAATTCTTCTGTTGTGATAGCTGGATTTTCTGAAAGTGCTATCACTGCATCTATCGTTTCCCCAAGTTGATGTGGCGGAATATTTGTCGCCATACCAACTGCAATTCCTGCTGCTCCATTTACTAATAAGTTTGGATAGCGACTAGGAAGGACGATAGGTTCCTTTTCTGAACCATCATAGTTATCTGTATAGTCAATTGTGTCTTTATTGATATCACGAAGCATTTCCATTGCAATACGAGACATACGTGATTCTGTATAACGCATTGCTGCCGCTCCGTCGCCATCGACAGATCCAAAGTTACCATGACCATCGACTAACATGTAACGATAGCTGAAATCTTGCGCCATACGTACCATTGCATCATATATAGATGAGTCACCATGTGGGTGATATTTACCCATTACGTCCCCAACAATACGTGCTGATTTTTTGTACGCTTTATCAGCTGTATTCCCTAGTTCCTGCATGCCATATAAAATACGGCGATGTACAGGCTTTAATCCATCTCGTACGTCTGGTAATGCACGAGAAACGATTACACTCATCGCATAATCGAGGAAGGATGTTTCAATTTCTTTTGTTATATTAACTCCTTTAACACCGGAGCGTTCTTGTTCTGACAAAGTGTAGACCTCCTCTCAAGAAAAATTAAATATCTAAATTAGCGTATACTGCATTCTCTTCGATAAATTGACGACGTGGTTCAACTTCATCGCCCATTAAACGCTCAAATGCTTGGTTTGCTTTAATTGCATCATCTAATTCCACTTGTAACAATGTGCGGTGCTCAGGATCCATTGTAGTTTCCCAAAGCTGCTCTGCATTCATTTCTCCAAGACCTTTGTATCGTTGTACATTTGGTTTTGGCATTTTCGGTAACCGTTCTAAAATTTCTTGAAGAGTAACATCATCATAGCAATACTCAACATGTTTCCCTTGCTTAACTTGATAAAGAGGTGGCTGTGCAATATAAATATAACCTGCCTCTACGAGAGGTCGAAGGAAACGGAAGAAGAATGTTAAAAGTAATGTGCGGATGTGCGCACCATCAACATCGGCATCTGTCATAATAACGATTTTATGATAACGAGCTTTTTCTAAAGTAAACTCTTCACCAATACCTGTGCCAAATGCTGTAATCATTGCACGGATCTCTGCATTCGATAAAATTTTATCTAAACGTGCTTTTTCAACGTTAAGGATTTTACCACGTAACGGTAAGATTGCTTGGAAGTGTCGGTCACGTCCAGATTTCGCAGATCCTCCGGCAGAGTCACCCTCAACGATATAAATTTCGCATTCAGATGGATTTGTAGATGAACAGTCAGCTAATTTACCTGGCAAACTCGATACTTCAAGTGCATTTTTACGACGTGTAAATTCACGTGCTTTTTTAGCAGCGACACGTGCACGAGCAGCCATTAAACCTTTTTCTACAACCTTACGAGCAACAGTTGGATTTTCTAACATAAATCGTTCAAAACCATCTGAGAACAATGAGTTAGTAATTTGGCTAACTTCAGAGTTACCAAGCTTTGTTTTTGTTTGTCCTTCAAATTGTGGATCTGGATGCTTAACCGAAACAATAGCCGTTAATCCTTCTCGAACATCTTCACCAGTAAGATTTGCATCTGACTCTTTTAAAAGTCCATTTTTTCGTGCGTAATCATTAATAACACGTGTTAGAGCAGTTTTAAAACCAGATTCATGTGTACCGCCTTCATACGTATTAATGTTATTAGCAAATGAGAAAATATTAGAAGAGAATCCAGCGTTATATTGCATGGCAATTTCAACTGAAATACCATCCTTTTCTCCAAGAACATCTATCGGATCATGGATTGGCTCTTTAGATTGATTCAAATGCTCTACATAAGAACGAATACCACCTTCATAATGATACGTAGTAGAACGTTCTTCGCCTTCGCGTTCATCAGCAATTGTAATCCTAATACCACGATTCAAGTACGCTAATTCTCGAATACGATGAGCTAAAATATCATATTCATAAACAGTCGTTTCTTTAAATATTTCAGGGTCTGCTTTAAAACGTGTAGTTGTACCGTTACGATCTGAATCACCAATAATCTTTAACTCTTGAATAGTTTTTCCACGTTCAAATTTAATTTCATGAATATGACCTTCACGATGAACTTGAACGATTGTCTCAACTGATAGAGCATTTACAACAGATGCCCCTACACCATGAAGACCGCCTGAAACTTTGTATCCTCCACCGCCAAACTTACCTCCAGCATGGAGCACTGTCATAATAACTTCAACAGCAGGCTTCCCCATTTTCTCTTGAATACTTACCGGAATACCACGACCATTGTCCTCTACACGAATCCAATTGTCCTGTTCTATCGTTACTTTTATATCTGTACAAAATCCTGCAAGTGCCTCATCAATACTGTTATCAACAATTTCCCATACTAAATGGTGAAGCCCTTTAGAGCTTGTTGAACCAATATACATCCCTGGTCTTTTACGTACAGCTTCTAATCCTTCTAATACCTGTATCTGATCAGCTTCATAAGCTTGATTTTGTAAACCTTCGTTCTCTATAGCCACGGCTTTCATCTACTCCTTCATAACATCATTGTGTGTAAATGAATGAACAGTCAACCGAGCTGACTATTACCATTCTTTTGTAATCTAAAAAACTCCCCGGGCTAACTTTCTTCAATCGCTCCTTGTTTCACGTGAAACAGCTGTGCATGCTCCATCGTTTCATGATGAATTCCATCAACACTCGTAGTCGTAACAAAGGTTTGAACTTCACCTTGAATGGTGTTTAATAAATGCGATTGACGATAATCATCGAGTTCCGACAATACATCATCTAAAAGTAGTATGGGTGTTTCATTTGTTTCTTGTTTAATTAACTCGATTTCAGCAAGTTTTAATGAAAGAGCAGTTGTACGTTGCTGTCCTTGTGAACCGTATGTCTGAACATCGTAGCCATTGACTAAAAACTGCAAATCATCTCGGTGTGGACCAACTAGTGTTACGCCTCGATCAAACTCACGGTCCTTAGCTTCTATTAGCTTTTTATGCAAATAGCCTTCAATTTCACTGGAAGTATGTTCTTTTTCAATACCCGCTACTGTGCGGTATTTAATAGCTAACGTTTCCTTCCCTTGTGAAATACCTGAGTGAATTGGCTCTGCCCACTCTTGCAATAAATCCATAAATTGAAATCTTTTTCGAATAATTTGGGTAGCTGCGTGAATATATTGTTCATTATAAACTTCGTACATCACGTCATCTGGCATCTTTTTACCTTGATTCATTTTTAAAAAATGGTTACGTTGCTTTAAAATTTTTTGAAAGGTTAATAAATCATGCAAATAAACAGGCGAAATTTGCCCAATCTCCATATCAATAAAACGTCGTCGTAATTGCGGACTCCCCTTTACGACATTTAAATCTTCAGGTGCAAACATAACGACATTCATTTGGCCAATATAATGACTGAGGCGGCTTTGTTCTATATGATTTATCTTACCTTTTTTGCCTTTTTTCGTAATCGTAAGCTCAATCGGTAAAATACCATGCCTTTTTTGAACGGCCCCTTCTATTTTACCATAGTCTGTATCCCAACGTATTAATTCTTTATCGTTCGTTGTTCGATGAGATTTAGCCATCGCTAACACGTAAATAGATTCCATAACATTTGTTTTCCCTTGTGCATTTTCACCAATGAAAACATTTATTTTTGGAGAGAAGTTTAATGCTAAATCATCATAGTTACGGTAATTTGTAAGTTTTAACTGCTCTATCTGCATAGTCTATTGTCCAGTTGTGCCAACGATACGAAATCGACCACATCCAGGAATATTTACAATATCACCATCACGCAATTTACGACCGCGGCGATCATCTATTTCTCCATTTACATAAACATCATTTTCATGTAAAAACCACTTCGCCATGCCACCAGAGCTAATAGCATCGGTCATTTTTAAAAGTTGCCCTAATGTGACAAATTCTACATCAATTTTTATGTCCTTCATAGTTGAGTTCCCCTCCAAATACAGACTGTCTATCTCTCTATCATACCTAAAATTCCTCCATAAGTAAAAAAAGATAGCCGCAACTAGCGACTATCAGAACGTTTTTCAAAGCATTTAGAGCTTGAAGGTATGGCGTTTATTCTCTCCAACCAAAACTGTTTGAAATTTAATAAGTTCGAACAGGTAAAATCAACTGTAAAATTGCATCGTCATGAACAGAACGTAAAATAAACGGTCTCATAGCTCCTGTGAATTGAATGACTACTTCTTGACCATCTATTGCTTTCAATGCTTCCATCATGTACTTCGCACTGAAAGAAATTTTTAAGTTCTCCCCTTCTAATGACTCAACAGGAATTTCTTCTTGGACTTTACCGATTTCTGGAGAGTTAGAAGAAACTTCAACAGATTGATTATCAAAAATCTCAAAACGTACAACATTATTACGGTCACCTCGAGCAACAAGAGATGCACGATCAATTGCTTGTAATAACGATTTACCATTAATCGTTAGATTTGTTTGATATTCTTCTGGGATTAAACGAGTTGTATCTGGGTAGTTACCTTCAAGTAAACGAGAGAAGAATAATACTTCTCCAGTTTTAAATAACACTTGCTGGCTCGTAATAACGATTTGAACAAGATTTGTTGAATCTTCTAAAACTTTATTTAACTCATTTAAGCTTTTACCAGGAATAACAACACTATGTTCAACTTCAGGTAAATTTTCCAGTTGAACTTTACGTCTTGCCAAACGGTGGCTATCTGTTGCAACACAGATTAACGCTTCGTTTTTAATCTGCCAGTTTACACCTGTCAACACCGGTCTACTTTCTGAAGTGGCAACAGCAAATACTGTTTCACGGATAATTGACTTTAATAGGTCTGCAGGAATAGTAAATTTTTGATCCTCTGTTAATTCAGGTAATAAAGGATATTCAGTAGCATCTGAGCCAATTAAGTGGAATTCAGATTTACCTGAACGGATATGAGTTTGGAAACCAGCTGTTACTTGAATTTCAACCTCATTTGTTGGTAACTTACGTACAATTTCATTAAACATACGAGCTTGTACAACAATTGATCCTGTTTCTGTAATATGAATTATTTGTTGGCCATCTTCTTCAACTGGAATAAATGTTTGTATAGTAATATCAGCGTCACTACCTGTTAAACGAATACCCTCTGTTGTTACATCGATTTTAATCCCCGTTAAAATTGGAATAGTTGTTTTAGAACTTACGGCTTTCATGACATCATTTAAACCCTCTAATAAACGGTCACGTAAAATATCAAATTTCATTCGTTTTCCCTCACATATTTATATTATTTATTTATATAAAATAAAAAAGATATAGTAATAGGCCCTGTGGATTTGTGGATAAGTGTGTTTAAGTGAATAAAATCAGTCTATCCACATGTAGATAGACTGTGTATAAGTTTGTGTTTAAACGTATGGGTTGTCCACAGTATTATTTCCCTAGCATGCTTCGAATTTGTTTAATATCTTGCTGAAGCTGAACGTCATTTTTCAACATAGAAGATATTTTTTCGTGAGCATGTATAACAGTAGTATGGTCGCGTCCACCAAATTCTTCGCCAATTTTCGGCAGCGAAAAATCTGTTAATTCGCGAGATAAATACATCGCGACTTGACGTGGAAAGGCAATTAATTTTGTACGTTTTTTCGCGGCGAAATCCTCTAAACGAATGTTAAAGTGCTCACCTACTGCATTTTGAATGTCTAGTATAGTGACAGTTCGTGGCTTTGAATTAGGAATAATATCCTTTAGTGCCTCAGCAGCCAAAGTTGCATTAATATCCTTGTTAACAAGCGATGAATAGGCAACGACGCGAATAAGCGCACCTTCAAGCTCCCGAATATTGGAGTCAATCTGGTTCGCAATATAGAGCATGACTTCATTTGGCACTTCTAGACCATCAGCCTTTGCTTTTTTTCGAAGAATAGCGATACGAGTTTCCAAATCAGGAGGCGCAATATCTGTAATTAGCCCCCATTCGAATCGAGAACGTAAACGATCTTCCAATGTCGGAATTTCCTTAGGCGGACGGTCACTGGAAATAACAATTTGTTTCGATTCTTCATGCAATGTATTAAAAGTGTGGAAAAATTCTTCCTGAGTAGATTCTTTTCCAGCTAGAAATTGAATATCATCAATTAGCAGCACATCTACATTGCGATATTTATTGCGGAAATCAAGTGCCTTATTATCTCGAATTGAGTTAATAAATTCATTTGTAAATTTTTCAGATGATAAATAGACTACCTTTGCATTTGGATTATGTTCAAGTACATAATGGCCAATTGCATGCATTAAGTGTGTTTTGCCAAGCCCTACTCCCCCATAGATAAAGAACGGGTTATAAGCCTTCGCAGGTGCTTCTGCAACAGCTAGCGAGGCAGCATGTGCAAAGCGGTTACCAGAGCCAATAACAAACGTATCAAAAGTATACTTCGGGTTTAACATACCTGGTGAAATATCATGGTGATCGTCATTTTTTGCTTGGATAATCGGCGCTGGTAAATCGAAATCGTCCGAATCCTGGTTTTTTTGAACAACAAACTTAATAAGCAAGTCTTCGCCTGTAAGCTCCGTTAATATACCTGTAATCAAATGAATATAATGATTCTCAAGCCAGTCTCGAGCAAACGAATTTGGCGCAGCAATCGTCACAGTAGAACCACTACCATTGTAGGAAAGTAGTTTAGTAGACTTTAGCCACGTTTCGAAGCTTGGTTTAGAAATTTTTTGTTCAACTTGAGCCAGGACATTATTCCATAGTTCTTCTAAATGTTCCAAGCTGCTAATCTCCTTTACAGTTCAATACAAATTAAAAATAGCGCATTTATAGAAACGGTAAACACGTTCATTTTACAACTAGTCCACAAACTCACAAGTTGTGGATAAAAGTTAACCAAAGGCTGTGATAAAAATTATCCACAGCATATTAACAGTTGTGGATAAAATAATAAGTAATTTCAGTTTTCAACAAAGTGAAGCACAGATATCGTATCAGAAAAACAAAGCTATTTCAATAGTTTGTGAAACTTATCCACATACCTTTTATTTATGCACTTCAAAGTTGTCCACAAGGTCTGTGTATGTGAAAAAGGTGTAGATAAGTGTTGTGGATAAAAAAATATGCAAAAAATACTATACACAACTCTGTGTAAAAAAAACAAGTATTCTGTGGATAATTATTTTTATTCAGGAGAAGAGGATTTTAGGGAAATATAGATAAGGATTTGCTCAAATATATAAATTTATAAAAGTCATTGACAAAATAACTAGTTACTTTATATAATATTCAGGTCTGTATGTTGAAAAATTCAACTCATTCAGGAGGTGTCTATATAAATGAAACGTACTTACCAACCAAAGAAACGTAAGCACAGCAAAGTTCACGGTTTCCGCGCACGTATGAGCACGAAAAACGGTCGCAAAGTTCTTGCTGCTCGTCGTCGTAAAGGAAGAAAAGTATTATCAGCTTAAAATAAGTCCACTGAGACACATCAGTGGTCTTTTTTTTCTTTATTTTTGGGAAAACTAGAAATGAGGATTAAAGGATAACTATCGAGTAGCAGGTGAAAGTAATGAAAAAACGCCAACGAGTGAAAAAAAACGATGATTTTCAAAAGGTGTTTAAGAAAGGTAAATCTTTCGCTAATCGTCAGTTTGTCGTATATTTTTTAGAAAAAGAGGGACAAACAGAGTTTCGTGTAGGATTATCGGTTAGCAAAAAACTTGGGAATGCAGTAACACGCAACCAGATTAAGCGCTATATTCGACAGAGTATTCATGAATTAAAAGATGAAGTGAAGCAGAATATGGACTATGTTATTATCGCCAGACAACCGGCGGCCACTATGGATTTTCATGAAGTAAAACAAAGTTTGCAGCATGTACTACGAATCGCAAAAGTTTTGAAGAAGACGTAATAATGATGGCAACCAAAGTGGTGAAATAAAAGCGTTTCTGCGCGAAAGTGAAATTACCAAAAATACACATAGGGGTATTTTGAAGTGAGATTTCACTGGGATATGTGAATGATTAGTAACATTACTTAGCAAATATATGTACATTGTTAGAATATTTAGTAGAGTGAAACGTTATATGCATGATAAAATAACTGATAACTTTATTCAGTAGCAGGAAACTGTAAATGTATAAAGAAGAGAATGCATATAGTTTTAGAAAAAGTGAATAGTATTTGTAGGGGGAAGAAGGTTGAAGAAACAACTTTGGGTAATTTTGTCGCTAGTATCAGTAGTATTACTACTATCTGGTTGTACAGAATTCAATGAACCAATCTCCAAAGAAAGCACAGGCTTCTGGAATGAATTCATTGTTTGGCCATTAGTGTCAGCGATTAAATACTTTGCTGATATCCTTGGTTCATATGCATGGGGGATTATTGTTGTAACGATTATTATTCGTTTAGCCATTCTTCCATTGATGATTAAACAAACAAAGAGCTCTAAAAAAATGCAAGAAATTCAGCCAAAACTGAAGGAATTGCAAAAGAAGTATGCTTCTAAGGATGCACAGACACAGCAACAGTATCAGCAAGAGATGATGAAGCTTATGAGTGAGTCTGGTGTCAATCCACTTGCTGGATGTTTACCTGTATTCATTCAAATGCCAATTTTAATTGGTTTCTACCATGCGATTAGTCGTATGAATGCTACAGCTGCATTCGATTTAGGGAATTTCTTTATTTTCCCGTTAGCAGATCCTGCACCGGCATTAGCAATTACTGCTGGTTTAATGCAATTTATCGTTTTACGTACGGGCCCTGCGATGGATAACCCTCAAATGAAAATAATGATGTACATTATGCCATTTATGATTATTGGTTTCGGTATGGCATTACCAGCAGCATTATCACTATACTGGGTAATCGGTAACATTATTTCGATTGCTCAAAACCTGTTTATTTATAAACCTTGGAAAAAAGATAAAACACAACCTGCTCAAAATGGAGGGGCTAAAAAGTGATACAACTTACGCAAATAGGCGCAACAACACAAGAAGCGATCTCATTAGCGTTACAGAAACTTGGCAAAACCCGTGAACAAGTAGATGTTGAAGTTTTACAAGAAGGTAAAAAAGGATTTTTAGGTTTTGGGGCACGATCTGCAGAAGTTCGTGTAACAGTAAAGGAAGTACAGGTTCGACCAACGATTGAGGCGGAAAAAGCTGAACAGCAAAATACAACTCAATTTGTCGAATCGACAGTAATAGATGATGTTGAAACAATAAGTTCACAAGTTTCTGAACAACTAAATGATATCGAAGCGGTTCAACAAGTCGTAGAGGAACAAAAAGAGGGAGAAGATACCTCGGTGAACCCAATTGAAGATGCAAAGTCTTATTTAGTAAACATTGCAAAACAATTGGATATTCATGATCTTGAAATTGAAACGACACGTGAAGGGAAATATGTATTATTTCAGCTGAAAAGCGAGAAAGCTGCACTGCTTATAGGGAAACGTGGTCAAACATTAAATTCCTTGCAGCAATTAACACATCTTGTGTTAAATAAAAGTGCTAAGCAGTTCTTAATGGTGAAATTAGATGTAGAAAATTATCGTGAACGTCGTCAAGAAGCATTGGAGTTATTGGCAGATCGTATGGCGGATAAAGCACTTCGCTTAAATCAGCGTGTAACGTTTGAGCCAATGCAGTCGTACGAAAGAAAAGTTATTCATAATCAATTGGCAAATCGCCTTGATATTGAAACATACTCAGAAGGAACGGAGCCTAATCGTTATTTAGTCATTGAACCTGTCAAAAACGACTAAGCTTCGTAAAAACATACAGACAAAACTAAAGTCATTTTATCTTCACGATAAAATGACTTTTTTATGTTGTTGAAAACTAAAGCGAGTAGCCGAACGGAAATCCCCTCGTTTAAAGCGCCACAACATTTACAAAGATTTCGTTGACGATTTTGATTTTTTATCTGTTAAAGCAATTAACTATAAGATTTTTTATTGTGGACAACCGAGGGTATAGTTTTCGTTTAAGTTAAGTATTAAATATTCTAACGTGCGTAGCCTTTGTCGAAATATGTGCTAAAATGTAGAGCTTTCTGATTATCCACAATTGGAAATTATCCTTACTTTAGATTTTGCAGAAAATATGTTAGTCTAAGGTGTTAGTAAGTATTGGTCGGTTTTTATTTATCCACATGTGGATAACGTTAAGGAGGTCATTAAATGGAGTTCGATACAATTGCTGCGATATCCACACCTATGGGTGAAGGCGCTATTGCTATTGTTCGTTTAAGTGGGGACGAAGCAGTCTCAATTGCAGATAAAATATTCAGATCGCCTGGTGGAAAAAGTTTAACAACGAAGGCTTCACATACAATTCATTATGGACATTTGGTCGATCCAAAAACGAATGAGGTTGTAGAGGAAGTAATGCTGTCATTAATGCGCGGACCTAAAACATTCACTCGTGAGGATGTAATAGAAATAAACTGTCACGGGGGACTTGTTTCGGTAAACCGTGTATTAAAGCTAGTATTAACTAATGGAGCAAGACTAGCAGAACCAGGTGAATTTACAAAACGTGCATTTTTAAATGGACGCATCGATTTATCACAGGCTGAAGCGGTTATGGATTTAATAAGAGCGAAAACAGATAGAGCGATGAATGTAGCGTTAGGACAAATGGATGGCAAATTATCGCGTTTAATTGGTGACTTACGCCAAGCATTACTAGAGACATTAGCGCAAGTTGAGGTTAATATAGATTATCCGGAGTATGATGATGTAGAAGAAATGACAGTACCAGTATTAGTAGAAAAATGTACATGGGTACGAAATGAAATTATAAAACTTTTGCAAACATCTTCTCAGGGGAAAATATTACGAGAGGGTCTATCAACTGTGATTTTAGGTCGCCCAAACGTTGGGAAATCTTCTCTTTTAAATAGTTTAGTACAGGAGAATAAGGCTATTGTGACGGATATAGCAGGGACAACTCGTGATATTATAGAAGAGTACGTGAATGTACGTGGTGTTCCGCTTCGTTTAGTCGATACAGCTGGTATTCGAGAAACAGAGGATATCGTTGAACGAATTGGTGTTGAACGTTCACGTGAGGCGTTGCGTGGCGCAGATTTAATTTTATTTGTTTTAAACTACGCCGAAGAATTGACTGCCGAGGATGAGCGTCTATTCGAAACGATTAAAGCGATGGATTACATCGTTATTGTGAATAAAACAGATCTACCGCAAAAAATCGATCTAGCACAAGTCAAAGAGCTAGCAGGCAACCGTCGCGTTGTGACAACTTCTCTTTTACAAGAAGAGGGTATCGCAGAACTAGAGGAAGCGATTGCCGCGTTATTCTTTGAAGGGCAAATTGAAGCGGGCGATTTAACATATGTTTCAAATGCAAGACATATTGCATTACTTCATCAAGCACAAGCAACGGTCGAGGATGCATTAGCTGCAGCACAAGCTGATGTACCTGTTGATATGGTGCAAATAGATGTAACAAGAACATGGGAATTACTTGGTGAAATTATAGGTGACACAGTACAGGAAAGCCTAATCAATCAGTTATTTTCACAGTTCTGCTTAGGAAAATAATTTTATTAAAGAAAGGAAGATACGAGCTATGCCAACAAAATATGAGGCAGGCACGTTTGATGTTATCGTAATTGGCGCAGGTCACGCAGGTTCTGAAGCTGCTTACGCCGCAGCCAAAATGGGTGCTAACACACTGATGTTAACAATCAATTTAGATATGATTGCATTTATGCCATGTAATCCTTCCATTGGTGGTCCTGCCAAAGGAATCGTAGTACGAGAAATTGACGCATTAGGTGGCGTCATGGGGAAAGTTATTGATAAAACGCATATTCAAATGCGTATGTTAAATACAGGGAAAGGTCCTGCTGTGCGTGCATTACGTGCGCAAGCGGACAAAGTTTTATACCAACAAGAAATGAAACGCGTGTTGGAGGAAACTGAAAACTTAACAATGCACCAAGGTATGGTGGAAGAGTTAATTATCGAAGACGGGGAAGTAAAAGGCGTTATTACACAAATCGGTGCTATTTACCGCGCTAAAACAGTTGTTATCACAACAGGTACATTCCTTCGCGGTGAAATCATTATTGGAGACATAAAGTATTCAAGTGGTCCTAATAACCAACAACCTTCTATTCGTTTAGCAGATAACTTAAAAGAGATTGGCTTTGACCTTGTGCGTTTTAAAACAGGTACACCACCACGAGTGAATAGCCGTACAATTGATTATGATAAAACAGAGATTCAACCAGGGGATGAAGTTCCACGTGCATTTAGCTTTGAAACAACTGAATTCATCATGGATCAACTACCTTGCTGGCTGACTTATACAAGTCTAGAAACACATGAAATTATCGAGGCAAACCTACACCTTTCACCGATGTACTCAGGGATGATTAAAGGTACGGGTCCACGTTATTGCCCTTCTATTGAGGACAAAGTTGTGCGATTTAACGATAAACCGCGCCACCAAATTTTCTTAGAGCCAGAAGGTCGCGATACACGTGAAGTGTATGTACAAGGTTTATCAACTAGCTTACCAGAGCATGTACAAACACGTTTACTAAAATCAATTCCAGGCTTAGAGAAAGCAGAAATGATGCGTGCTGGCTATGCTATTGAGTACGATGCAATCGTGCCAACACAATTATGGCCAACGTTAGAAACAAAACGTATTAAAGGCTTATATACTGCTGGTCAAATCAATGGTACTTCAGGTTACGAGGAAGCGGCAGCTCAAGGCTTAATGGCCGGGATGAATGCTGCTGCTAATGCGCTTGGAAAAGAAGAATTAATCTTAGGCCGTTCAGATGCTTATATTGGCGTATTAATTGATGATCTAGTAACAAAGGGAACAAATGAACCGTATCGCTTACTAACATCTCGAGCGGAATATCGTTTACTACTTCGTCATGATAACGCTGATTTACGTTTGGTAGAGCAAGGGTTTAATATGGGAATGATTACTGAGGAAAGATATGCAAAATTCAATGAGAAAAAAGAGCTGATTGAAAATGAAATTGCACGTCTTCGTGAAGTTATTATTAAACCAAATGAAACCACACAAGCTGTTATTCGCTCTGTAGGTGGCAGTGAACTAAAAGATGGTATTCGTGGAGCAGATTTATTAAAGCGTACAGAAATGAATTATGGTTTAATTTCTTCATTAATTCCAGCAGACATAGAGTTTTCGGATGAAGTGAAGGAACAAATTGAAATTCAGCTTAAATATGAAGGCTATATTGAAAAAGCATTGCAACAAGTTGAAAAGCTTCATAAAATGGAGAATAAAAAAATCCCTGAAAATATTGATTATGATGCTATTTCAGGTTTAGCAACAGAAGCTCGACAAAAATTAAAACAAGTTACACCACTTTCCATTGCCCAAGCATCGCGAATCTCTGGTGTAAACCCAGCAGATATATCAATATTACTTGTTTATATTGAGCAAGGTAAAATCGCACGCGTCAGCGGCGAATAATTAAGAACAGTAAAGTGAATAAGGGGCGGGCATACCTTTGTGCCCGCTTCCTATTTTTAACTTCTTTCAGCATTCATCTCCCATCTCCATAGGCGGTGAGATGAATGCGGTTTTAAATCACTATTTCAGAGGTTTCAAACATCTGTACCTGTCGCTACGCTTTCTGGTACAAAAGACATCCGCTGAAATAGAGGAACACAGTCTAAGAACGCCACGTCCTGTGGCATTATCGAAATGACCGGCATCGTGTCGGCCCTCGTGCAAGCCTAAGCACAAAGCCGATTCAGGACGCAATTATGCCGAGGCATAATTGATGGCTATACTATTTTTATATAGTTGATTTTAGAGCGAGCAAATACATGCTTACAAGTCAATGTAGGGATAGTAAAGCCATATAGAAAAAGGAGACTTTACATGAACGAACAACAATTTATCGAGGCTTTAAAGAAAAAGGGCATCGAACTCTCTGAAAAGCAGATTGCTCAATTCAAAAAATATTTTGAGTTACTTGTTGAGTGGAATGAAAAGATGAACTTAACAGCTATTACCGATTTAGAAGGTGTTTATTTAAAACATTTTTATGATTCGATTAGTGCCTCTTTCTATTTTGATTTTTCAACAGTAACAACAGTTTGTGATGTAGGAGCAGGTGCTGGTTTCCCAAGTATTCCAATTAAAATCTGTTTCCCACATTTACATGTAACAATTGTCGATTCTTTAAATAAAAGAATTACATTTTTAAATCATTTAAGTGATGAGTTACAATTAGAGAATATGAATTTTGTACATGCACGTGCAGAGGAATTTGCTCAAAATGCGAAGTATCGTGAACAGTTTGATGTTGTAACAGCTCGTGCAGTAGCCCGCTTATCGGTTTTATCCGAGTTATGTGTCCCACTAGCGAAACAAGGTGGTTATTTTGTTGCTTTAAAAGCAGCAGCTGGTGCGGAAGAATTAAAAGATGCCAAAAAAGCATTGACTACATTAGGGGTTGCACTAAAAGAAGAGTTTTCTTTCCAGCTACCTGTTGAAGAAAGTGACCGCATGTTATATATCTTTGATAAAATAAAAGGAACACCAAAAAAATATCCGCGTAAACCAGGTGTACCAAATAAATCACCGATTCAATAATTAGTGTTTCATGTGAAACTTCTCAAAGTAGAAAATATTTTTTCTATTTTGAGCATACATACTAGTTATGGATGGTTCACGCAAATGACATCTACGAACTATATACATTTTAAGAAATATAATAAATAATAATAGAATAAAACAGAGCAAGATAGTTACTTAAAGGTGGTGCCACTTGGATGAAAAGTCCTTTTTCACGTTTTTTTGGAGGCGGAAATAAAACTGAGCCTATTGTGAAAAATGAAGTAGAACAAGCAGAGACGGTTCATGCAGCGGAAGAGGTTATAAAGCTGCCGATTGATCAAATTGTGCCTAACCGTTTTCAGCCACGTACTATTTTTGATGATGAAAAAATTGAAGAGTTATCAAGAACCATTCATACGCATGGTGTAATTCAGCCAATTGTTGTACGTAAAACAGCAGAAAATCATTATGAAATTATTGCTGGTGAGCGTCGTTATCGAGCAATGAAAAAGCTACAATGGACAGAAGTTCCGGCAATTATAAGAAATTTAACTGATAAGGAAACAGCCTCTATCGCGTTAATTGAGAACTTACAGCGTGAGGAGTTAACAGCAATTGAAGAAGCTGTTGCCTATCAAAAATTATTGGAGCTTCATGAGCTGACACAAGAAGCTCTAGCCCAACGACTTGGAAAAGGACAATCCACGGTAGCCAATAAATTGCGTTTATTAAAGCTTCCTGAAGAAGTACAGCACGCTATTTTAAAACGTGAAATCTCTGAACGACATGCACGTGCATTAATTGCAATTAAAGATCAGCCACTACAGCTAGAAGTTTTACAACAAACGATTGAAAATGATTGGAATGTTCGTCAGTTAGAAGAGCAAATTTATTCTTTATTGCATCCAGAGTTGGAAGTACAAGAAGAAGCAGAGCCGAAAAAAGTAAAGCCGAAGCGTAAGGCCATTAGTAAAGACGTACGTATTGCTTTAAACACGATTAAACAATCGTTATCAATGGTAACAAAGAGCGGTATTACAGTTAAGACTGAAGAAGAAGATACAGAGGAATATTATCAAATTACAGTGAAAATCCCTAAAAAGAAAAAATCTTAAGTCGTGATTGAAGTTTTAATAAAAAATGACTTTTATGACATCATCAAAATTGAGGATGTCATCTGTATACCATATAAGTTGATTAGAGTGGAGGCTGGGCAACTCATTGCAGCTTATCGGACGTCCTCAGGAAAGTGTCCGGCCGGAACGGAAATCACCCCCACGTTATGATGATAAGTCGTTTTTATATCTCTGTATGGAGGAGACATCTTAGTTATATTTCTGAGATGTCTCCTTTTTTGCATATATTCTTAATATTTTATACAACTCTGTTCTGTTTTTTTGATAGAATGAAAGTAAGATAGACGTATTGAATAGTGATTTTACAAATGATTTGTCAAAGTGGACTTTGATAGATGAAAGCAGGTGCTTTTAAATGGGTAGAATTATAGCAATCGCCAATCAAAAAGGTGGCGTAGGAAAAACAACGACATCGGTCAATTTGAGCGCTTGTCTAGCATATTTAGGGAAGAAAGTACTCTTAATCGATACTGATCCACAAGGAAATACAACAAGTGGACTTGGTGTTAATAAGGGAGAACTTCACGGCTGTATTTATGATGTGTTAATTGATGATGAAAAAGTTGAAAACGTCATTCAACAAACAAATGTCGAAAACTTAGCAATTGTTCCGGCAACCATTTCATTAGCAGGAGCAGAAATTGAATTAGTTTCGACTATTTCCAGAGAAGTACGTTTAAAGCATGCCCTTCAAGATGTAAAAGAAGACTATGATTATATTATTATTGATTGTCCGCCTTCATTAGGGCTACTAACAATTAATGCTTTAACGGCTTCGGATGCACTCATTATTCCTGTACAATGCGAATATTACGCATTAGAGGGATTAAGCCAGTTGTTATCAACTGTCCGGTTAGTGCAAAAACATTTAAATCAGCAATTATACATTGACGGTGTATTATTGACGATGCTTGATGCACGAACAAACCTTGGCTTACAAGTTATTGATGAAGTAAAAAAATATTTCCAAGAAAAAGTATACAAAACAATTATTCCTCGTAATGTGCGATTAAGTGAGGCTCCAAGCCATGGACAGCCAATTATCACTTATGACGCAAAATCAAGAGGTGCAGAAGTGTATTTAGAGATGGCGAGGGAAGTGATTAAAAATGGCTAAAGGTTTAGGAAGAGGCATAAGTGCACTATTTCCTGGGGAGTCTTTAGAACAAAGTGGGCAAGTGGAAGACATACAATTAGAACTTATCGTCGCCAACCCATTTCAACCACGTAAAATATTTGATGAAGAAACTTTACAAGAATTAGCTGACTCTATACAGGAACATGGCATTTTACAGCCTATTGCTGTGCGTAAAAAGGGACGTAAATATGAAATCGTAGCGGGGGAACGCCGTTATAGAGCAACTCAATTAGCAGGGTTAGAAGTTATTCCAGCTATTATAAAAGAGCTAACAGATACGCAAATGATGGAGCTAGCTATTTTAGAAAATTTGCAGCGTGAAGATCTGACAGTTATTGAAGAGGCTGAGGCATACCAAAGCTTAATGGAAAACTTACATTTAACACAAGAGGAACTATCCAAACGATTAGGGAAGAGTAGACCGCATATTGCCAATCACGTTCGTTTACTTGCATTACCAGAGGATGTTCGTAAGTTTATGAACGATGGGACACTATCGATGGGACAAGGACGAGCATTACTTGGATTGAAAAATAAAAGAAGAATATCAGAAGTGGCAAGTAAGGTCATTAAACAAGGTTTAAATGTGCGACAAGTTGAAATGTTAGTACACAACTTAAATGAAGAAGTTTCACGTGAAACAACTCAACCGAAGAAAAAGGATATATTTGTTGCAGCTAAGGAATCACAGTTACGTGATTATTTTGGAACAAATGTACAAATTAGAAAAGCTAATAATAAAGGGAAAATTGAAATTGAATTTTACTCTGAAGATGATTTAGAACGTATTTTAGAAATACTAAATTTACAAGAAGAGTAAGAGAAATATCGATAACGTAATCAGAGCGCCAAACTTCAAGGCGCTCTCTATTTTTCTAGAGAGAAAGAAGGTAGGGACGTGGTATTACTAGGGGCATTCATTAACGCGCTGCTCATTATGGCAGGTGCATTGGTAGGACGCATTTTTAAAAATATACCTGAATCGATGAAGTCTACTGTATTATCGATTATCGGTTTAGCAGTTGCACTTTTAGGGATTAAAATGGGCTTTGAAAGTGATAATTTTATTATTCTAATGATAAGTTTAGTGGTCGGTACAGTAATTGGTGAGTGGTTAGATTTAGAAAAGCAAATGAATAGACTTGGACAATGGGTAGAATCTTTATTCAGTAAAAAACGTACTGATAATAATCAAATTAGTATAGCAGAAGGCTTTGTGACAGCTTCTTTAATCTTTGTAGTTGGCTCTATGGGCGTCATTGGTGCACTCGATAGTGGTCTGCGTAATGATCATAATGTACTGATTACGAAAGGATTAATCGATGGATTTATATCGGTCATCTTAACATCCACATTAGGTATTGGCGTACTATTATCTGCATTACCTGTATTCGTCTATCAAGGATTAATTGCACTTTTTGCGGGTGTTATCAGCTCTTTTATACCAGAGGCTGCACTACAAATGTTTATTCAAGAAATGACTGCTGTAGGCGGTGTAATGATTTTTGCCATTGGTTTAAATATAGCAGGTTTAACTAAAATCAAGGCTGCTAACTTGTTGCCAGGTATCGTTGTTGTCGGTATTGTGGTTGCCATCTTCTATATTTTTCAATGAGTAACGATGTGCAGCGAGCAATAGAGCCCTTGAAAGCTTTTCAGCCATTGCATAGGAAATATGAAGTCTTGTATTTTGTAAAACAAGCATTTCCATAAAGCCTCCAACATTGACGATTCCCTTAATAGAAATGTCACCGATTGGAGGTAATTGTTTTTTCACAGCTTTTCCGGGAAAAATAGGTCCGTTCTGTACAGAAATATGTCCAACATTTTTTTCACTTCCAAGACATGCATCAATCGCAATAATGAAAGGTTTTATAGTATGATTGTGTAGCTGTTGCATAGTAGTGTCTAAATTAAGGGCATGTAAAGGATTGTCTAAAGAGCCTACAATTTCATAGGGAAAACTAACTGACTTTTTTAAGAAGCTACCTGTTAACGGCCCAAGCGTATCACCTGTACAACGGTCACTTCCAATACAACAGAAAATAAGGCGTTCATGATGAAAGGGTATATGTTCTAAAAATAATGTACTTAATTGCCAAACGATGTTTTTACTTTCATGATGAAGAGAATAAGGGAGTAACAATTTTGGTATAGTATTCATAGAAAAACTCGCTTTCCTTTTTATTTGTAAGAAGTGCTCGATTTTTATGCAGTATACGCAAATTTTTAGCAAGTTATTCAAGAGGTGGTAATAATGGATTGGTTTAGTGAAAGGGTATTAAGTAACTTATGGGATAAGCTGATGTCAGAGAAGCTTTGGGAAACGATAATGACTGCTTCAATTAAGATAACGGTTATTTTGATCGCATCGTGGTTAGCTGTCCGATTAGGTAAAAAATTTATTAAAAAAGTATTTTTAATGCGTATGCGTTCGCCTTTAGATCATTCAGAACGTCGCCAAACAACAATTTCAAGATTATTACAAAGTGTCATTTCCTATGCTGTTTATTTTTCAGCAATCATTGCTATTCTCTCTATATTAAACATTAAGATAGCTGGGTTATTGGCTGGAGCAGGGATTGTCGGTTTAGCTATCGGTTTTGGTGCGCAGAGCTTAGTAAAGGACGTCATTACTGGATTCTTTATTATTTTTGAAGATCAATTTGGTGTTGGCGATTATATAAAAATCAATGCAGCTGAAGGAACTGTTGTAGAGATAGGCTTACGTACGACAAAGATTAATGGTGCTACAGGAGAGCAATTTATTATTCCGAATGGTTCGATTGGTGATGTTGTCAATTACTCTGTCAACAACTCTAAAATTTATATAGATTTACAAATGACGACGGATGCCAATTTTGAAAGAGCTGAATCTATTATTCAAAAGTATTTAAATACTTTACCTGAAATTCATAAGGAACTTGTAGCAGTACCTGTCTTTTTAGGTGTACAAAATGTTAAGGGTACAGAGGTAACGATTCGTATAGCCGCAGAAACATTACCACAGCAACAATATGGAGTGGCTCGTACTATTCGTCGTGATGTGACAAAACTCTTTGAAGAAAATAATATACCAATGGCTCATCCGAAAATGATGTTCTATGGTGTGAATGGAAATGAAGAGGGGAGAAGTGAGTAATATGGACGCAAAGAAATTTAGTTTAAATGATATTGTTGAAATGAAAAAGCAGCATCCATGTGGCACAAATAAGTGGAAGATTATTCGGATGGGGGCGGATGTGCGCATTAAATGTGAAGGTTGTCAGCATAGCGTCATGATTCCACGCCGCGAATTTGAGAAAAAAATGAAAAAGGTTTTAATTTCCGCTAGTGAAGACTAGTTTGATGTGTATTAGACTTTTTATGAGTGAATCAATATAATAGATAAGGTTATACAGTGATTCATCAGTGGGGCTTCTGTAACCTCACAGTATCCGTTAGTACGGGAAGAAAGAACAAATTTGAACAAATCATAGAAAGGTTGTGTCCATTCATGGCATTAACAGCTGGAATCGTTGGTTTACCTAACGTTGGAAAATCAACATTATTTAACGCAATTACAAAAGCGGGCGCATTGGCTGCAAACTATCCATTCGCAACAATCGATCCGAACGTCGGTATAGTTGAAGTACCAGATGCACGTTTAGATAAATTAACAGAATTAGTAACACCTAAAAAAACAGTACCAACAGCATTTGAGTTCACAGATATTGCTGGGATCGTAAAAGGTGCTTCAAAGGGTGAAGGGTTAGGGAATAAATTCCTTGCTCATATTCGTGAAGTAGATGCAATTTGCCAAGTTGTACGTTGTTTTGTTGATGAAAATATTACACACGTATCAGGTGGAGTAGATCCTATTGACGATATTGAGGTCATTAATTTAGAGCTTGCACTTGCTGATTTAGAATCTGTTGATAAGCGATTACAACGTGTTGGCAAAATGGCAAAGCAAAAAGACAAAGAAGCAATGATTGAAGAACCAATCCTTGTAAAAGTTAAAGAACAATTAGAAAACGGTCGACCAGCACGCGCTGCAGAGCTTTCAGAAGACGAGCTAAAGGTTATTAAAGGACTTCATCTTTTAACAATTAAACCTATGCTTTATGTGGCAAACGTTTCAGAAGATGAAGTTGCAGACGCAGATAATAACGAATATGTGCAAAAGGTACGTGAGTATGCAGCTGCTGAAGGAGCTCAAGTTATCACAATTTGTGCAAAAATCGAAGAAGAAATTTCTGAGCTTGATGATGAAGAAAAAGCAATGTTCTTAGAAGAACTAGGCATTAAAGAATCTGGTTTAGACCAATTAATCCGTACTTCATATGATTTACTAGGGCTAGCAACTTACTTCACTGCTGGGGTACAAGAGGTACGCGCATGGACGTTCCGTAAAGGTATGAAGGCACCACAATGTGCTGGAGTTATTCATACAGACTTTGAACGTGGATTTATTCGTGCAGAAACAGTTGCTTTCGATGATTTAGTAGAAGCTGGTTCTCAACCTGCTGCTAAAGAAGCTGGTAAAGTACGTCTTGAAGGTAAAGAGTATGTTGTTCAAGACGGCGATATTATGTTATTCCGTTTCAATGTGTAAAAAACGAACAGGGGCAATCTTTCAATAGATTGCCTTTTTTGTATATATTTTTATCTGAATTTTCAATCTGGAGGATTAGTATGAACATATTACAAATAAAGGATCGTGGTTTAGAAATTGAGGAGCTAGGTAGATTACCAAAAGATATAGTGGAGTTTATTTATGAGCATCAATTGTTTAAGCTATTCACTGCAAAGGAACTAGGCGGTAAAGATTTAGAGCTACTAGAGGGCATTAAAGTATTCCAGCAGATGTCTGCGCTTGATGGCAACTTTGGATGGCTTGTCACAATAGGGACAGGGGGTAACGCGTTTATTCCAACATTGAACAAAGAGGTTTGTGAAAAAATATTTTCACCAAGAAGTGCAGTCATAGCAGGCAGCGGCTATCCTTCGGGCATAGCGGTAAAAGTAGATGGGGGCTATCGTGTAACAGGTCAATGGAAGTATTGTAGTGGAGCAGATTATGCTACAACTTTTACGATGAATTGCTTTGTTGAGAATGAAGGTATTAGAACAGATAAAATAATTAGTTGCTCAGTAAATTGTGATCAAGTAGAGGTTCTTAATGATTGGCGAGCAATGGGCTTAAAAGCGACAGCTAGTCATACGATTCGTGTGCAAGATGTTTGGGTACCTGAAGAGGAAACATTCCAATTGGGCATAATTAAAAATAAGTATGGAAGTGAGGTACATAGTTTTCCGTTTGGTGCATTTGCAGAAGCTTCATTTGTAGGTGTTTGTCTTGGAATAACAGAAAGTTTCTTAGAAGAGGCGTCTGTTTTAGTAAAGCAAAGGAAGCATGATCCAAGCCGTGCAGAACGTATGGGTGCAATACAATTTTTATTGATGCAGCAACAGAAAAACTTTAATCAGCTTGAAGAGCGATATTATTTAATGTTGAATGAATACTGGCAAAAACATAAAGAAGGTCATGAGTTGACTGAAGAAGAACTACAACGATTTTCACGAATAAGTAAAGATACTGCAGCGGCTTGTGTAGACATTGCCAATAGCTTAATACGTAGGCTTGGCATGGATGCAATTAAGGAGACATCTTCAATTAATCGTATTTGGAGAAATTTATATACAGCTGCTCAGCATAGTTTTTTAACGCCATAAATTTATGTGAAAAATTAGAATCTGCTTGGAGACAAGCAGATTCTATATGTAACGTGACGCTCAGTAAAGTTATTTCTTTTCCTCGGGCATATATACATAAAGCTTAGGTAGATGAGGATCATCCTGTATTAACGCGTTCTTTGGGTATTTGCGCAATTCTTTATACATGGAAAAATCACCTACTGCTCCAGCGATTAAAAAGGCTCCCACTAACACTAAAACAGTACTATTAAAATAGAAACCAGCAATTGTTGGGAGAACGCCAGTTGTCCAGAATGGGAGTAATAAAGCTTTTTTCATTGCATAATTCGGTAACGGTTGTTCAGTTGTTGCGTACGCTATGCCAAGCTCTAAATTCAGGCCATATTTTAACGATTTAAAGGGTACGCCTCCAAAGAGCATAAAGCCGATTAAATGAAAGGCTTCATGTAAGACAATGAAAATAATATATAGAATAACAAAAAGGATAGATCCAAGTATCATATTCCAAAATGAAAAATCCAAATTTTTAAAGCAAATATATTGAATAGCTACAAATAATATGACAAGGCCACTTGTGACAACTATATTGTCCATCATTAGTTTTTTTATATCCAACTCTATTACGATTGGTTCTTTATCTGGTTGCATGAAGATCCTCCGTTCATTCATGAATTAAGTTCATTATATAGAAAGAATTGTTTAGTTGCGACTTGAAAGACATGTATCTATATGTTACAATTCATTGATGTGAGTAATAATTATTACTTGCTCCTTGCTCCCTGTATACAGGAGAGCCTAAGTCCATAAGGAGGTGTAAACAGATGAGAAAATACGAATTAATGTACATCGTACGTCCGAACATTGAAGACGAAGCGAAGAAAGCTTTAGTTGAACGTTTCAACGAAATCTTAACTTCTAACGGTGCAGAAGTCATCGAATCAAAAGAGTGGGGCAAACGCCGCTTAGCTTATGAAATTCAAGACTTCCGCGAAGGTTTCTACCAAATCGTTAAAGTAAACGCTACTTCAGATGCAATTAACGAATACACACGTCTTGCTAACATTAGCGAAGATATCATTCGTCACATTGCGGTTCGCCAAGAAGCATAATCATTTAACAAAATGCTGAAAAAAGGAGGTTGCATTTCTGATGATAAACCGTGTCGTATTAGTTGGAAGACTAACAAAAGATCCTGAGCTACGCTATACGCCTAATGGTGTTGCGTCTACAAGATTTACAGTTGCTGTAAATCGAACATTCTCAAACCAACAAGGTGACCGCGAAGCTGATTTCATTAGCTGTGTTGCTTGGCGCAAACAGGCCGAAAACCTAGCGAACTTCATGCGAAAAGGAAGTTTAATTGGAGTGGAAGGTCGCATTCAAACAGGCAGTTATGAAGGACAAGATGGTAAGCGAGTATACACAACTGATGTAGTGGCCGATAGCGTACAGTTTTTAGAACCTCGTAATGGTGGCGGTGCTCCTGCATCTCCTCAATATGGTGGTGGACAGACTTACGGTAATAACCAACCGTCATATGGCGGTGGTCAACCACAACAACAGTTTGGTGGTGCTATGCCAGGACAGGGTTCATTTGGAGGCGATGCTTATCAGCAAAATCAACCACCTGTGAATCAGCCGAATTATACACGTGTAGATGAGGATCCATTTGCTAATAGCAAAGGACCGATAGAAGTATCTGAGGACGACTTACCGTTCTAATACTTCTAAAATAAAAAATGATAAGGAGGAGACATACTATGGCACCACGTCGCGGAGGCCGCAAACGCCGTAAAGTTTGCTACTTCACTGCTAATAACATTACGCATATCGACTATAAAGATGTGGATTTACTTAAAAAATTCATCTCTGAGCGCGGTAAAATCTTACCACGTCGCGTAACTGGCACTAGCGCTAAGTACCAACGTAAATTAACTTCAGCTATCAAAGTTTCTCGTATTATGGGATTACTTCCATTCGTAGCAGAAGACAAATAAGATATAAATAAAGGCACAACAAGGTTTAACCGCTTTGATTGTGCTTTTTTTATTTGTGAAAATGGAGTTGCTAACCTTGTAACCTCTGATATGGAAATTTTATAAGGTGTAACTTGTGAATAATCACATAAGGTAGGGCAATCGAGAGTGAATATCCTGATTTTGGTTTTATTGTCTATTTTAATGAAAGATGAGGATTGTTAAAACGCATGTCATGTTGATTGGAGTGGAGACCGGGCGACTCATTGGGGATCAGCAATAGAGGAACGAAGGCTAAAAGCATCACATCCTGTGATAACGTCTTCGTGACCAACATCGTGTTGGCCCGAGACCCTGCAGCGAAGCGGGTGTTTTTTGTACGAAAGCGAAGTGTCAGCGGCAAATGTTTTAACTGTGCGAAAGCGGCAAAGAGCCTGGTCGGAACGGAAATTAACTCCCACGCTATGGTAGCTTGGTTTATCTCAGTAATTGCTCTATATATTACCGTTTGCTATTATGATAAGAATTTATTACACTCTTAATAGACATGAATAAAGAAAAGATGGAACGTTAGAGATTGAGAAACAATCGACTAAGGACATTTTTAAAACAAAACGGCTTATAATCACTTCGATTAAAAGCCTTTTTTCATGTATTAGTAACTGTTGTAAGTTGCTTTTTTTATTGCTAAAAAAATTTAAAAATAATATATATAGAAGAACATAATCAATGAATGAATTTGTTATGCTTTTTCGGTAAAAAATCTCCTATATAGCTATGTGTTTTATGCTTTAGTCATTGGTTCTACAAAATTAATGACAAAGCATAAGTTGTTCTTAGCGTTTTTTGTTCAATAACCTGAAAAAATGGTACAATAAAGGTCAGTAAGTTTGACTAAAAAAAGGAAGGTTTTCAATGCCGAATAATCAAACAAAGGCGCTTGTACAAGGCTCAATGATGGTCGCAATCTTTACGATTCTAATGCTTATTTCTGCATATGTACCATTCATTTTTATAGTAGGTCTACTATTTGCCCCACTACCGATTGCTTGGTATAGCGCAAATTACAAGCGTTCATCATCAATACTCGTAGCAGTAGTAGGATGTATCTTAACCACTTTAACGAGTGGCATAATTATGCTACCATTTGCCTTAATTTTGGCGTTACTTGGTATCGTTATAGGAAGTGCAATTAATCAAAAGAAGAGCAAACTTTACCTATTCATGTCGTCTGGGGTGGCTGTTCTTCTGTCAATGGCAATTGTCTATGTAGCCTATGTTCAAATTGCTAGTATCAATATTATTAACATGAGCATAGATCTTTTACGCGAAAATTATGAGCAATCAAATGAACTTGCAAAAACGGTCACAGGTCAAGTAGTGTTTCAGCAAGAACAAATTGAGGCTATGTTAAAAACAATGGAGCTGACAATACCTGCAACAGTAACAATCACTGCATTCATGACAGCATTTATTATCATAACGTTAAATTTACCTGTATTAAAACGTCTTGGCTTAGACGTACCAAAATTTGCACCATTCCAAAATATGCGTTTACCACGATCTATTTTATGGTATTACATGATTGTTTTATGCATTAATTTATTTGTGCGTCCGGAGTTTGGATCTACATTAGATATTATTGTGTTAAATGTTTCTTCTATCTTATGGATGTTATTAATCCTGCAGGGGATTTCCTTTTTACATTACTTTATTTCTAAAAAGAAAATGCCTAATGCTGTTAAGTGGGTAGCAACTTTGTTAGCCTTACCACTATCATCCGTTATGATATTGCTAGGCATCGTAGATTTAGGTTTCGACTTACGTTCACTTGTGAAGGGGAAAACCAAAGGATAAGGGGCTGATGTAATGGGGACTTTTAGAAAACGACCAATCCGCTATCCGCTTTTTGTTCTTTCCATTTTTGGCATTGTGACGTTCGTGCTTCTATGTATTTGGAATATCGGGATAGGTATCGGTTATGGAGTAGGTTTTGTTCTATTAATGGCCTATACGTGGAAGGTAGAAAAGATTACCTTTGAAGAAACAGAAAAGCATATTGAATCTATCTCTTTCCGCATGAAAAAAGTTGGGGAAGAGGTATTGCTTGAAATGCCAATTGGGATATTACTTGTCAATGATCAATATGAAATAGAATGGTCGAATCCATATATGCAAGGTGTTTTAAATATGGAGAGTTTAGTAGGTGAAGGAATCGTTAATATATCTGACGACATTTACGTGCTAATGAAGACCGAGGAGACAAACGAAGATACGATTACGCTTCGTGATCGTAAGTACCGAGTTTATTATAAAAAAGAAGAGAATTTATTATATTTCTTTGATATCACTGAGCAGATAGCTATTGAAAAGCAATACTATGCTGATAGTACAGTTATTGCGATTTTATTTGTTGATAACTATGATGAAATTACTCAAGCAATGGACGACCAGCCACGTAGTTTAACGAATACGCTGGTGACATCAATTGTTAATGATTGGGCAGCTGAGCAAGGGATATTTGTGAAACGAATATCATCCGATCGTTTTTTAGCTGTATTAAACGAATCCATTTTAATGGAGCTTGAAAAGAAAAAATTTGCTATTTTAGATACAATTCGAGAAAAAACGGCGCAAAAAAATATGTCATTAACATTAAGTATTGGCGTAGGCGCGGGGTCATCTTCATTAGTAGAACTTGGTGAACTAGCCCAATCCAGTTTAGACCTTGTTTTAGGTCGTGGTGGTGATCAGGTTGCCATCAAGCAACCTACAGGAAAGCTGAAGTTCTATGGCGGGAAAACTAACCCGGTTGAGAAACGTACACGCGTTAGAGCTCGTGTTATTTCCCATGCACTACGCGATTTAATTCAGGATAGTGACCAAGTGTTTGTTATGGGACATAAAAATCCGGATATGGACTCTATTGGCGCCTCTGTTGGTGTACGTAAAATGGCACAAATGAACGATGTGAAGGGCTACGTTATCATAAATTTTGAAGAATTAAACGGAAGTGTAACCCGTTTAATGAATGAAATTGAGAGTAAATCGGATTTCTATGAACATTTCCTAACACCAGAGGAAGCTGCGACAAAAATGACAGAAAAATCACTGCTCATTATTGTCGATACACATAAACCGAATTTAGTCATCGATTCACACCTATTGAAGTTGGCTGAAAAAGTTGTGGTCATTGATCACCATCGTCGAAGTGAGGATTTTATAGAAAATCCAACGCTTGTTTATATGGAGCCATATGCATCGTCAACAGCTGAGCTTGTGACAGAATTACTCGAGTATCAACCTAAACGTGCGAAGATTAATATGCTAGAAGCTACTGCATTGCTAGCGGGAATTATTGTCGATACGAAGAGTTTTACACTGCGTACAGGAGCCCGTACGTTTGAAGCGGCTTCTTATTTAAGGACAAATGGTGCCGATACAGTGCTAGTACAACGATTATTAAAAGAAGATGTAGATACGTATATTGAACGTTCTAAAATAGTGCAGACTGTTAAGTTCGTGAAACCGGGTATTGCTATTGCTGTAGGTGAAGAAGCGAAAGTGTATGACTCTGTACTAATTGCGCAAACAGCAGATATATTACTTACGATGAAGGATGTCGGTGCTTCCTTTGTCATTGCACATCGGTCAGATGGCAAAATCGGCATAAGTGCCAGATCACTTGGCGAAGTAAACGTGCAGCTTGTTATGGAGAAGCTAGGCGGCGGCGGGCATTTAACTAATGCAGCTTGCCAAGTCGAATCAAATTCCATTGCTGGAGTAAAAAAATATTTAGAAGAGGCCATAAATGAGGTACTCGAAGGGAGTTCTGAATCATGAAAGTAGTATTTTTAAAAGATGTTAAAGGAAAAGGGAAAAAAGGCGAAATAAAAAATGTAGCAGATGGCTATGCACAAAACTTTTTAATTAAAAATGGTTATGCTGCTGAAGCAAATGCACAAGCATTAAGTCAATTAGAAGGTCAAAAGAATTTAGAAGCTAAAAATGCTGCTGCCGAATTAGCTGAAGCAAAAGCATTAAAAGAAAAATTAGAAGCTTTAACGGTTGAACTAAAAGCAAAATCAGGTGAAGGTGGTCGTCTATTTGGTTCAGTATCTTCAAAGCAAGTTGCCGATGCACTTCAAAAAAAGCATGGCATAAAAATTGATAAACGTAAAATGACTTTAAGTGATGGAATTCGTGCGCTAGGCTTTACAAATGTACCTGTAAAACTACACCATGAAGTATCTGCTACATTAAAAGTTCATGTAACGGAAGAATAAGGAGCGACAATCCATGAGCGAACCGATGATGGATCGCGTTCCACCGCATAACCGGGAAGCTGAGCAATCGGTTATCGGTGCGATTTTCCTCGATCCTCAATCGTTAATCACTGCATCTGAAATTTTACTAGCAGATGATTTTTATCATAATGCACATAAGCAAATTTTCGAAACGATGCTACGTTTAAGTGATCAAGGAAAAGCGATAGATGTTGTCACAGTTACTGAAGAATTATCAGCTAAAAAAGAAATTGAGGATGTTGGCGGGCTATCGTATTTACTAGAGCTCGCCAATGCTGTCCCTACGGCTGCTAACGTCGCACACTATGCGAAAATTGTCGAAGAAAAGGCACTATTACGTCGTTTAATTCGTGTAGCTACTAAAATAGTAGAAGATGGCTATACTCGTGAAGATGAGGTAGAGGCATTACTTGGTGAAGCAGAGAAGAAAATGATGGAGGTAGCCAATCGTAAAAATGCGGGTGATTTTAAGCATGTTAAAGACGTATTGGTGGAAACCTTTGATAACATCGAGAAGCTTCAATCACAAAAAGGTGATGTTACAGGTATTCCGACAGGATTCCGTGACTTAGACAATATAACAGCTGGCTTCCAACGTAACGATTTAATTATTGTTGCGGCACGTCCATCTGTAGGGAAAACAGCCTTTGCATTGAATGTCGCACAAAGCGTTGCCGTTCAAGCGCGGGAAAATGTTGCGATCTTCTCCTTAGAGATGGGTGCTGAGCAGCTAGTTATGCGTATGCTTTGTGCAGAGGGAAATATAGATGCACAAGTTTTACGTACAGGTGCTTTAACAACGGAAGATTGGGGTAAACTAACTATGGCAATGGGGAGTTTATCGAATTCAGGAATTTTTATTGACGATACACCGGGTGTACGTATCAATGAAATTCGCGCAAAATGTCGACGTTTAGCACAAGAACATGGCCTCGGTATGATTTTAATTGACTATTTACAACTTATTCAAGGTAGTGGTAAACCAGGGGAGAACCGTCAGCAAGAGGTATCTGAGATTTCACGATCTTTAAAAGGTTTAGCGCGTGAATTAAAGGTTCCAGTCATTGCATTATCACAGCTATCTCGTGGCGTTGAACAACGTCAAGATAAGCGACCAATGATGAGTGACTTACGTGAATCGGGAAGTATTGAGCAAGATGCTGATATTGTTGCCTTCTTATATCGTGATGATTATTACGATAAGGAGTCCGAGAGTAAAAATATGATTGAGATTATTATTGCTAAACAGCGTAACGGTCCAACAGGTACAGTTACACTTGCCTTTAAAAAAGAATTCAATAAATTCATTAATGTGGATTGGTCGCAAATGCCGCCACCACCTCCACGTGACTAAATACGTATTTGGCTCATCATCAGTAGTTGAAGATGACATTTGTTAAAACATATGCCATGTATATAAGTTGTTCTGCGTTACGACTGAACGACTCCAGGAAAGCGCCCAGTCGGAACGGAAATCAACCATACTATGTTGGCCAAATGCTGATTGAAAAAGAGAAACATAACGTTTGCGACTATGCCAAAACGGAATTAATCTGAATGTTAGATAATATTCATACCATTCTGTTATTAAACACGAACGTTGAATCATATTTTTTGATTTTACGTTCGTGTTTTTAAGTATTTTTGTTGACTAGGCGTTTCTATCATTGTTACAATAATTAACGGCTTAAAAATTGAGATACAAATTGTATCTAACGGAGGTGCTGACTATGACATCAGTTGTAGTTGTAGGAACACAGTGGGGAGACGAAGGAAAAGGTAAAATTACAGATTTCCTTTCACGAAAAGCCGATGCAATCGCTCGTTTTGCAGGTGGTGATAATGCAGGACATACAATTAAATTTGATGGTGAAACGTATAAGTTACACTTAATCCCATCAGGTATTTTCTATAAAGAAAAAGCTTCAGTAATCGGAAATGGTTTGGTTGTAAATCCAAAGTCATTAGTGACTGAGCTTAGAGGCTTACAAGAGCGTGGCATTAATACAGATAACTTACGAATTTCTAACCGTGCGCATGTTATTTTGCCATATCATATAAAGCAAGATATCGCTGATGAAGAAAGCCGTGGCGATAATAAAATTGGTACAACTTGTAAAGGTATTGGGCCATGTTATCAAGATAAAGTAGCACGTATCGGTATCCGTATGGCTGATTTACTAGACAAGGATGTATTTGAAGAAAAACTACGTCAAAATTTAGTAATTAAGAATAAGTTGTTTGAGAAATTTTACGAGGTTGAAGGTGTAACATTCGAAGAAATTTTCGAGGAATATTACAGCTATGGACAAGAAATCGCAAAATATGTAACAGACACGTCTAAAATCTTAAATGATGTACTAGATGAAGGCGGCAAAGTGTTATTTGAAGGAGCACAAGGAATTTTACTTGATGTCGATCAAGGTACGTATCCATTTGTAACATCTTCAAATCCTGTTGCCGGCGGAGTAGCGATTGGTGCTGGTGTTGGCCCATCACGAGTTACAAGTGTTATTGGTGTATCTAAAGCCTATACATCTCGTGTTGGTGATGGACCGTTCCCTACTGAATTATTTGATGAAGTAGGTCAACAAATTCGTGAAGTTGGCCGTGAATACGGTACAACAACTGGCCGTCCACGTCGTGTAGGCTGGTTTGATACAGTAGTTGTGCGCCATTCACGCCGAGTAAGTGGTATTACACATCTTGCGCTTAATTCAATTGATGTTTTATCTGGCTTAGAAACAGTGAAAATTTGTACTGCGTATAAATATAAAGATGAAACAATTACTGAGTATCCAGCAAACCTTCATATTATTGAACAATGTGAACCAATTTATGAAGAGCTTCCAGGCTGGTCAGAAGATGTTACAGGCTGCAAAACATTAGAAGAGCTACCTGAGAATGCACGACGCTATGTAGAACGCGTAAGTGAATTAACTGGTATTGAAATCGCTACTTTCTCTGTTGGTCCTGCACGTGAACAAACGAACGTATTAGTGGACGTTTGGGAAGCAAAATAAGTATAAATCAAAAAAGGACGTACCATATGCGGTACGTCCTTTTTTTACCTCTTTCCTTACTTTGAATTTTGGGGCGAGACGCAATTATTGTCCATTATATTTTATGATTCAAAATTAAATAAGACTCTTCGGCAAAACAGCCACATCACTTAGCGTATATTTTCTGGCATATTACTCTAATTTTATAGTGATAATATGTGAAAGCGAAGCAGTAGCAATAGAATCTTTTTGCAAAGTGTAGCTACACAAAATGTAAAATAGCGTCACTGTAATAAGCCTATTCAATTTAATTATGGTAAGTAGCCATAATGTTCACTTTCATAGATGTTTTTCAACAACATTAAAAGGGCGTACTATATACGGTACGCCCTTTTTGTCATTAGTGAATATCTCTTTTTTTGAAGCGACCCCCTCTAACCTCTGCAATATTACCAATTGCTAGGAATGCATGATCATCAATTTCAGCAACAATTGATTTAAGTTTCGATTCTTCTAACCTAGTAATAACGGTAAAAATAACTTTTTTATCGTTTCCCGTATAAGCCCCTTCACCATGAAGGAAAGTTACACCTCGACCAAGTCGGTCCATAATGGTCTGTCCGATTTCATCAATTTCGTCACTAATGATATAAACAGATTTTGATTCCTCCATCCCTTGAATGACGATGTCAATCATTTTATAGGCAATATAATATGCTAGGATAGAGTACATAGCTTGTTCCCATGTGAACACAAATCCTGCTACCGTAAAGATGAGTACATTGCAGAACATAATAATTTCACCAACGGAAAACGGCGTTTTACTATTAAATAAAATAGCTAAAATTTCTGTTCCATCTAACGAACCACCATAACGAATGACGATTCCGACACCAATACCTAAAATCATGCCTCCAAAAACTGTGGCCAATAGTGTGTCTTGAGTAAATGGTTTTATATTATGTAAGAAAAGTGTTGATAGTGAGAGTACTGTAATTCCGAGTCCTGATGAAAGTGCAAAAGTTTTACCAATTTGTTTATAGCCTAAAAAGATAAAAGGTAAGTTTAATATGAAGATGAAAATACCAAGAGGTAAATTTAATAAATACGAAGTGATAATGGATACGCCTACGATGCCACCATCCATAATGTTGTTTGGTACTAAAAATAGCTCCAGTCCCAGTGCCATAATGACTGCACCTAATGACACCATAATGGTCCTCATTATAAGTTTACGAACAGTATTTTTGCTTTGGGGCTTTCTTAATTTAGTGGTTATTCCAGAGGTTTGTGAATCATTCAAATTAATCGCTCCTATCAACTAGTATATGTCTTTTCTATTTTATCGGAATATTAAAAAACTAAAAAGTGCTAAGTCTTAAATCATACTAAAAATAAATATAATACTACATTTTTCTCAAACGCTACAAATTTACTGAAAGAATGCATTAAATGTCTTTTGTACACCGAAAGCAAAACGTATTGAGTGAATCTACATCAAATCTCCTTTGAAAAAGACACGACTGGAGAGAACATCCGCATTTAAAATTATTTTTATTAATTGCAACAAAAATAGTAATTTTGTAACAAGTAGTAGAGTAATAATACATTTACATTACAAAAGGATGAAAACAATCTAACCGTATTTTCTTTATGGTACAGTATATTGGTGCAAAAAATCCTTGTGGGTAATTAAACCTGCTAAAGGTTAAAGTTGGAAGGGGCTTTATTGATGAGTTCGTCTTGGTCGAGAAAAGGAAAAAACAGTACATTTACTTACAATTTTTCTTCAATTAAAAAGATATCCATTATTACAGTGTTAATGACAAGTTTAACGTTTGATGTAGGTTTTGCAAAAGAAAATCATAATGAAGATTTGAATAAAATGTATCACGTTTACGTGGGAAATAAATATATAGGTGCGGTCTCAAATGAGAAAGCTATTGAAGAAATTATAGCGTCAAAGGAAAAAGGGGCAAGTCAACAATACAAAGAGTTATCGATCGATGCTAGTTCTTCTGTCAAAATAATCCCAGAGAAAGTATTTAGTAATCAAACTAAAGATGTGGAAATTTTGGAGAAATTGGAGCAATCTTTAGTAGTTCAGGCTCCATCATTTACATTATCTGTAGATGATGAGCCTGTAGTTTCTTTAAAAGATGCAAAAGACTATGAAGATACTATTCGTATGCTAAAACTACAATATGTTTCACAGCAAGAGCTAAATAGTTTATATGTTAACCAACAATCAACGAATATTCCACCATTACAGACTGGTGAAGCGCGCCTTGTAGATGTTTCTTTTAAACAGGAAGTTTCAGGTGCATTACAAAAAGTAGCACCCAATGCTATTGTAACGCCTACGGAAGCCGTGAAATATTTAATGACAGGCTCTCTTGAACAAGAAACATATAAAGTTCAATCAGGTGATGTTTTAGGATCGGTTGCCCAAAAACATGGATTAACAACAACTGAGCTAGTAGCTTTAAATCCTGGTATCACTGTTGATACAGTTTTACAGATTGGACAAGCATTGAACGTAACAGTCGCTAAACCATTTGTAACACTTGAAGTAAAACAGGAGAAGAAAGTTACTGATACTATTCCGTTTAAGAAAATAGTTAAAGAAGATCCGACGATGTATAAAGGTGAGAAAGTGATAAAACAACAAGGTGTTAATGGAAGTAAAGAAACATCTTATTTATTAACGTCTGAAAATGGAACTCGTATATCCAAAGTCGCTTTAAAAGAAGATATTATACAACAACCAGTTGATGAAATTGAAGTAGTTGGTACGAAAGTGATTTCTTCACGTGGTACGGGTGATTTTACTTGGCCAACAGTGGGTGGTTATATTTCAAGTGGGATGGGCCAACGTTGGGGAGAACTCCATCGTGGTATTGATATTGCTCGTCCTAATAATTATAATATTTTAGCTTCAGATAATGGTGTTGTTGTTTCTGCTGGTGTCTCAGGTAGCTACGGTAATCGTATCGTAATTGATCATCATAATGGCTATACAACGCTTTACGGACACCTTTCTTCAATTGAAGTAAAAGTAGGGCAAGTGGTAGAAAAAGGATCTGTTATAGGTATTATGGGCTCTACTGGAAATTCAACAGGTACACATCTACACTTTGAAGTTGAAAAAAATGGTTCGCTAGAAAATCCATTAACATATGTAGGGCGTTAATCAGTTCGAATAGAAGACAGTCCAAAATAGGGCTGTCTTTTTGTATACGTTGTATTTAAATCTATATTATTTCCCGAGAAATATTTGTCGAAAAATAGTTAGATACAATATCGTATAATGTCTTAGGATTTAGAATAATGCATAGAAGCAAAAAGCATGGTAGAGTTAAGAGTAGTTACTTTAACTTCTTTCAGTAAAATCCCCCATCTTTATAGGTGGTGAGTTGAATACGGAGTGAAGTTATTTTTCAACGGGTGTTCGCTGAAATAAAGGAACTTAGGCTAAAAACTTCACATCCTATGAAAACGCCAAGGAGTGCTTATAGGATATTCGCCTAAAATCATCGCATCCATGCGATAACGGCTAACTGACCTGTATCGTGTCGGCCCTCATGTTGTTGCTGTCACTTTGCTTTCGCACAAAAGACATTTGCAGGACTAACTACAAAGCCAAATCATAATAGATAAAATACACATTGTTTAAGAATAGATAAAGAGCGAAAGGGAGAGAAATATATGGACAAAACCATTTTAGTTGTTGACGATGAAAAACCAATCGCAGATATTTTACAGTTTAATTTAATAAAAGAAGGATACAAAGTTATTTGCGCTTATGATGGAGATGAAGCCCTAGAGAAGGTTGAGGAAGAGCAACCAGATTTAATGCTTTTAGATATAATGTTACCTAAGCGTGATGGAATGGAAGTTTGTAGAGAAGTACGAAAAAAATATGATTTTCCGATCATCATGCTAACGGCAAAAGGCTCTGAGATCGATAAAGTATTAGGGTTAGAAATGGGCGCAGATGATTATGTGACGAAGCCATTTAGTACACGAGAGCTGATTGCGCGTGTAAAGGCAAACATGCGTCGTTTACAGGTAGTAGCCCCTACTGCTGAAGAGGTCGAGGAAGAATCCAATGAAATTGTAGTAGGCTCTCTTGTTATTCAGCCTGACGCTTACTTAGTATTGAAACGTGATGAAGCAATCGAACTAACACATAGGGAGTTTGAGTTATTACATTATTTAGGAAAGCATATCGGTCAAGTAATGACGCGTGAACATTTACTGCAAACTGTGTGGGGTTATGACTATTTCGGCGATGTACGAACAGTTGATGTAACAATTCGTCGTCTACGAGAAAAAATAGAAGACAATCCTAGTCATCCTGCTTGGATCGTTACACGCCGTGGTGTAGGTTATTATTTACGAAATCCTGAACAGGAGTAAAAAGGCATGCAGAAAGTAAGCTTCTTTAAATCAATTCATGTCAAGCTAGTACTAATTTACATTTTACTCATCTTACTTGCATTGCAAATAATAGGAATCTATTTTGCGCAAGAATTAGAGGAAAAATTAAAGAGCAATTTCCGAGAATCCATTTTCCAACGTGTCGATTTGATGGAATATAGCATTCGTGAAGAAATGTTAAAAGAACGCGATGAAAATAGTATGCCGTCTCTTGAAGAGAGCTTGAAAACGATAGTTATGGAGTTTTCAACAGGCTTGAGGGAAGTTTCTAATAGCGATATTTTAGAAATTCGTGTCATCGATAATAGACAACGTATTCGCGCCACATCCGAGGTAGACAATCAAAGTTTGATTGGACAGCGCTCTAATAATGATCTCGTGCGTCGTGCAATCTCTGCAGAAACTTTATTTGAAAACATTAAACTTGATAATAAAACAAGAAATCGAGTGTGGGTGTTAGCTTCGCCGATTCGAGATGGTGCAGGTCCTGATGATGAGATTGTAGGGGTACTTTACATTGAAGCTAATATTGAATCTGTTTTCGAACAAGTGAATGAAATTAACGGTATTTTCCTTGGGGGTACGGCGGTGTCCTTGGTGATTACTATCTTTTTAGGTATTTTAGTGGCACGAACAATTACACAGCCGATTTCAGATATGCGTAGGCAGGCACAAGCGATGGCAAAAGGTAACTATTCTCGAAAAGTCCGGGTTTATGGTACAGATGAGATAGGACAGCTTGCGATCACCTTTAATCATTTAACGAATCGCTTGCAGGAGGCGCAATCTACTACAGAGGCAGAGCGGCGAAAACTTGATTCGGTCCTTAGTAATATGACGGATGGTGTTGTTGCGACAGATCGAAAAGGGCGCATCATTCTTATTAATGATCCTGCACTAGAACTGTTGCATATTTCAAGAGATATTACATTAGGTCGTCCGATTGCATCTGTTTTAGGTATTGACCAAGAGTATAGTTTTGAGGATTTAATTTATATGAATGACGCGGTGAATTTAAATTTCAGTACAGCAGACGCACCGTATATTTTACGTGCGAATTTCTCGGTTATTCAAAAAGAAACAGGCTTTATTAATGGGCTTATTACCGTGCTGCATGATATCACAGAGCAGGAAAAAATAGAGATGGATCGTAGAGAATTTGTATCGAATGTGTCACATGAATTACGGACACCATTAACGACGATGCGTAGTTATTTAGAGGCGTTAGCAGATGGTGCATGGAAAGATGAAAATATTGCTCCAACATTTTTGAATGTCACACAAACGGAGACAGAGCGTATGATCCGTTTAGTGAATGACTTATTGCAGTTATCAAGAATGGATAGTTCAGATTATGAGTTGAATAAAGACATTGTTCTATTCAATTCGTTCTTTAACCGTATTATTGATCGTTTTGAAATGTCTAAGTCAGACAAAGTAAGATTTGAACGTTTATTACCAGAGGCATCATACTATGTAGATATTGATACGGATAAGGTGACACAGGTTATCGATAATATCATTTCCAATGCAATTAAGTATTCACCTGATGGAGGTAATATTCGCTTTGGCTTTACAGTACAAGGAGATATGCTGAAGGTTATGATATCTGATGATGGTATGGGAATTCCTAAGGAAAATGTTGGACGTATTTTTGACCGTTTCTATCGAGTAGATCGTGCTCGAGCTCGTTCTATGGGAGGCACTGGGCTAGGGCTAGCTATTGCCAGAGAAATGATTGAAGCTCATGACGGTAAAATATGGGCTGAAAGTGAGGAAGGACATGGAACAACAGTCTTCTTCACATTACCACTTAATTTAGATGATTTTGACGAGGCAGGTGAGTGGGAATGAAATATATAGAACCAGTTAAATCAGTTGTATTATTTCTACTCGTTGTGCTAAGTGTGGCTTTAACTTTTATGATTTGGACATACACGCCAAATTATAAATATATTGAACAGACTGAGGGCAAAGAAATCCTGATTGGACCACAAAAAAAAGTGGCGGATGTCATTCGTCCATATAAAGCTATTTTTCGTTTTGATAAGGAATTTACCGGAACGGTCTCTAATAGCGCAATGGAAGATATTATGCAAATATTTGAAGGATGGAATGTTCTAGATTTAATGCCTGTAAACAATAATCTTACGGCCGGCTCTGTAAACGAGATGATTCGTACTAATAATTGTATGACTGTCTTTTTTACTGGTGAGATTCCTTACTCTGCCTTTAATACAATTTTTCAATTTGCTGATAAGGAGCTACCTGAAACAACCTTTAATCGTATGATTATAGATTGGAGTACTTATAATAAAAAAGACCTACAGGTGTTTTTCATTAGTGGCAATAATGAATCATTGATGCGTTCCCATGTTAGTTTAGAAAATGCTAATCAGTTTGTACGAAATATTATTGAGCCAGCGAAAACATATGGCATTTTTAAAGAGGTTGAGCGAGAGGGCTTTACCTCACTATATATTGCAAACGATAAAATTGAATCTGCAAAGTATACGCATTTTATTGAAGAGAAACCTGAATTGTTTAAAAATGTAGTATTTACAAATCTAAAAAATGTTCGGCGAGCTGATGAAAGTGCAACTACTGAAAAATATCATGATGGAATATCAAAGATGGTGCTTGATTCAAATTTGAAATCATTGACCTATGTAAATCCAGCTGCAGAAAGTAGTATCAGAATAGAACCTTCCAAGCTCTTGAAGGATAGTTTTGAATTTATCAATGAATCCGGAGGCTTTACAGATGATTATCGCTTAGTATCAACAGGTACAAGTAATAACCAATTAGAGTATCAATTATATTTACATGGATTGCCGATTTATAGTGAACAGACTATAAATCGAATTACAACCGTTTGGGGAGATAAACGTATTTTCGTCTACAAACGTCCATACTTTTCTTTTGGGAAAGATATTGAATCCGAAAGAGAGATAAAAGAACTTCCGTCAGGAACGGAAGTCGTTGAAAAGATTAAAATGCTAAATAACATTGTTTTATCAGATGTAGATGACATTGTTGTGGGATTCTATTTGACTCATAATCAAAGCACAATTGTGACATTAGAGCCTTGCTGGTTTGTTATTCGGAACGGTGTATCCACGAGATTGACGCCTGAAGTAGTAGGAGGTGTCAAAAATGGATTGGAATAGAACAAAATCTATTTTTATATTCGTTTTTTTAATCTTAAATATCTTCTTGTATTGGTTGTATTTAGACCGTTATAATGAAGCGCAGAGCGTAGAAATACTAGGTGAAAAAACAATAGAAGCCCGTTTAAAAGATGATAATATTACGTATGGGCCACTGCCTAGTGGTAACGAGTTTGCTTCTTATATTACAGGCGAAGTGCATGTTTTTAAAAATACTGCTCCTGATAATAATCAGAAAGTTAGTTTCATGGATGATAAACATAGACAAATAAGTGCTATTTTCGTCAATCCTGTGAAATTACGAAATATTAATGATGATGCAAGTTTTATCGATTTTGTCCATACAAACGTTAAAAGTGGAGATTCTTATGCATTATGGGAGGTAGACCGTGAGGAACGGGTCGCAGTCTTCTTCCAGAAGAAAAATAACCGAATGTTCTATTACAATGATAGTGCCATATTAAAAATACACTGGAATATGGATAACGAAGTGATAAAGTATGAGCAGACAATGATTGAAAATTTCAAAGAGATGGAGCAACAGGAAACTGTTATTCCACCACTTCAAATTTTCCAAACACTATATAATAAAACGCTATTAAAGCCAGACTCGAGTATTACGCGAGTGAAGTTAGGTTACTCGACATTTAGTAAATTAACGCAAACGCAAGTGTTGATACCAACATGGGAAGTACAAGTGGAATTATCGGACGGAGAACTGGAAGAGTACTTTGTTGATGCTATTGATGGAAAAATTATTGAAATCCAAGGAGACAAGCAACAAGGTGAAGAGGAAGACTGGGGAGTTGAATGATGCGATTTAGTGTTTTAGCAAGTGGCAGTACAGGAAATTCGATTTATGTAGAGAATGATGATCATGCATTTATTGTCGATGCTGGTCTAAGTGGCAAAAAGATGGAGCAACTATTTACAAAAATCGACCGTAATATGAAACAGCTAAGTGGCATTTTCGTTACGCATGAGCATAGTGATCATATTAAAGGAATAGGTGTATTGGCACGAAAATATAATGTACCTATTTATGCAAACAACAAAACATGGCAAGCAATGGACGGGCTAGTTGGGGATATACCTTTGGAGCAACGTTTTGAATTTGAAATGGATACGGTAAAGCATTTCGGTTCATTAGCTGTTGAATCCTTTGCCGTATCACATGATGCAGCAGATCCAATGTTCTATAGTTTTCATGAAGACGGGCGTAAGCTTGTTGTTATTACAGATACAGGCTATGTTAGCGACCGTATGAAGGGTATCATTCGAGGTGCTGACTCCTTTGTATTTGAAAGTAACCACGATGTAAATATGCTGCAAATGGGGCGCTATCCGTGGTCTATCAAACGTCGTATTTTAAGTGATGTAGGGCACGTTTCAAATGAGGATGCAGCTATAGCAATGAGTGAGGTAGTTTTTGAAAAACCAACAAATATTTATTTATCACATTTAAGTAAAGATAATAATATGAAAGAGCTTGCGCGCATGAGTGTCACACAAACCTTGCAATCCTGCGGCATTATCGCCGGAGAGTATTTAAACTTATTTGATACAGATGCAGAAGAGCCAACAAAATTAGTTACTGTGTAACTTTTTCAGCAAATGTTTTATGTAACGTAAGTGAAACGGCAGCTACATTGTTTTTGGCTTAGTGAGTTAATCATATCGAATTATACAATAAAAAAATGAAGCTTTAATGAGGCTGTTCAATCACATTTTATAGAAAATGTGATTGAACAGCCATTTTTATGTCCATTTTATTTATTTTTCATCTGATTTTAATGTTTGAATCGTAATATTAAGGTAACAACTAACAAATACTAATAGGAGAAAGGACGAGGAGAATGAGCTATTTTCAAGATGATGATAAAAACAATGATTTTCTAAAAAATGATGATATACAGAAGTCACCTCTTCAGGAGCGACTCGAACAAGAGGAGCGAGAAACGCAAGAGAAGCGTCATAAAAAGAAAGGCGGTGGCGGAGGTAAGGGCGGTTATTTTTTCACGGGTCTTATCGGTGTCATCATTGGCGCTTTACTCGTGTGGCTCATGATGCCTGGACTGGTCAATCAAATGCCAGGTACAACGACTAGCAGCACAGGTAAAAATGAAACAACCATTAATCAAGTTGCAACAGAAGTGACTACTGATGTTACGAAAGCCGTAGATAAAGCTTCTGGGGCTGTTGTGGGGATCACGAATATTCAAGAAGTAGCAAGGGGAGGGTTCTGGAGTCCACAAGCTTCATCAGAACAGCCTGCAGGAAGCGGTTCAGGTGTTATTTACAAAGTTCAAGGTGATAAAGCCTTTATCGTGACAAATAACCATGTTATTGAGGGTGCAAAACAGTTAGAAGTAACAATGCCAGATGGAACGAAAGAAGTAGCGCAATTAGTTGGTCGCGATATTTGGACAGACTTAGCTGTTATTTCAATCAGCTCTAAAGATGTTAAGACAGTGGCGACATTTGGTAACTCAGATGTATTAAAACAAGGTGAAACAGTTATCGCAATCGGTAACCCACTTGGCTTAGAGTTCTATGGCTCTGTTACTACAGGTGTTGTTTCTGGTAAAGATCGTTCTGTACCAGTGGACATAAATAGTGATGGCACAAAAGATTGGCAACAAGAAGTATTACAAACAGACGCAGCTATCAACCCTGGTAATAGTGGTGGTGCACTTGTTAATCTTGCTGGTGAATTAGTCGGTATTAACTCCATGAAAATTGCGGAATCTTCTGTTGAAGGTTTAGGCTTCTCAATTCCGATTAACTCAGCAATTCCAATTATTGAGGAATTAGAGAAAAATGGTGAAATGAAACGTCCAACAATGGGTATTCAATTAGTGGACTTAACGGATGTTCCGTCATTCTACCAACAGCAGACGTTACAATTGCCAAAAGACTTAACAACAGGTGTTGTTGTTACAGATGTCGTAGCTAACTCTCCATCTGCAAAAGCAGGCATTCAACAATACGATGTTATAGTTGAAATGGATGGCAAAAAAATTGAAACGGCAATCGATTTACGTAAACATTTATATAATGACAAAAAAATTGGTGATAAATTAACGATGAAAGTATATCGTCAAGGTAAAATAGTGGAACTATCACTAACATTAACAAATAGTGATTCATTGTAAATTAAAAATCAGTGGGGATTATATGATCTCCACTGATTTTTTCCGTTGAATTAATAAGAATGATTTAAAAAATATTGTGGATAACTAGAAAATTGTGAATAATAACATTAACACGGTGAGTGGCGGTATGAAGCCTATTCTTCCATACTTGCCTGTCCTTTGTTACAATAGATTGTGGATAACATAGACCGAATTGTGAATAAGTTTGTGGAAATTTCGGAAAATAAGAAGAGGTGTAAAAATGGAAAAATACAGCTGTGAAAACCATATAGAACACGCATTAGACATGTTTGTGGCAGAGCAAAAAGAGTTCCCGATTATGGATAAAGTCGAAGAGGATAAAAAGTTATCCACAAAATGTAGCTACTGTGAACGACCTGCAGAATATCTTGTATCAAGTAAATAGCTTTACACAAGATATAGGAATCGCTTGTGGATATGTTGATAACTTCTGTGGATAATTTGTTTGTAAATGAAATGTAAAGGTGGATAACGTGTGAATATAACGATTGTATCAGTCGGAAAACTAAAAGAAAAGTACTTAAAAATGGGCATAGATGAATACGTAAAACGTCTGGGTGGCTACGCAAAAATGGATATAATCGAAGTACCAGATGAAAAAGCGCCCGAACAGCTAAGCGAAGCAGAAATGGGAATCGTCAAGAAAAAGGAGGGTGAACGTATTCTATCTAAAATCGGCCCAGATACATACGTTATCGCCTTAGCCATTAACGGCAAAATGAAAACATCAGAACAAATGGCGGCAGATCTTGAATCTCTAATGACCTACGGCAAAAGTAAAATCGCGTTCGTCATCGGTGGCTCCCTTGGTTTACATGATGACGTGTTAAAACGAGCTGATGAGCAACAATCCTTCGGAAAGATGACATTACCACATCAGCTAATGAAACTTGTTTTGGTGGAGCAGGTTTATAGGAGTTTTAGAATTATGAAGGGTGAACCGTATCATAAGTAAGTGCGGTTTTTAAAAAGAACTACCTAGAACGTTGATTTGTGAGCGTTTTAGGTGGTTTAAATTTTGAAAATATTTTTCTCCTAGGCAAATTTCATTAAATATTATATATGATAAAAATGGCTTTAGTAATATGCTATTAAAAAGGAGGCGTAGTATGAAGCAACTTTATATAAAGCAGAAGGTATTCAGCTTAAGTGGAAAATTTACGGTAAAAGATCAGCAGGAGAAGGATGTTTATTACGTAGAGGGCAGTTTTATGCAAATTCCAAAAACGTTCTCCATAATGAATGCAGCAAGAGATGATGTCGCGCTTATTACGAAAAAGGTGTTCAGCTTTTTACCGATTTTTTTTGTTGAAGTAAACGGTCAAGAGATGTTAACGATTAAGAAGGAGTTTTCTTTCTTTAAAGCACGCTATACAATTGATGCGGCAGGCATTGAGGTAAAAGGTAACTGGTGGGATATGGATTTTCAAATCTTACAGCATGGTGAAGTCGTCGGTAAAGTGAACAAGGAGTGGTTCACTTGGGGCGATAGCTACAAGGTACAAATATTGAATGAAGAGATGGAAGCTATCATTATTGCGCTCGTTGTCGCAATTGATTGTGTAAAGGCTGACCAAGCTGCTTCTTCCTCAGCAGCGGCGACTTAATTGAGCCAATACCAACTAAAGAAACAATATGTAATTTACCAAGTCTTAATAGAGAATTTCGTCGACCTTCATTTTTAATTATAAGAGCGAAAAGATATAATTTTAAATTAGCATAGAATTAGAGATTAAAAACCGCACTTACACATGTCACGGTGAACCGTACCATAAGTAGGTACGGTTTTTTTTGAAAAATAGTACAGCACCTCCCCAAATAGTAGAATAAGTGTTTTTTTGTTGTTTGGCCGTATAAAAAGAATGAACTTATGAGAACAGAATAGTGGTAAAGCAGAGAATAGAAGTTCCTCTGGATAGCAAGGTTCTAAAAAAATGATTTAAACCAAAGAATTCCGTCAAAATGTCATTGATGATTTGCACTTATTGGAGCGATACGTGAAAAATTTATTGGATAATGCGGATAGACATACACTTCACCATGGGGAGATTTTTGTAGAATGCTATACACAAAGATATTTTCCAAATAATATTTTAGCTAAATTAATGTATTTGACTAAATCTGAATTTCTACTTCGAATAAGATATATTATTCTAAATTGAAAAGAAGGTGGTATAATGTCAAATCAACGAGGTCATAAAGATAGTAATGATGGGTCTAATTCCAAGGAATTACAAAGCGGTGTGGAAAGTAAAAATGAAAAAGTAAGGATTATTGTAAAAAAAGATGGAGAAGAAATTAGGACTGATGCTCCTGTATCGGATAAGTTAAAGGTTGTAATTGTTATAAATAATCAGTTCACTAGTGCACCTAATACCACGCAAATTGCAAGTGGAGCAGGAAGAAATAGAATGCTGCAATAGATTCCTCGAATACCGATCAACAGCAAAGTGTGGGAGCACAAGGGGTAGCTAGAAACAGCGGTATGAAGGGGGAGCAAACTGAACCTCATGAACAGCATGAAGACTGGGATGGTGACGAAGAAATTGTTATCGTCATCAATAATCAGATAAATAAGGGGCAAAAACAGTCGTCAGCTACTCAGGTAGCAAGCGGAAGTGGTTTAGATAGTACGGGAGGAACTAATTCAGCCATAGGAAGTTCTAATACGAAACAGCAGCATGCGGTTGGTGGAGGCGGTCGTGCAATAAATAAGGGTGAGAATGGTAAAAATGGGTAGCAAATATTAATTCGCCTTTTTCATAGAATAAATATTCTATAGTTTTTACCTATAGGAACCGTAAATGCTGTTCCATCTCTCTTTCTAGATGATAATAAAGCAGCGACGAATAGTGAATAGCTGACATGCGTAGGGCAAGAATAATGTATGAGTACATTTGATCGAAAACCTCATTTAGTTACGTTACGGTGAACCGTATCATTAGTAAGTGCGGCTTATGAAAAGAACCACCTAGAACGTTGGAATGTCAGTATTTTTGGTGGTTTTCATTTATCCAAATTTAATAATGTCAGTTTTAATAAAAGAGGGTAGTAACTTTTGTACATTTTCTAATGTTGAAAAGCGATTTTCGTTTTAAAAAATATCTGTACCTTTTAAGTCATAACTAAATAAAAAAGCAGTTGTAGGTTCGGTAAAATGAATGCAAAGGGTCTCCTCTATCGAAGCCTCTATCCCATCTGTAGGTTTCGCGTCCCAAATTTTGCTCTCTATAAAAAAGTTTTAAAATCTATTACACAAGATATCTACATAAAAAATCCTCTAAATAATTGAGTGTGTTCTTTAAAAAAGCAAACCCCAAGATTGTTGTGAAATCAACATTCTTGGGGTTTTTATTTCGGTGTGTATTTACTTTAAAAAGGATATCCTAGTCAACCTCTTTGCCTTTATACACTGTTGTAAGAGCTATCAGAATTAGCTTTCTGTTCTGATTTTTACCAGATGGAAACTCGATCTTCCGGAGCTACATACATGCCATCTCCAGGCTTAATTCCATAGGTATCATAGAATTGTTGGAAGTTCACAATCGTGCGGTTTACCCGGATTTTATTGGCTGAATGTACATCATTTTTGCTCAGCATTGCTGCAAATTCTTTTGTAGTTGTGGATTTCCATACTTCTGCATTGCTTTTGAAAAATGCTTTATAATCCGGATTACTCATTTGAGCTACAACTTGCAATGAAGCTGCCATTCCACCTAAATCAGCGACATTCTCGCTTAGTGTAAGCTGACCGTCGTTCATCACACCGGGAATAATCTCAATTCCATTATAGAACTCAATTAGTTTTTGGTTTTTCTCTTTGAATTTCTTAAAGTCCTCTTCTGTCCACCAGTTATTTGCATTTCCATTTTCGTCGTATGCAGATCCATTGTTATCAAATGCATGGCTGATTTCATGGCCAATGACCATGCCAATGGCGCCATAGTTTGCTTCAGGTTTAGCGTTAATATCATAGAAAGGTGCTTGGAGAATACCGGCAGGGAACGTAATTTCGTTATTAAAAGCATTGTAGAAGGCATTTACGGTATATACACTCGTTGTCCATTTCGTTCTGTCCACTGGTTTTCCTAGCTTGGCTTTCATGTCATCAATGTATATTTTGTTTACTGTGACGGTATTAGAGAGCAGTGAACCGCCTTCGTCATATGTCTTGATAGCTACTTTATCTAATGTTGTATCCCATTTATCTGGGTAACCGATCTTAACAATCATCGTATCCAGCTTTTTAATTGCTTTAGCTTTTGTTGTCTCTGACATCCAATCAAGAGATTTGATTCTTTCCTCATACGTAGCAATTAACTTATCTACCATTTGCTCAACATCTTTTTTAGCTTCTGGTGAAAAATGTTTCTCAGCAAACATTTGCTCCAAATATCCGCCCATTGTGCCAGTTGTCTTGGCTATAGCGATTTCCTTAGCTGTTTTTTCACCTGTAACGCCATATAACGTTGCGTCAAACTCAATAGCAGCATCTCTGAATTCATCTGACAACGAACCGCTCGTTGCCATAATCAATTGCACTTTGGCGTAAGCTTTAAGTACGTTAAGATTAGTCTCAGTCAAGAAATCCGCGCCTTTTTGCGCCAGCTTCACATCGGTTACGATCACTTTATCAGCACTGTCGATTTTCATCGATTTCAAGACTTGTTTCATATCTACTGTTTTGAACATGTCATCGAATTGTTCGATTGTATACGGATTATAGTATTTATTGACGTCACCTTGTTCATGAGGTTCAAGTGATACAGAAGCTAAGCCTTTCTCCATATCATATATTTTTTCGGCAAGTGCATTTGCAGCAGACTTTTCCTCGCCCGACGACACAAGAAGTTTGGTCATATATTGAATATAGGCTTTTTTCGCTTTCGCGTCTTCTGTTACAAAGCTGTTCTTATCCAGAACAGAAGTTAATCCAGAATAATACAAAGCATTTTCACTGCTGTTCTTTGCGTCGTTCATGATTGAAAAGCTAAATAATGAGGTTAGACCCAATTCTTTCTCCAGGATAAGATCTGCTTGAACGAGTTCATCAAGCGTTTTAGCCCCGTCAATTGCCTTTACATATTTTTGGATGGGCTCCATCCCTTGTTTATTTCTACTTTTTGAATCCAACGCCGTCGAATAGAAGTCGGCAATTTTTTGTTCTTTTGTTCCTTCTGCGAACTGTTTGCCAGCGAGTTCATCTATTATTTTTTCTATTTTACCGTTATTTTGCTTGTACAGCTCGGAAAATACTCCGCCCATGATTTCTCCTGCTGGAATTGTCGATTTATTTAACCATTCTTTATTGATTGCTTCATAAAAATCGTCATTTAAATGGGAGCCTTTAAGCGACCAAATTCTAGAAATTATATTTTGGAACTCATCGATCGTAATAGTATCATTTGCGCCTAATGTGCCGTCAGGGTTGCCCGTCAGTACGCCTGCTTTTGCCAGTTTATCGATATCTTTCTTAGCCCAAGCGGGTACATCGGAGAACTCGCCGTCAAATGTGCCACTGCGCAAATCATTTCCGACAGGCTTTGGCAATTTGCCGAATGCTCTGCTCAACATGACTAAAGCTTCAACCTTTTTAGCTGGCTCATCCTCTCTTAAATCTCCATTTTTAGAGCCTTGAATAATGGCTTCTTTATTAATTCCTGGTTGATAAGCGTCTGCTGCCATCAACAAGGTTTTTACAATCTCTCCTCTTGTCGCTGGTGGCGACTTTTCATCGGCATACACTGATAAGCTAACTGATAGGACCATTATTATGGTCATGAGTAAGGATATAACCTTCTTTTTCATCTTCGTGCTCCTCTAAATCATATTTGTATAAATAAAGATAAATGGGTATATTTTAGAATTTAATCCATTTACATACCATTGTAGTTGATTTATTTAAGTTTGAAAATATGTATGGGGCTTTTTCAATTTCAAGAGAGCATGGTTTATTAATTTTGGCTTATAGAGCTTATAAAATTTAAAAAGGATTAAATATCGTTCGCTTTTATTATATTCTGGATTAACTTGTGTCATACAACATGTGGGGGAAGTTTAGTTTTCAAAAAGGCGTGAAGGTTGATTACTGTAGGAAAGTAGATGTAGCACCTACTTTGATATGGTGAACTGTATCATAAGTAAGATTATTAAAGAGACCACCTATAACGTTGATAATACAATGTTTTAGGTGGTTTTATTAACTCTAAATTAAATTCATGATAAACTAGAAAAAGGAAATTAAGGATAAATGATCTAGGGAAACTCTAGATATTTTCTGATCTAGCAGTAATTTATATAATTCGCATTGTTCTTGATTTCTTATCGGGTGTATATCTTTTGGATGGTACAACAGCTTTAAATACAGAGAAAATCGACAACAACATGTTTAATGCTATATGAACATGAAGAACGTCACCGTTCATTCTTTGTAAATATAAAAGTTAGAAAATACTTAGAAAGCTCTATACGTGTTTCTCGGTTAATTAATAGTGAGCGGAAGCAAAAAAGGTTATAAGGTTGTTAAAAGAAGGAGCGCAAGTACGAAGAAAAAATATTGTTTAAATGAACCGCGCTTAGACAATTTACAAAAATGTATTATAAGTAAGTGTGGCTGTTATCGGAGGGTTAACAATGAAAAGAACAGAAATGATGGACAAGTATTTGGACTCTTATGGAAAAAGAATTAGTAGTTCTGAGATTTGTCATGTTGTAGATTTAGTTTTCAAGATTAATTTAGATGAGACACCTATTTTATCAAAAGAGAAGGAAGAGATAGATGGAATTTCTTCATCAACGGGGAGAGAGGTAATAGATTCCTATCTACATCAATATGACTGGGACATAACAGGGGTAGAAATTCGCAAAATAATAAATGAAATTTTTGGTGTTAATTTAGAAGCGATATCTTCATTAGAAGGAGCAAGAATTTCTTTATATTCAAAAGGTCGGTGGATTGTTCAACATGAAAAAGACTTATTTGTAGTATATACTGGAGCAAGTGATGTTGACGTAAAGGTCTTTCCTACAAATTATTTCACTGAACAAACTGGGTTAGTAGCATTACCTTCTGATTTACAACATGCACTAACGAGTATAGGGTATCACTTCGATGAAAATATCGGTAGTTACTATTTCTCAAATCCAACAGGTGAGGCTGTTCCAGATGCCTTCAAAGGAAAAACAATAGGCGCTATACTTGGTGTCATCCAACAGTCATTCTCAAATTTATAAACAAACAAATACATATAATTGGAGATAGAAAATCTCTGTAAGAAAAAAAGTCATATAGGGGAATATGATTCCCAATCTATATGACTTTTCATATTTAACTTCTCTCAGCAGAAGTCTGCCACCTCTATAGGAGGTGAGATGAATGCGGATTTAAGTTACTTTTCAGCGGGTATCCAAACACCCGTTGAAATAGAGGAACTCAGTCTAAGAATCCCGCGTCCTGTGGCAATGACTGAGTGACCAACCTCATGCTGACGCTGCGTTAGCACTACGCTTTCGCGCAAAAAACATCTGTTGGCACAAAGCCTCCGGCGGATGTTACGGAATCGGAAAGGTGTTCTTAGGGATGTTAGCCTAAAATCATCGTATCCATGCGATAATGGCTAACTGACCTGCATCGGTAAAAACGCCACGTCCTGTGGCATTACCGAAATGACCGACATCGTGTTGGCCCTCGTGTAGGTCTAAGCACAAAGCTGATTCCGGACGCAATTATGCCTCGGCATAATTGATTTAAAACCTCTTACTTTCCAAAGGAAGATAAAAATTTAACTCGGTCTCCCATAGGAGGTGTGTTATTATCTGTTAAAACTACTTCCAAGATTGCGGGTCCATTTAAATTCAGTAAGTTATTTATCGTATCTTGGTTAATATCTTGTAGTTCTGTTACTTGGAAATTCGGTATATCCATAGCTGATGCCAAAGCACTAATACTAATTGGATTTTGCTCAAAAGATGGGTGAGTACGGTGGAACTGTAGAGCATGTCCATGGTATACCATTCCTAAGCGAGCATTATTCATAACAATAAACAAGATTGGGATATTATATTCTTTTGCTGTTAATATTTCCATTCCATGCATGAAAAAGCAACCATCACCTGTGATACATACAACAGGACGTTCAGGTTCAGCTAACTTTGAGCCAATGGCAGATCCAATTCCACTTCCCATTGCGCCAAAATGGACATTAATATCATAAGTATCATTATCTAAAACCTTCATGTGATGAATGACATAGGACATAAATTCACCAATATCAATTGTATATCTAGTGGAGGATGGTAAATGTTTTTGAATATTTATTAGAACGTTTTTCGTATTATATTCTTCCATATCTCCAAGAGGCTCTTTATTTTCTTTACCCTCAAGAGCAATCTCTTTTGTTGTAAACCCTTGAGTTCTTAACTCTTCTATAAGTAATAGTAAACTTAAATTGATATCACCTAGTACAGGTAGATCAATTTCATATTTTCGATTGAACACCGATTGATCATAGTCCATTTGTATAGAAAAACGGTTTTTCGTAAGGTTTAAGTTGTAGTTATTTGTAGCTGTTTCTCCTAAACTTGAACCCACGATTAACAGTACTTGTCCATCGCCTTCAGCTATTAATTCTGAGGCAGCCTCGTGACCAGCAAAGCCAAAAACGCCAACTAGAAGAGGATGATTCTCAGGAATGTATCCTTTTGCTTGCGGTGTTGTTAGAATCGGCCAATTTAGAATTTCTGCTAATTCTAGTAATTGCTCAACTGAATTTCTTACGCCTTGTCCTACTAAAATGTATCCGTTCTTTCTTTTTATTAGCTCCTCAGCTACATTTTTAATAGTATCCATAGTAGGAACTATTGCTGTTCTTTTTGGTGGAGCTGGTATTTCTATGTTTTGCACTATTTCGTGTTGAACATCTATTGGTATAGCAATATGTACTGGACCAGGCACTCCGGATATAGCGATTTCGGAGGCTTTTACTACTTCTTTCAGTAAATCCTTTGATTCTTTAACTGTTACACTGTATTTAGTAACTGGTTGAAAGATCGGCTGAGCATCCAACTCTTGAGAAGCATTTAAGCCGATTGTGCTAACTGGAACAGCACCGGTTAAAAATAAAACCGGTAAATGCTCGCGCATAGCATTTGCAGCACCTGTTACTAGGTTTGTTCCACCAGGCCCACTACAAGCAATACATACGCTCATCTGGTTTGTATATTTTGCGTAAGCTGCGGCCATGTATGAAGCAGCGCCTTCATGTTTTGTTACAATCGGTGTTAAGTCTTTCATATCATACAGTTCATCAAAAAATGCATTGACTGAACCGGCTGGAATACCAAAAATATATTGAACACCGTTACCTTTTAAATATTCTAAGACCGTACGAGCTGCTTTCATTATAAATCTCCCTTTTTTATAATATAGAACGTTAAGTTAATAGAAATATTTTTTCATAATATCTTCAGCCTTCATGGGCTTACTAAATAAATAACCTTGCATTAAATAACAATTTTGTCTCAATAAAAAATCAGCCTGTTCTTTTGTTTCAACTCCTTCAGCAATAACTTCAAGCTTTAAATTTTGAGCGAGGGTAATAATTGTATTTGTAATCGCTGCTGCATCATCCGTTAACATCTCTTGTACAAAGGATTTATCAATTTTTAATGTGGAAATCGGCAGATTTTTCAAATAACCTAAAGATGAATATCCGGTTCCAAAATCATCTATGGCTAAATTTACCCCAAGTCCCTTTAATTGTATCATTGTTTTTAATGTTAATTGTGTATTTTTAACAATTAGATTTTCTGTAAGTTCTAATTGTAAATACTCAGGTGACAAGTCTGTTTCTTGTAGGACATTTTCTACAATAGAAAATAAATTACTCTGTTCGAATTGATGGACGGATAAATTTACAGACATACTAATTAAAGGACATCCTTGGTTATGCCATTCTTTCAATTGCTTGCAAGCTTCTTTAAGAACCCACTCACCTATAGGGACGATTAAACCGGTTTCTTCAGCAAGTGGAATAAACTTATCTGGTGTGATCATTCCGTGTTCTCGATGATTCCATCTTAATAAAGCTTCAACGCCCTTAATTTTGTTTGTTTTATAGTTTACTTGTGGCTGATAGAAGATAATAAGTTCATCTCGCTCTAATGCTTTATATAAATCATTTTCAAGCTTAATACTTTCAAAAGTTCTCGTATCCATTCCTTCGCTAAAGAAATGGTAGCTAGTACCAGGTGTTTCTTTTGATTTGTACATAGCTGTGTCTGCATTTTTGATTAACGTATCTGTCGTATCGCCGTTATCAGGAAACAGGCTTATACCAATGCTTGTTTTAATGTATATTTCATTGTCTATTAGGTTGAAGGGTTTAGAGAAAGAAGCGTTAATACAATTAATAACCTTCAAAATGTCGTTTTCACATTTAATATTTGGCAAATAAATTGTAAATTCATCGCCTCCTTGCCGTGATACAGTTGCATCTTCTGGGACACAAGTACTTAAACGTTTGGCAACCTCTTGAAGTAATAAATCGCCATAGCTATGTCCAAGCGAATCATTTACTAACTTAAAACGGTCTAAATCCAAATAGAGAACTGCTAACTTTTCTCCGTTCGCTTTTGCATACTTCAGCCCTTGAGTTAGTCTGTCTATTAAAAGAATTCTATTCGGCAAATTCGTTAAACTATCAAAATAAGCGTGGTATTTAATCTTTTCTTCTAGTTGCTTTCTTTGAGTTATATCTTTAAATGTGACAACTTCTCCTACAATTTTGTCTCCTTCTTTTATTAAGGAGGTTACATATTCTACTGGAAAGTTGGAGTTGTCTTTTCTAAAAAACACCTTGTAGCTGTTGAAATTAGTATTTAAAAAGGATGAAATAATAATTTTGTCTTCCGTTTCATTACCACTCATAATAATGTCGACGGATTTTCCGATTAATTCTCGCTCTGTTTCATAACCTAACATGAGTGCACCTGCTGGATTGCAGAATGTAATGTTTCGATCAAGATCTAATCCAAAGATACCTTCACCTGCAGAGTTGAGAATTAACTCTTTTTCACGGCTAAGCTGCTGTAACTCCGCTACAACTCTTTCAAGCTCTTTATTTTTGTCTATTACTTCTGAGGTTCTCTCCTCAATAATGATTTCTTGCTTTTCCATATATATAAGGTTTGATAATGCAGATGCTGTAGTGTCAACAATGGATTGAGCTAGCTGTAATTGAGTTTCTGAATAGAAAAATGCCTTTTCTTCAAGATTAACAATAGATATTTGCCCTAAAATTTCACCCATTGAAACTAGAGGAAACATAACTAAACCGTTTATGCCGAAATTACGACAAACTTCGTGATTAGGTCTATCATCCTCAAATACATTTGGAATAAGAATGGCTTTTTTAGTTTCAAAAACCTCTTGCATTACAGCATCATTGCTTTGATCAATTTTAAATTTGTTATGTGTCTTTAGCCAATTTTCTTCTGTCCAATCACTTTCCTTACTCAACTTAGCCGGTTTTATTCTTTTTTCTGCTAAAGGATCTAAAAGGTGAATCCCTATATTTTTATTATCTAAAAACTTCTCTAAGTAGAAAAAGCATTTATCAAGGCTTTCTTGTAGTGAGGAGCACATTGATAAGTCACGTGTAACATCAAGCAGCAGCTGCTTTTCATTAATAAGGCGTTCTTTATAAGTTAAGTTGTTTGCATTTTGAATAGCAACAGCGGCCATATTCACATATGCCTCGACCGTTTGAATTTCTTCGTCTGTTAAGTTCATCGGAATTCCATAATCAAATAAAAAAACAAGGCCAAATAACTCTTGTTCAAAGGAGATGGGAAGAACTAATAAAGATTTAATATGGAACCCCTCAACTGCTCTGGGATCAGGTCGACTATCCTTCGAAGTATCAGGAATATAGATGGTTTTCTTTGTTTCAATTACTTCTTTTGCTAGTAAATCTATTTCGGTATCAATTATATGCATGTTCAAAGTCCAGCCATTAATAACTGCTGGTTTTCCTACATATCCTCTGAATGTACCATCTTTTTGTGGTAAATAAATGCCCACAGAATCACATGTGACGATTTCTTCAGAAATTGCTATTGTTACCTGCTCTAATACTTCACGTAAATCTAGCTTCATATTTATCATTTTTGTTATATTAGCTAGTCGAGAATACCTCGTTTGTTCCATAGACATATATATATGAACCCCCAATTATTATCCTTATCTTGTATAAATTTTTATTAAATTATTTCTTAATTCGTATCGAATGTCCCAGTCTTTTCATTTTACAGTAGTGATAAACAGGTAGGTTAAAAAATATAAAAATTAGTAAAAAAATCTCAAGAGCATTTCGTCTTTTTACTAGTAGCATTTTTATGTAGGACTACAATCATTCTTTAAGCAAAGGTATTCCTTGTATTTCAAGTGTCGAAAGTAAATTTAAATATATCAAACAGTGGTAATTTCTTGGGCGACTTTTTGTTGTAGGTCTAAAGGTGGGAGATAATTAGTGTTTAAAGGAAATATTGACATTTATTTTTCAGACAACTAAGCTTAATTGAAAATAGAGCTGGGGAGGGACTGCCAGTGGAATTCATTAAATTAAATTGTCCAAATTGTAATGGGAAAATTGAATATAAAGAGGAACAATCATTCAAATGTCCTTTTTGTGAAACTGAAATAATGTTGAAAGAGAATAAAGTTTATTATGTTGATCAGACGATTAATAATTATTATGGTACAACTAAAGCTACACGTCCAAAAACGAATTTAAAAGCTCTTTTAATGGTACCGATTGTATTCCTTTGTGTATTCCTTGGCTATTTCCTCTTAAGTAGCAATCAAACAGAATATGGTAACCGTGAGAAAATACCTGTTCGAAAAATGCCTGAAAGCGAAGTTCTTTTACTCTTTTTAAAAGATATTTTTGATAAAGGTGAAGCTATGCCAACTAAAGAAGAAATCGCAAGTATCCGTTATTTGGCAGCATACCATTCTGAAGATCAGTGGCATTTTGATTACAGTCTTGATGATCCATTCACAAAAAAGCAAGCCAAAATTTCTAACTATATCATTATGGATAAGTTATTAAATACACAAAAAATAGAACAAAAAGATTTTGAAGCCTTTACTGGTCTGACGGTATTGAATTTGATGGGCGATTATGAAATATCACGAAGTGAAAATGTAAGCTTCCGACATCTGGAAGATTTAAAAAGCTATACAGGTAGCTTTAATGAATCATTTAGTAAAATTGCTGAATATTTTAGTGATAAGTCTAATGTTGTAGAGCTCTCTATCCAAATTCGAAGTAATGATGAACTGGCTTTATTATTAGAGTTTCCCAATCTTCAATCACTTGAAATTTCGTACTACACTGAGACGGTTACAGACTTCCCTCTGCTGAATAAACTGCCATTAAAATCATTGTCCTTAATGTCTGCCAATGATTTGAAGTGGTTGTCTTCATTAACTGATTTAGAGTCGTTAACAATAGATCTAAGTGAAGCGACAGATTTTAGCTCATTCTATTCACTGAATCAATTACAAGAATTGAAGCTTACAGCGGTAAGAAATTTAAAAACGCTTGATTTTATACAAAATATGCCCAACCTGCAATCGCTCAATCTTGAAAATATGGATATTACAAATGTAGAACGCCTTAGAAATAAGTCTTCATTGACAAAATTGCGTTTAGCTTCTCTTTTTAAATTAGAGTTGCATGATATTGTAAACAGCCTGACTTCTCTGACCGATTTATCGATAACTGGTTATCATGGTGAAATATCGTCGATTGTAGCACCCCATTTAAAAAAAGCAGAATTAACAAGTTCTTTGCTCCCAAAGCTAGAGGCACCTGTTTTAAAATCTTTGACTGTTGAAATAAGTGGGGCGCAGTCGTATTTGAATGGAGAAGAATTACTAAAATACCCACAGTTAGAGCAACTTACAGCAATGGAAGGAAGTGATTTCATAGGCATCGCTTCTTTAAATCGACTCCCAAATCTGCAAACAATAAATTTAAATGAGACAACTTTTTATGAAGAGACGAGTGGGTTATTCAATTTACAGCATGTAAAAACATTAAATTGTAATGAGTGTAAGTTTCAAATTGATAGGCAAAATTCGTTTAACAATAACAACCTGGAGCATTTAACTTTGAATGATGCATCTTTTCAAATAGACAATGGTGACTGGGTGAATGAAGTTGATAAGGTTATGCCTTACTTCGCTGGCTTTACAGCGCTACGTTCATTCACTTTACAAGATAGTTCACTACAATCATTAAGTTTTATGGAAAAGTGGCAACAAATTGAGGAGCTTCATTTAGAAAATAATGCTATTTCAAATGTAGAGCCTTTGGTGAATTTGCCTAATTTGAAAAAGCTATATATTTTAGGGAATCAGGTGCAAAATACATCTGTTCTAGACAAAGGAATTTTGATTTATTAAGGTAATTTCAATCCGGAAATACGTATCATAAGAAAGTTTGATTTTCTGAGATATTCTCAAAGAACTTTTCTTTTTTGAAAGTAAGTATAAAAAGATTTACAGATCCCTTTATTGAGAATATAAGCTAACTAATTCCGACAGGCATATTCAGATAAAATGAATATGTCTTTTTTTGTAACGTAATACAAGTTAATATTGAAGTCCATTCATCAATTTGATGGAAAAAGGAAAGTCCAACATGGCGTTTAACGCAAAAGTTGAATATATCAAGGGATGTATTTAAATAATAAAAGAGCGCCCTTAGTTAAGTGCCTTATACATTGTTTCCGTATCAATATTCAAGTTTAAAAGAACCCCACAAATAGTGAGGATAATGTTTAATTTGATATATACATTATGTTCGAATAAACTAAGCTATTTAAATTTTAGGTAGCTCTTCTTGCATTGAAATGAGCCAATTAAAATCATCTTCAATAATTATTTGAATGTCTAAGCCGAAGTTCATTAACTTCTCGGCCTTTAATTGTTTTGTACTTATACCGCGACGTTTGTTCCCAAGAATAAGGAAATCTGTATCATGTGTAACCGCCCCTTGCATAATTCCTCCACAAGCTCGTACTCTTTTTGCAGCTTCTAAGCGTGTCATAGTGGAAAGTGCCCCGGTAAAGACAATTTGTTTATGATGAAATGGATGCTTTAAACATTCTGATGGGTCAGAAAGTAAGATGATTTCTGTGTTGTCCTTATTGTTGTTCATGTTGACTCTCCTTGATTGAAATAAGGTTCCTACCTAATGTATAGGTGACATTGATTTGATTCTACATTTAAAACTAGTCATGAGAAATCGTATCATAAGTAAGGGGCAAAAAATAATAGATCCGTTAATTATGAATACTTGTATCTATAGAGAAAGCTAAGAGTATGTGAAATTCAAATTGATTTCGCATACTTTTTTTCCTAAAGAAGGATTTTATATATATTGCTCGAATTAAGGAATAGAAACTAGCTCATTATCAAAAGAAAATAAGGGGAAAAGGGTGGTTCGGTGATTCAATTCAAAAAAAAAATATTACAGTTTTTCAAAGTGTGTTATATATGACTACCTCGGCAATCATTCAAACGAATGAGGCAGTAATTATGACAGATCCTAATTGGCTACCTACTGAAATTGAAGACATTAAGAGTTATATAAACGAGATTAGAGGTGATAAACAACTATATATTGTTTATACACATAGTGATTTTGATCATATTATTGGGTCTGGGGCATTCCCAAAAGCTAAGGTAATTGCCTCAAAACAATTTGATGAAAATCCTAACAAGGAAGATATCATGCAAAAAATTAAACAATTTGACCAAGGATATTATTTGAATAGAAGTTATTCACCTCAATATCCAAATGTAGATATTGTCGTTTCAAAGGACGGACAAAAAGTAGAATTCGATTCCTTTACCATGACATTTTATCAAGCACCGGGTCATACGAATGATGGTATATTTACAGTTATTGAGCCTTATGGTCTGTTTCTTTCTGGCGATTATTTGTCAGATATTGAGTTTCCATTTATTTTTAGCAACTATAAAGACTATGTAAATACGGTCAATAAAGCTGAAAATATTTTGCTTAATCATGAAATAACGACCCACGTACCTGGGCACGGTACGACAACGCAAAATCAACAGGAAATTCAAAAAAGGATAAACAGCTCGAAGTATTACTTAGAGCAGCTTCTTCATGATAATGAAGAATTAGAAAAATACTTAAGTGAAGAATATTCATTTTTTGAAGGGATGAAAAGCATTCATACTGACAATAAGAAAATGGCTAAAGAAAATTTGTAGAGGAAACATTCATTAGTGCTTCTTTTTTTCGTTTTTGAGAAGGAGAAATTTTATTTTGGATGCAAATATTAAAGTCAAAATTTAGATTGCATAGATATTCGCACTTTGTCCGTACATATTTTCTGCTCATTTTACAATACTATATCTAGATTATTTATTTAAATGGCAGGAAGGGGAGAGGTAGAATTGGCTAAGCACTCAGATATGAGTTGGAAAAAGGATCACCCAAGCACTTTGTTTGGGAACTCCGTTCAAAAAGCGGAGCGTTTATTGAAGCATGTAAAGTCACACCCAGAGGAGATAGCGATTGAGCATGCTTTCAATCAAATCGAACATGCAGAAAATGCATTTATGAATGCAAAGGAATATGGTGAGCATTTGGATACAGTCCAACAAAATAAAGAATACTTAGAGCAGATCAAGCAGCAATTACACGAAATGCAAGACAAATAGTGACAGGGAAAATAACTTATAAGCGGCTTAAGTCCAATAATTGAAAGGACTAAGCCGCTTCATTTTATTCCTTGTTTGCTTGCAGAAATCTACTGTTAGTCTTTCTTTTATGCGAAATTTTACGAAAGACGGGTGACTAGGCATCTTTCCTGGGAAATAATTTTTGTATATTTTTAATGTTCAGTTTAATTTTGTATTATGACTAAAGTTGAAATTATATTTACGTATGTCATGAATGTTAGATTAGGTAGGGGCGCTCCTGGAAGCGCCTCGTCGGAACACATTAACTACATGTACTTAATCTTAAATTAACACCAAACAATTATTTTATACGGTGTGGTTTGTGCAGGGATACTTCTTGTAGTAGGGCCATAGATCACAATTAAGTTTCGATTGGCTAGGCTTTTTGAAAAAGGTTGCCCATTTTTGAGTAAGATAAGTGTATAAGGAGAAACATTCAGTTGTAATTGACCATCACTACTAACTAATTGGTTATTAAAAAAGTCGACTTTGACATTTTGATTGTTATTTTCCTTTACGACAACAAGTGCTCGATATTGAGGCGGATATATTAAAGGAACAGGTGCATTCCCATCATAATATCCAGTAACCCGATCGCCGGGATTCACAATTTCTTGATTCACAAAGTAAGTGGAAGGTGAGACGACAAAATTGACGATGCCCTGAGTACTATCTTCTACCGTCATCAGTTTATAACAGCCTTCCTTTTCACCATTTTGCCCAATAGAGAAATCATCAATTTGAGTAACGACACCATGAAATGATTTAAAATTGACCATTGCTATTCCTTTCTTTATAAAATTTCAAGAAATCATTGGTGAGACAAAAGCTTTCGCTATTTATTGTTTACCCGAGGAAGCTAAATTGAATTCATGACTAAAAGAAAATCAACAGCATTCTTTTTAATTTATGTAACATAACCAATTTGGGTGACAGAGAAGGCAGAGAATGATTGTAAGGACAGGTTTATATAATACATGAATCAATATATACTTAATTGGCAAACTATAAACGTTATTTTTAAGAGGAGGGGAGCCTATTGAAGTGGATTTCTAAAAACAAGAAACTCCTTTTAATATTCATCATTATTATTATGTTTATTGCTGGTATACTCGATATCAAATATGAAGGATTATTCTTTCAACTATTACCTGAATCTGTTCAAAACTATTTAGCTAATATTTTCTAAGTAGAATTGTATTTTTTAGGACATAGGGACTGCCTAAAAAACTCGTCTATTCATTGTTGGAATTGGATTTTTATCCAATTCCTTTATTTAATTTCTTTCAGCGGGTGTTTGGCCACCTAAAGAAATGTGATTTTTCACTTCAAAAAATTAAAGTACTTTTTGAATGGTCGCAAAACACGGATGAGAATGATGAATTGACAGAAGCGGAAATCCAAAACCTTCAACAGATGAAATTATTATTTCAATATAAGTATAAACAGATGATTCAAAGAGAAAAAGAGATTAAACAAATAAAGCAAGCCTTACAACGTGCTGATAATAAAATGGAGCAGCTATTAGAAAAAAATAAAGGGGTTCTAATAAAAATAACAGTGTCATTTAAAAACCCTGATAACCTCCCTTTATGTGAAAAATGTACTGAACTAACAATAGGCCAAAGTGGCACATCATTAACACAGAAAACAAGGCTGTGTTTTTAAAAATACAGAATTCATTCCTTCAGAAAGGATTTATAAAATAAATTTTGAATATATACGATATGCTAAAGCACAAACTTTTTAAGAAGGTGATGATAACTTTATGGAAGAATGGAGAATAGCGTTAGAAGAATTTTTAAAGGACTGGAAAAATAGAAATGATGTAGTAGGGGCACTTGTATGTGGGAGCTATATTACGGGTAATCCTACAAATCGTTCTGATATTGATGTGCATATTATTTTATCCGATGATGTTGATTGGCGAGAGAGAGGGAATAAATTTATTAATGGTTTTCTTATAGAATATTTCGCCAATCCACCAAAACAAATTCGCAAATACTTTCAACAAGATTTTCAAAACCAAAGAACAATGTCTATAGTTCAATTGATGACAGGAAAGATTCTATTCGATAACACGGGAATACTTAATGAATTAAAAATCGAAGCTGAACATTGGCTAAACAATGAATATGATGAACTAAATAAAATAATAGTAGAAATGAAAAAATATTCACTATGGGATTCATTAGATAATTTAAAAGATTGTTTTGAACAAAAAAGAGTGGATTTCCACTTTGTATATTTTAACTCATTAGCTAATGCATTTTCTGAGTACTGTCAGTTTTTGAGATTAGAAAGCATTCCATACTATCAAGTACATTCTTATCTTATTGATCCAGCCTATATTAAAAAGTATCTAAAAAATGTTTTCCCTGATTCCATATTTAAGGAAATGTTTTTAAAAGCTTTAATAGAAACGGATAAACAAAGGATGATGGAGGTATATGAAGAGTTAGTAAATCATGTAATGAATCAGATGGGTAATTTTGAAATTGATGGTTGGAAAATAAAAAGTCATGTCGAAGAATAGAATGAGTTTGACTTTCTTGGTTAGACTAAAAAGAAATAATTTTAATTAAAACACTAGAAAATAGTTAGAAAATTCTATATATTTTATGTATAGTGGAGCTGGTGTAAAAACAAGACTGGTTCCATATTTTTATGTTATTATATAAATATAATAATAAAGAAAACCTCATTATTTTATGAAAACGCTACCCAAATTTAGGACGATTATTCCATAACGTTTAAATAAAGGTAGTGATTCTTAATGGGGGAATAGTAGGTTTTTCTCTTGATTTATTAAGGGGAAGGCTCGAAAAATGCACATAACTCTCATATAGATAGTTGATATTTTAATCTTTATGTAATTATGATACACTGCAATAAGGTAATAATTGATACAGAAAAGATGTACTCCTAAGTTACTCTAGAGCTTACTGTGACAGCAGGAGAGCTTACATCCTTTCTGCAAATCTTAATATATAAGGAAGGTAAAAATGAGTAACAGACAAATTAAATCAGATGTTATCTTAATTGGTGCCGGAATCATGAGTGCGACTTTGGGGACAATGCTTAAAGAATTAGCACCAGATTGGAAAATTACAGTATTTGAGTCGCTTGATAAAGCTGGTGAAGAAAGTTCTCACGAATTAAATAATGCGGGAACTGGGCATGCGGCACTTTGTGAGCTTAACTACACTTCAGAGAAAAAAGACGGATCAATCGATATTAGCAAAGCGATTAACGTTAATGAACAGTTCCATGTTTCAAGACAATTTTGGTCTTATCTTGTGAACAATAAACTAATCAGTAATCCACAAGACTTTATTATGCCTTTACCTCATATGAGTTTAGTACAAGGGAAAGACAATGTAGAGTTTCTGAAAAAACGTCATGAGACAATGACAAAAAATCCTTTATTCCAAGGTATGGAATTTTCTGATGACCCAGAAAAACTAAAGGAATGGATTCCTCTTATTATGCAAGATCGTCCAGCAGATGAAGCTATCGCTGCGACAAAAATTGACACTGGTACAGACGTTAACTTTGGTGCATTAACACGTATGTTATTCGACCACTTAAAAAATAAAGACGTTGACATCAACTACAATCATAGTGTTGAAAGCATGAAACGCACTAGCGATGGTTCATGGGAAGTACGAGTGCATGACAAAAAAGGCTGTAAAATGGAATACCATACAGCAAAATTTGTCTTCCTTGGAGCTGGTGGAGGAAGCCTAGAATTACTACAAAAATCAGGTATTCCTGAAGGGAAACATATTGGTGGATTCCCAATCAGTGGATTATTCTTAGCATGTAAAAATCAAGAAGTTGCTGAGCAACATCACGCAAAAGTATACGGAAAAGCTAAAGTTGGTGCTCCACCAATGTCTGTTCCGCATCTTGATACACGCTATATTGATAACAAAAAATCTTTATTATTTGGACCATTCGCAGGTTTCTCACCTAAGTTCTTAAAAACAGGTTCAAATATGGATTTATTTGCTTCTGTAAAACCGCATAATATTACAACGTTATTAGCGGCAGGAGTTAAAGAGATGGGATTAACAAAATATTTAATCCAACAACTTATGTTATCTAAAGAACAACGTATGGAAGAGCTACGTGATTTCATTCCAAATGCTAAGAGCGATGATTGGGATATTATTGTAGCTGGTCAACGTGTACAAGTTATTAAAGATACTGAAGCTGGTGGTAAAGGTACGCTTCAATTTGGTACGGAAGTTGTAAGTGCTTCTGATGGCTCAATTGCTGCATTACTTGGAGCTTCTCCAGGTGCTTCTACTGCTGTACACGTTATGCTTGAGGTAATCAATAAATGCTTCCCTCAACATGTTAACGAGTGGGAGTCAAAAATTAAAGATATGATCCCATCATACGGCAAGTCATTAGCAGAAAATCCAGAGCTTCTTAAAGAAATTAACGAAGCAACAGACGAAGCGCTTCGTTTAAAATAAATTTATATGTAGAAACAAACGATGCAAACGATTTGTTTCTACTAAATAAAATAGAACCTTCATTCTAATTTAGGGTGGAAGGTTCTATTTTTTTATTTCACAAATGGAGTTGCAGTAATAATTTTCATCCGTACTATCTAATATATTTAAATAGGCATTAATTAATGACAAAATCGCAATAATTTATGAAACAAATATTTATATAAAAGCAAAATAAATGAAGCACACCTTTTACTAGCAAACAAAAGGCGTGCTTCTAATTTTAAATTTTAACCTTGGAATAACAAAATCGGATAGAGCGTTTGATATACATTGAACAAAAGAATAACAACAAAGAAACCAAGAGTGCTAGAGGAATGCTGAAAGCGATCGGAAGCTCAACACCACTCCAAATGCTCATTTGTATTTGTTCCAATCCGAATGTTCGCAAAATGCCGGCTATTATTGATAGTAATGCACTGAAGACCAGCCCTGCATAGAGGATAGATAGTACGAGAAGGGCTAATGAGCAAAAAAAGCTTTGAATGATTTTTATGAATGTCATTCCTTTTCCCTCCGTATAATTTGTTGCACCTTGGCGTTTTTAGCAATCGAATAGTTTTTTGTATAATAAAGTGTTTGTATATGACAATTATCGCCTACTGCTACAATATCTCCGTCAACAATTTCTGCATCTGTATAGGAAAGATGTATTTGTTCACCTTTAATACATTTACAATTCAACTTTTTCTTTAGAAAAGATATAGATAACGTATCTTTTTCTACATGTATCACATCTGCAATAAGCTTTCCAATCTCATTTCCACCAGACATTTTTAATTGAAAATATTTTGCCTCTATTTCATTTGCTTTAACAAAACCGACTGCATGAAACTGTTCTACTTGTAAGTTTTGTTCAATGGCCAACTTCCCAGAGCTATTCAATTTTGTTACGCGCCCATTGCGTATATTTAAGCTCCCCGAACTTTTAACCTCATTAATTTCACAAAAATCTTTTATAGAGCATGATCCTGCATTATTTAAAATCTGCGCTTCAACGCGGGAATGAAAAGAACTATGACCATGAGTAGAGATTTTTTTTACGCGTATTTCCTGATGTAAAGTAACAGATCCACGGATATTTAATTGCTCACAGTCTGCTGCTAAGTCTTTATTAGAGCCGTTAGTAAGGGTTACTGTACGTAGTTTTTGAATCACGATAACCACCTCATATAATTTAATTGATATATATTTTAATTATTAAAATATATATCAATTAAATTATATGCTACTTTGTTTTGTCAAGAACAAAAAAATGCCACGATCTTTTTACGGATTTTTTAGGCAATAAAAAAAGGATTTCAATTTCATGAAATCCTAAAAAATTTTATTCATTAACTGATTAACCTCATGCAATATTTTTGCCATGTCTATCAGTTTTCCTTGTGGAAACTTTAAAAATAAATCTTGAACCTTTAATTCACCGCTATTAGTTAACACCATTTTTACTACACGACGATCTTCTTGCTCTCTAATCCGTTCTACAAATTCTAATTTCTCAAGTTTATCGCACATGGATGTAACGGCTCCTGGCGTCACACTAAAGAATTCAGCAATTTCTGTTGCCTTCATACCGTCATTAATCTTTAGCTGAAGTAGGAGGATCAATTGGTTTTGCGACAATGATTCTCCCTCAGATAAGAGGTTTACAAACATTTTTGATTTATTCTGTATTTCAAGCATCTCTCTCATAATCGTTTCCACATTGTGCAATTGTTCATTTTTTGACATAGTATCACTGCCCGTTAAAATATTTAATAACTAAATTATATAGTAAATAAATAATGTGAGCTACTGTTGTTATCCTTAAGAGAATTAATTTCTTGTCGTTGTAGAACACAGAAGTGACTCAGACGCCCCCAGTTGGAAGGAAATCAACCCCATGTTTTGGTGAAGAGCCAATTTATTTCACAAACGTATCGCACATCCATTCATAAAATTTTTCCTTCTCTTCAAATTGTGGATAATGTGCTGATTGTTCATAGGCAATAAATTCTTTTCTATCGGCTTCAATCATATCAAAGTATTTTTTTGCTGCATTAGATGAAGTTTGATAATCATATTTACCCATAACAAAATAGCATGGTAATTCGAGCTTCTTTACTCTAGTAGGTAACGGTTTTTTTATTACTTCCTCTAATAAAGTTTGTTGAGAATAGGATAGCCCATAGTTGTAACGAATCACATCTAATAAGTTATACTCACGACTGAATAACATACTTATGATATTCCCATCAGGGTTATCAATAAGTCTTGTAGCTCCACCATATTTTGCAATATACTTTCGTGGAGTATACATCTCGCCATTTTCAACTTGTTCAGTTAACCCTTGTAAATATTGAACATCCGCTATATTACCATCGTAGTCAGCTTGCTGAATAACGTAATTCAAACCGTCAATCTCGCTTCCTACTGGATCACTCATCTGTCCAATTCCAACATATGCTGTAAATTTTTCAGGAGCTTTAGAGGCAGCTTGCGTTGCAATATATGTACCATAAGAATGGCCAATTAATATTACTTTTTCTTTGCCAAGACGATCTGATATATAATCCGTCAAGGCCAATAAGTCATCTACGAGTAAGTCCGATGAAAGATTAGAATAATCCTCAAAAAAATGATATGATTTTCCGCTTGCTCTTTGGTCGTAATTCACGACCGTAAAATTGTTTTCCAATAAGTTTTGATACTTACTGGCATACGGTATTTCTGAACATCCAGGCCCTCCATGGACAAAAATAATAACGGGATTATCCTGATCTTTCCCGCGTATCATAACTTCATGATTACTTCCATTTATCTTTACTTGCTCTAATGCACTTACACTGTTATTACCTTTAATATGGGCAGTCCATGTAGGAAATAAAAGCGCTGTTATTAGTAATACGATGGTAATTATTCCGGTGAATTTTATAAATTTCATTATTTTTTTCATCTAATTCCCTCTGTGAATGTGAATTATAATCGAAATTTTTAGACTCTTTTAGGGAGAGTTGTTGATTTGTACATTTTTCTTTTATAAACATAAAAGTACATACTAAGGGGCCACCAAAGGGCGACAAAGATTGGATAAAACGCCCATATTACGTTTGGAGAAGAGACAACGTTTACTGTAATAAAAAAGATGCTGATCAGTATTGTAGCGGTAACAGAGAATGCTACAAATGTTTTTCTTTGTGCGTGGTATAAAGCTAATGGCCACCAAATGACTAAAAATGCAGGATAAATCGCCCAAGGGTATGGATGGGATAAAATAATATTTAATAAAGAATAATAAATGATGGTACTTGCACAGCCGATCAGCGCAATTTTTAATGTTTTTGCTTTTTCCTCTAAATACATAAGGATTGGCCACCAGATGATTGGATAAACCGCATAAATGAACCATATATAATCGGGGGAGTATAAATAATTTTCAATGATAAGAAATGCAATAGTTATAGCACTGCAAACTAGAGAATATTCCTTATACATTCTTTTAGACATGAAAAATAAAGTAATGGGCCATAGCAGAACAAGTAAACAAGGGTAAATGAACCAAATCGTCTGAGGTGATGTCGTATAATTGACGATTCCTAAAAAAATCATTGTCATTAAACTACCAACAATCGAAAAGTTAATAAAGTTCTTCATGTTTTATTCACTCCATTTCTTACGTGACCAAACGAAGTACATAGATAATGGCCACCATAATATCGCGAAGATCGGATAGATTGCCCATATTGTATGTGGTGTATAGTAGAGATTAATAAATATAAAAAATACAATAATTAAGCCGCTACCCCATATAGAGAATTCTAAATTTAATTTAGCCATGTTTTTCTTTTCGGGCTCCTTCACACCTAATTCCTTTTTTAAATCTTCAATATCTCCAAACTCTACGATGGCTTTGTTAATGGCATCCTCTTGTTCTTTCCCTTGATCCATTAAATAAAATACTTTTTCTTCAAGATTTTGAATGATTTCTTGTTTAACCATCTCGGTTTCTTTATTACGAGGAATGTCTTTAAAAAGCTCATCAATATGGTTTTTTATTTTTTTCATTCTAAGCCCTCCATAAATAAGTCGATAATTTCTTTTACTTCCGACCACTCTTTTACTAGCTCATTTAAATAAGCTTTACCTAATGGGGTAATACGGTAATACTTTCTTTTGCCTCCGTGTGAAACATCACCATAATAGGCTTCAATAATTTCCTTTTTCTCAAGGCGTTGAAAAACTGCGTATAAAGTTGCTTCTTTAATTTGAAAACGATTATTTGTGCGGATACTTATTTCCTGAGAAATTTCATAGCCATAACGATCTTTCTCTAATATTAGCCTTAAAATAATGGAATCCAAGTGTCCGCGGATGATGTCACTTCGAACCATAAGTCACCTACTTATTTTTTATTACTCTATCTGTCAGAGTAATAGTAACAAACATTACTCTGCCTGTCAAAGTAATTTTTCCAAATTGGTCCATATTTCTGCTAAGAAGAATCATCATCAAAATGTGTGGCTGATTTCCATTCCGGCTGGGCGCTTTGTTGCTGACGCTTCGCTTTCGCACAGTTAAAACATTTGTTGCTGACGCTTCGCTTTCGCACAGAGCAGAGCTTCCTGTGGGCGTCCGATGAGCCGCTCCACTCGCGATGCTCGCTCCAGGATCTCGGGCCAACAGATGTTTTTTGTGCGAAAGCGCAGTGTAACGTAGCGGCAGCGACACGAGGTTGGTCACGAAGGTTATCACAGGATGTGATAACGCCTTCGTTCCTCCTATCGCTAATCCCCAAGGAGTCGCCCAGCCGCGACGGAAATCACCTTATTTACATAGTAGACGTTTTAACAAAAGTCACCCACGACCTTTGGTGATGAACTATCAAGAAGCAATCAATTAGAGGTTAAAAAATCCCCATTCACTTTAGAAGTAAAAGGGGATTGGGGATGTTTATTTAGAATTGAATTAGGATGAAAATCCTTAAGGGGAACGATTCTTAGATTATCGATTTCTATTACATATACAATGCTGCAAGGAATATACCTAATGTCTCTTCATAGATGTCATCGAATTGGCTAAGTGGAAGTGGATTTGTACCACTACCTAATTCAACAGTGAATCCAGGTCTACGCCAATCCTGGATAAACCAATCTTTATAGCCCGCATAACTGCCCGCTGAATGGATAGGCTCGTAGCCACTAACCCGGCTAAACTCATTAACAAGGGTTTCTGACTCTGGTGGTTCGAGATTTTCAAACCCCCAATAAATGACTCTACCTTGTGTATGAAACGCAAGAACTCTGGCGAAATCGCGCTTCCTTGTTAAGTCAGCCATAGCAATGGCCTCTGGCTCGGACAAAGGTTTTTGCCCTCCAAAATCTCTTGGCCCAGGTGTATTAGGATTTCGTGCACTTTCAAGCTCCCATTTTGCAGGGAACTGGTCGTTCAAATCGACCCCATGTATATTTGCCTTCCAACCAGAGAAATCGGTGTTACCGTTATTCCAAGTAATAAGCTGGTTTCTTAATGCTTCGTCATGAGGTGGTCCTTGTAATACTAAATCAACACCATCGGGATTGACCATCGGAACGATAGAAAGGATTGTTTGTTGGTAAAGTGGGAGAAGGGATAAACCGCGAATTGTATTTTGATTAGTGAGAGAGAGTAGGTAGTCGTTTATAAAAGTTAAAATAATTGGAGTTGTAATCCATTCATTTGCATGAAAGGAGCCGTTATAATGGACACGCTTAGCTCCGTTCCCGATTAGAAGCTCTGGAATTTCATGCTGTAAAACAGAATGTCCAATTGTAGAGCTTTGTAGAAACGGATATGCATCGAGTAGTTTTTTGATATCGTTCATCATGGTCGTGTAAGTATAATTTTGTTTACCATTGATGAGCCTCCATGTGATTCGTTGGGGAATGCGAATTGTCTGTCCAATGTGTAATTGATTTGGATTAAGGCCAGGATTGACAAGCAAAATGGCCACTAATGGGAGGTTTTTGCTTTGGGCTATTTGCCAAAAAGTATCTCCTTGCTTTATTTGGTAATTGACTGTAACAAACCCCGGAATTCGAACACGCTGTCCAACCCTTAAAAATTGAGGTTTAATAGTTCGGTTCGAATCTATAATTAGTTGAAGAGGTATTTTAAACACTTCACTAAAATGCCAAAGAGAATCCCCAGGTCTTACGAAAATGTCCACAATTGTTCTCTCCTTACTATTAATTATGTCTCAGCAAAAATGGCCAATATATAATATATATGAAAAGAATATGGGACTTATTAACTTTTAATGGCTCATCATCAAAACGCGTGGTTGATTTCTGTTCATCTATTACTGATCCTCAATGGGTCATCCAGCCATGACGAAGATCAACTGATTTACATAGTAAACGTTCTAACAAAAGTCATCCGCAACTTTTGAGATGAAGCCTTTTAATGTGAACTTTGTTAAGTATTCCTCGCAAAGAGAGTATGCTCTTAACCTAAGAGCAAGAAACTGTGTTACTTTTTGATTGATACTAGTTATAGAGTTTATGACAGATAAAGGTAGGAAAACACTAAAATTACGTTAGGCTATATTGTTATCATACTATGTTTACTTGCATCAGTGATCATCTTAAATAATCAAATTACCTCTATACAAAAAGAAAAAAATTATATTATCAAGAATGACTCAAATGTACACGCTCTAACCAATCGCATTGAAAAATACATTTTAAATATGGAATAGAGCCTTATGGGTTTTATTATGGTGCATCTAACTGTAAATAATCAAAAAGTTCATAGGCAGATGTTAGAGAAACACAGTTTTCATAGCCTACATTTTTTAATATTTTTTCAATTACAAATAGATTGACTTGATTGTCATCTACAAGAAGAATGGTCATAATAATTTCCCCTTATTCTGTCTGAATTAGTGCAAATTATTTAGGAATGTATTTAGTAACTCTCAACTTTATTATACAAAACATTAGAGAATAACGGTATTTTGATCGATTGGGGAAGTTTTTAAACTTTTTTTAGTAGGTAGTAAAAATATATGAATCAGTATAGGGCCAACAAGAAAGGGTCAGCCCCAAAACGAATTTTTTTCAAATTCTAGCCTTTTTAAAGCCACTATAAATATCATATGCATTTGCTGCGATGGTGATAGCTATGCTGACGAATATTATTCGATCTATAGCTACCAAAATCTTAGCGGAGGTTGTTTCTGTAATTGCAGCTATATAAGGTACAGCGGGACTGTGTATGAAATCAGGGTGAATAGCCATGAGGATAAAAACAATGATTCCTGTACATTGAAGAAGAGCATTAACTATGGCAATTAACATTGTCCATTGACCTTCCTTCGATTTCCATAATGTTAAAGCTACACTTAAAACGATACAAATTAAAATAATCGGTGCAAAGGAGAGTAAGACTTCCTGATTGAATATAGGCATAATAAATTTAAAGCCACCTTTATTGTGAGAAGTATAGATTCCTATAAGGTGATGAGCATTGAAATAGACAAAGGAGAAGATAGCAATACCTAAGAAACTTAAAATATTATCATTAAGCGAAATCGTTTTTTCTTTAGGAATTATTTTAACTTTAGTTAAATCATCAGGTGTCCAATCTGGATGGTCCTTTAATAGGGGTATTCGAATATTATTTTCTCCAGATCGTTCTATGACAATGAAAGTAACTGTAATCCAGAAGAGTACGTAGATGATTACTGAAATAATATGAGCGATAGTTAAAGTAATAGTTTTAATAATAGCAGACAGAAGAGCGCCACCTTCTTCATTATAAAGCACAATACTTTCTATCATCTGTACAATAACTGTAATAATTATTGCCCAAGGAATAACTAATTTTATAGTCCTAATATAAGTATCAAACACTTTTGGACCGATTAATAATCGTGGTGTGTTTTGATAGCTTGCTGCAACTTCTGCAGGACTTCCTAACTTCTTAAGTACTTCCTTAATATCTGATTCTGAATAATCTTCAGGTAACATATTTTCAATAGAAGATCTTAACTCTAGACTGGTTTCATCGCGTTTTTCTTTGCGGATTCTTCTAGTTACTTCATGAATATATACATCAATCAGATTCATTCTTTCCGTCTCCCTTCAATAATTCATGCTGTCCCAAGTTCATAGCTGTACATTCCTTTTCGAGCTGAGCTATATGTGCTCAACCCATCCTATTTCTGAGTTATTTATAATTACTTCCTAATGCTCTAATCGACGAAGTAACGAGATCAGTTCATAGTTACTTCTGAATGGCTTGAATAGGGGGCTAGCCGGTACGATTTATGTAGTTGATCTAAAAAAGCACTATTAGTCCACCTCGGTTTTTTTGCTGGTGGTAATATATGTTATTATCAAGAACTGAAATTAATGTGAAAAAACCGTGCTTAAAATAAATTCCATGTAGGGTGGGAATGTATATGAGAAATCATTGAAAGATTATTGAAGGAAGAAGGCTGTATACATCAGGAAGGTTTACTGAACAAAAGAAACCTTTTATATACAATCAAAACAATGAGGGAAGTATCTTATTTGTAGTTGATTATCTTCGTGAAAAAGAAAAGGTCGCCAACGAATACAGAGCTCATTGTCTAAGGTTCAAGGGTTTTGCTTATTGTAATAAAGCTATTGTTCTTTTTTCATAAAGAGTGACGAGCGTACAGGTCGTTCCAGCGGTGTAATATTAATAATAAAATAGCTAATAATTAATATTAAAATAATAAGTGAATAAATTAATGTATTAATGGGATGGTCATGTTCTACGATAATTAATCGAATCATGGCTGTAATCCCTATATATATAAAGTATCTTAGAGGAAAATGATAACTCTCTTTAAAATATTTAATAATCATCGTGATAAATTCAAAATACAAAAAGAAAATAAGAATGTTAGCGAGGAAAAGCTTATAGTCTCCGCCATCATTGTTGAATAATAAAATTTTAAGGAATTGAATGAGTTCTTTGCAAAGTAGGAAAGATAAAATGAGCGCTAAAAGTACAAGGCAAACATTTAGAAATAGTTGTAAAGATTTCGGTACAGCCTTTATTAATTGTAAGTAAGTCGAGTTCTTTTGGTTCACAGAATTCCTCCAATCTTGTAAATCGTCCTAAGTGAAAATGAAAAAACTAAATGGAGAACAAATAATCATATGATTGAGCGTCATCATTTTATGATTTGAATATAACAAATTATCGTAAATGTACGAACATTTATTTGTAAAGTTTTGGTGTATATTGGATCATCACCGAAAGCTGTGGATGATATTTGTTAAAACGTATGTTATGAGTATAGGTTGAGTGGAGGCTGGTGGCTCCTTGGGGGTTCAGCGGACGCTCTCAGGAAGCTTTGCTCTGTGCGAAAGCGAAGCGTCAGCAACAAATGTTTTAACTGTGCGAAAGCGAAGCGTCAGCAACAAAGCGCTCAGTCGGAACGGAAATCAACCACACGTTATGGTAATGAGCCTATATATTAGCGAAAGAAAGTTTTTAAAATAAATTAGCTGTATGCTAAAATAGATGTGCATGAATATAAAATTTAAAAGGGGTTTTTAAAATGGCTAAAGCAGCAAAAACAGGAAAAATCACACCAGAGCGTTTAGAGGAAGCATTAAACGTACGTGATCGTCTTATTATCGAGTTACTAGTGCAAGTACTTGATGAAAAGCTTGTAATTGAACGTCCAGTATTACGTGAGCGTGTAGCAAACCTTGTAGACCTTTCTGATCATGATGAAGAATTAAAAGAAACGATCCACGCTGTTATTAACAAACTATAATTTTAAGGGAAATGCTACACTTCATTGGTAGCATTTTTTCTTTTATCCAATAAAAGAATCGGTCAGTCAAGAGCCGAGAACGCTCAGGTAGCTGAAAAACTAATCGAGTAATAGGCTAACCAAGAACCACAATTGCTCATTATTTGACCATTGGAGAAATGGAATCCAACAAAAAGCCCAAACAAGAATTTATTCCATTCTTGTTTGGGTTTTTCTGGTTTTTAGTATACTTTATCTCCATTAAAAATAGAGTTTTTCACAATTACATAATCTACATTTCGAATGGCATCTAGTTTATTGCCACCTGCATAAGAAATAGACGATTGAAGATCTTGCTGCATTTCAATTAAAGTATCTTTGATGCTGCCTTTATGTTCAACAAACATCTTTTTACCTTCAACATTTTTACGTTCGCCTTTTTGAAATTCAGAAGCAGATCCGAAGTATTCCTTCACAGTTTTACCGTCGATTTCGATTGTCTCACCAGGTGACTCCTCATGACCTGCAAATAATGAGCCAATCATCACCATTGAAGCACCAAAGCGAACCGATTTTGCAATATCACCATTTGTACGAATACCACCATCAGCGATAATTGGCTTTGTTGCAGCTTTTGCACACCAGCGTAGTGCAGCTAGCTGCCAACCACCTGTACCAAAACCAGTTTTGATTTTAGTAATACATACTTTACCTGGCCCAATACCAACTTTTGTTGCATCTGCACCAGCATTTTCAAGTTCACGAACTGCCTCAGGTGTGCCCACATTACCAGCAATTACGAAGCTAGTTGGTAGATGTTTTTTTATATGCTGAATCATACGAATAACAGCATTTGAATGCCCATGTGCAATATCAATTGTCATAAAATCAGGCACTACATTAGCAGCTGCTAATTCTTCAATAAATGTGTATTCTTCATCTTTTACACCAACACTAATTGATGCGATTAAGCCACGAGCTTGCATATCTTTGATGAAATCGATACGAGTTTCTGGATTAAAACGGTGCATGATATAAAAGTAACCGTTTTCAGCAAGCTTCACAGCAAGACTTTCGTCGATAATTGTTTGCATGTTTGCTGGTACAACAGGAAGCTTGAATGTATGATCGCCTAAAGTAACAGAAGTATCACACTCTGAGCGACTTTCTACAATACATTTTGCGGGAATTAGCTGAATATCCTCATAGTCAAATACGTTATCCATTATAAACACTCCTAAAATACGAATATTTTTTAAGTTTTGATTTAAATTGTTCGTCATTTGGTAATTTACATTATTTTTGAGTAAATGTCAAAGCTTTTATCTAAATTAATAAAAAAATAGCAGGAAATAACAGGAATTAAGCGAAATATATAGATATATCACTTTTTGTTAGAGTGGGAAGGCGGTGTAAGTTTACTTTATTCAAAAGTTAAAAGTAGTTAGAGGAAATCCTGAGCTTTTGTAAGGGAGTAAGCTGTTATTGTTTTTCAAAAGAAGGAAAGTAATTTATTGATTCTAAGATTTGTACTATTAGTTATTAACCGTGTAAAATAAAATTGTTTCGAAAATGACAAAGGGAGTGTTGGAAATGGCAGTAGAAGTTTATTTAAATTTTAATGGAAATTGTCGAGAGGCTGTAACTTTTTATGAGACAGTTTTTAATACAAACAAGCCTGAAATTATGACATTTGGAGATTCACCACAGAATCCAAGTTATCCATTACCAGAGGAAGCAAAAGATCTTGTCATGCATACGCGACTTTCGATTTTTGGTAGTACTGTAATGTTTTCAGATACATTTCCAGGACACCCATTCACGATTGGAAACAATGTAACGTTAGCCGTTGTCTCAGGCGATGAGGCCCAGATGCGAAAAGCTTTTGATAGCCTTAAAGAAGGTGGCAAAGTTACGATGGAGCTACAAGAAACGTTTTGGAGTAAATGTTATGGCTCCCTTACTGATAAATTTGGTGTTGAATGGCAATTTAGTCATGAGGAAAATAGATAAAATTACTATTAAAAAGCACGATGTTTTTGGAAAGTTCCCCATTAACATCGTGCTTTTCCTTTTAGTATTTAAAACGATTCACATAGCTTTGTAATTCATCAGCCATATCGAGAAGTGCTTTTGAGGCTACAGCCATTTCCTGCATCGAAGACAATGTCTGTTCAGTTGAAGCGGCAACTTCCTCTGACGCTGCAGCATTTATTTTAGCATGATTTGTTAGCTCTATAGCTGTTGCAGAAACTTCTTCGACTACTGCTGACATCTCCTGAGCTGATGCAGATATATCCTCCATTTTCGGAGCAATTTCGTGGAGACGCTTAATGATACTTGCAAACTTTTTACTTGTATCTTCTGTTAGTTGTAAACCATCCTGGACATCGGCTGAAGTCTTCATCATTGTTTGAACGGACTTAGCCGTATCTTGTTGAATACCAGTAATTAGTGCAGAAATCTGCTCTGCCGATTGATGAGATTGCTCTGCTAACTTCCGCACTTCATCGGCGACTACTGCAAAGCCTTTCCCGTGTTCTCCAGCTCGCGCTGCCTCAATAGCAGCATTAAGGGCAAGCAGATTTGTTTGCTCTGAAATAGCGCTAATAATTTCTAAAATAGAACCAATTTCTTTTGTTCGATCATAGAGAGATTTAATCATCGTATCCGATTGTGTCACAGATTCATGAATCGAGACCATTTGATTAACAGTTTGTTCTACGGCTTGTCCGCCTTCATCGGCCAATTGTATAGCACGGCTCGATAAATCGGAAACCTGCATTGAGCTATCAGCGATCTCGACGACTCCTTTTGCGATTTCTTCAATAGAAACAGCATTTTGGTCAATACCAGTTGTTTGTTTTTCTGTACTGACAGCAACCTGCTGCATAGCTTCAGTAACTTGTTCAGAAGCAGCGATATTTTGTTCGGCATTCGCAGATAAGCCATGCGCCGAGGTTTGAACATGTTGAGAGCTTTGATCAACGTTACGAATAAGTTTTTTTAAGTTAACCTTCATGGCGATAAAAGCTTCTCCAAGCTGTCCAATCTCATCTTTCGAATGATTGTCAATAAACTCTGTTAAATCGCCCTCGCTAATTTTTATAGCGCTTTGTTTAAGTCGATTGATCGGATTAACGACTGATTTAATCATGAATAGCATAAAAATAATGCCAACAGTAATAGAAATGGCGATAATTATTAAATTGATATTAAATGTCGAAGCAGCAGCGTTAGCAGCTTCAGCTGTAAACATGGTACCAACGACTTTCCAGCCTGTTAGCTTATTTGTAACAAATTGAAGTTGTCGGTCTTTTTCTATAACAGTACCACTATCTTGTTCATAGATTTTAGTATTATAGCTTTCTGTTGCTTCAGCACCACTTTCTTTATTTGGGTGGGCAATATAAATTTTATTACTATCTAAAAGTGAAGCAAAGCCAGTTTCTCCAATGCGTATATCATTCGTAATGGTACTTAATCTAGATATATTTACATCTAGCCCTATTACCCCTGAGCCGTCTGGTAAAGCCTGAGTAATCGTAAGAACGATATCACCTGTAGTCTGTGTAACGTATGGAGCTGTAATAGATACTTGGTCTTTATTATCTACAGCTTGCTTATACCAAGATCTTTTACGAGGGTCAAACCCACTAGGGTATTTTTGAGCAGGTTCATCCAGTAGTCTGCCATCAGAGGTTCCGATATAAATTAGCTCCACCTCTGGATGCATGTTCATGTATTCGTGGAAAAGAGATTTAAGTTCTGTAGTTTTACCTTCTTGTAAATAAGATTGATGGAGCTTGTTTGAAAAATATTGAACGTCTTTCACTTTTGGCTCAATCGTGTTAGTAATATTCGTATTAAGCATGCGCACACTTTCGGTTGCACTTGCTTGCTGTTCTTTTGAAATTTGCCTTCCAGCACTCTGGTAAGACACAATTCCAATTAACAGTGTCGGAATGAGAAGCATTGCTAAAAACGAAAAAATGAGCTTTTTCCTTAAACTTAGTTGTTTCACTTGAATTATCCTCACTATGATATAGTATTTTAAACTTTTTTATCACCGAATATTGAGTAAGAAATAATGCCTTAGTTGATGGTGATAAAGTCTATACATTTACTTTCTATGTAAACAATAGATATCTAGGCTCATTTTACCAAAAATAAAATAAAAGTTAAGTATTTTATAATAACTGTTCACTATATAGTAGATTTCATTAATAAATACTTTAAAATTCTCCTGAAAACGATAATCGCTAAATGACATATAAAGCTACTTTTTGATGTATACTAATGCTCAAAAGAGGAGGGAATTGTTTCATGATTCGACAAATTGGACAAGTAATGTTGTATGTAAATGATCAAGATACTGCCGTGAAGTTTTGGACAGAAAAAGTTGGATTTGTTGTAGTTGCCGATCAGGAAGAGGGCGGAGTACGCTGGATTGAAATTGCTCCTACTAAAGAAGCTCAAACTACCTTTGTTTTACACAATAAAGATATTATTGCAAAAATGCAGCCTGACTTAAATTTAGGGACACCTTCTATAATGTTTTATGCCGACCATATAGAAGATCTATATAAAGATTTTCAAGCAAAAGGCATTAAAGTAGGGGATTTAGTCATGATGCCAATGGGTAGAGTGTTCAATTTTGCTGATCACGAAAATAATTATTTTGCATTAGTAGAAAAATAAGCCTTGTCTCACCTAGAAAAGGCAAGAATCTGTCCGATTTCGATTGCGGAAATCAGGAAAATTCTTGCTTTTTCCTTATATAAGGATATGGTAACTTATTTTAAATCTTCGCCAAAAATCGCTACAGTTTGACGGTCAACGCTAAATTCATTGCCATCCCATTTCAAAATATTTTCTACATAACCTAATCCATCGGCATGAAATCTGCCTGCTATAGCCTGATACGCTAAAATCTCATATATGCCATCCCGTTCATAGTCGACCGGATACAATCCGCTGATTGGATCAACCCATCCTTGAATTGGTTGCTTTAGTGTACCGTCTTGATTGTAAATATCTGCTAAATAATCCGTACCTTTGTATTGTAAATCGATGATATATTGTTTTTGGGGATTCATGCTACGCACAGCTACTTTATATTGGTTTTGATAATTAACAGTGTATTTTAGCGTATTACTAAACGTTTCTGCATCAAAAATTGAGCGTATTTTCCCGTTTATTGAGGAAAATATTTCGCCGTTGATAATACCGCCACTACCCCCCGTGTCGGAAATAGCTAAAATATCATCTAGATGATTCCCGGTAAAGTCACCTAAAAATATAGTTGGGTTGTAGCCGACGCTTTGTTTCAGCATTATTTTTTCGAATTGGTGAGTCTGTCCGTAAAATATCGCAAGCGTTAGGTTTTTCCACAAAGGGCTATCTGGTGTTTTATTCCCCATCAAAAGAACAGTTTCAAGTAAGCCATCTCCATTAATATCGCCAAATTTCGTCTGAATAACCTGAGGGGTCATAGGCGAAATAGGCATATTATTTAAGGCTGGATTCATGTTATTAGTCATACATGCACCTCTTTCTATAGTGTTAGCATATGCTGTAAATATGGCTTGGTGAAAAAAGAAGACATGTAAGTAATGTTTATAAAACTTATAAAAAAACTTGTTATTATCCCATTGACATTTTTAAATGTGAAAAGTATTATAAATGTCAACGAATCAGAAAATTCAGTACCACATATTCTCTTGCTACAAAACGTAGTTAGAGATTTTTTACAACATTAATTCTTAGTAAGTATATATGTTTTATATATTTTGGGAAGAAGGAGATTTTCTTGAAAAATTTATTTGTTAAAACAAAGCAACAACAGTATTGGCTCGATCAGCTAGCAACTATTTCTGAGTCAATCAAGGCTGAAGCTAAAGAAGTAGATGAACAATCTCGTTTTCCATTCGAAGCACATAAACTACTTCTGCAAATTGGTTATCCAAAACTAACTTTACCGAAAGAATATGGCGGTGAAGGATTATCAGTTTATGATATGGTACTCGTTCAAGAAACGTTAGCAAGCTACGACGAGAATGCTTCACTCTCATTAGGATGGACATTAGGTGTTGTAGGCGAACTATATGAGAAAAAGCTATGGACAGACGATTTACTAAGTTCATTTGCTCAAGAAATAAAGAACGGTGCAATTATAAATAGGGCTGCCAGTGAAGCGGCAACGGGTAGTCCAACACGTGGAGGGCGACCAGGAACGAATGCTGTTTCAAAAGAGGCAGGTTGGCTCATAAATGGGCGTAAAATCTTTACGACAGCCTCCCCGGTACTAGATTACTTCTTAACATCAGCATGGATTGAGGAGAAAAATCAAATTGGTTACTTCCTTATTCATAAAAATGCCCAAGGGCTTTCGATCGAAGAGAACTGGGAAATGTCTGCAATGCGAGGCACAAGCAGTCATGACCTAGTGTTAAAAGATGTAATTGTTCCTTCAAATCATTTAGTAGAGTTACCAAGTCACCCAAGTGGTGGAAAAATAAATGGTTGGATTCTACATATACCAGCAACATACTTAGGGATTGCGCAGGCAGCCCGTGATTATGCACTGCATTTTGCAAATCATTATCAACCTAATAGTTTAAATGCTCCCATTAGTACATTACCTAATGTGCAGCAACTTCTAGGTGATATTGAATTAAAGCTATATCAATCGCGCTTTGTACTGTATGGGGTTGCCGAAGCTTATGATGACCCAGCTAGACGTGAGCTTTTGGTAAATGAAATGGCAGTTGCTAAGCATACTGTAACAAATTTGGCGATTGAAATCGTCGATAAGGCAATGCGTGTAGTAGGAGCTAAAAGCCTACAATTAACGAATCCATTACAGCGTTATTATCGAAATGTTCGTGCAGGACTTCATAATCCACCGATGGATGATATGACTATTATTAAATTGGCAAATGCCGCAATTAAACAGCAAAAATCGACTGAACATCAACTACAAAACAATGGAGAATAAGGGGAAATGACATATGTTTAAACAAAAGAAAAAGATTTTCCAATTGGCTGCAATCGGGTTAGCTTCACTTGCTATTTTAACAGGCTGTAATTCAGGTGAAGCTTCAGATAAAGATTCAGAGGATGGCGGGAAAGTACGTACAGTGAAGGTCGCATTTGACCAGGCGTCTAAGCCAATTAGTTATCTAGATGATAACGGAAATCCGACTGGCTATGATGTGGAAGTCATGAAGCTAGTGGATGAACAGTTACCTGACTATAAGTTTGAATTTGTAGGCACGACTAGTGATGATTTACTAATTGGTGTTGAGCAAGGGAAATATCAAGTAGGAATAAAAAATGCCTTCTTTACGCAAGAACGTACGGAAAAGTTTATCTTCCCAAAAGAATTTTTAGGCTTAAGTAGTGCGGGTTTAGTATTACGTAAAGAGGATGAAGGCGTAAAAACATTAGCCGACTTTGCGAAAAAAGATTATTCATTAGCACCAATTGCTGCGAATAATGCTCAATATACAATTATTGATGAATATAATAAAGCCAACCCAGACAATAAAGTGAAATTACAGGCTGGAGATGCGTTCACTGTGGATGTTGTGCAATGGGTAAATGAAAAACGTGTCGATGGCGGTGTCATGATTGAAGGTCCATTTAAACAACAAGTTTTAGCAGAAGATGGCCCCTATCATAATTTAAAGGATGACGTAGTTTACAACGAATTAGCCGTTATTAAAACATGGCCGTTATTTAATAAAAAGGAAAAAGAATTTGCAGATGCTTACGATAAAGCTATAGCAAAAATTAAAGAGCAAAAGAAAACAAATGAATTAAGCACTAAGTTTTACGGTCGAGATTTATTTGAAGTGTTAGAAACCGTGAAGCGCTAATAGGCGGTAGCGGTACTACCAAATAAAAGGCTGTTGAGTCAGTATACTCAGCAGTCTTTATTAATAAAAAGAGAATTATTGTATCAGGTGTGTTGATTAGGGGAAAAAGTTGGTTAATTGTTGGGTGGAAAAAGGTTTTTTTGTAATTTACCTTATATATGAGCATATTTAGCTGATTGTAGTGAAGGTCTACTTGACCTCCGCGGAAAGCGAGACATTCGAGGCCCTGCACGGAGCGGAGCGAAGGAAGCGGCTCGTCGCTCGCCCGCAGAAGCCCTGCTCTACGCGAAAGCGAAGCGTCAGCGACAAACAAGTAGCTCGTAACGGAAATCACGTCTTCTACTTAATTTTAGTAATTAAAAATGGCTAATCAACACACCTCTTATTGTACATTTATATAGAAGTTGGTGAGGAAATGGAGAAGTATTTTGATGCATCATACATTTGGAACTCAATTCCTGTATTATTGCCGTTTTTAAAAGTTACCTTCCTAGTCGCAGGATCTTCCATTGTACTAGGCACAATATTTGGCTTACTATTAGCGGCTGCCAAGTTAAGCTCAATAAAATTGCTGCGAAAATTAGCGAACTTATATACAACGATTATGCGTTGTACACCATCTATCGTCTTATTATTCCTCGTCTATTATGGTGTTCCAGCGTTAGCAGAAAACTTCGGCATAAATCTCCATTCAATTGAAACTGCCATTTTCGTAGTCGTAACGTTCACTTTACAGTTTGCAGCGATTATGTCAGAAGTTATTCGTTCTGCTTATTTAGCGATTGATAAAGGGCAATTTGAAGCGGCTGTTAGTGTGGGATTAACGCCAGTCCAAGCTTATCGCCGTATTATTTTCCCGCAGGCACTCGTTATCGCTTTACCGAACTTTGGGAATGGAATGATTGCGTTATTACAAGAAGGAGCGCTCGCTTATACAATCGGCTTAATTGATATTGTCGGTAAGGCAAATTTAATTATCGCAAGTAATATTAATGCACATGCATTAGAAATATATATCGCTTTAGCCATTGTTTATTGGGTGCTGTCGATCATTATCGAAAAATTCTTCGCTATGCTAGAAAAGTTTTTTGGTAAGGGGAAAAAGACATTAGAAACAACGTAAGGAGGCGTAACTGTGAATTATCAATTTTTAGTTGAAACATTTTTTGTCGCATTATCAGGTGTACCTATCGCACTCCTTGTGACAATTGTTGCTATGTTTGTTGCTTTACCACTAGGCTTCCTACTAGCACTAACACGGATTAATAAAATCCCAGTGATCCATCATTTAGCAAAGATATATGTCTCCTTTGTCCGAGGTACACCGATAATCATTCAAATCTTTATTATTTATAGTAGTATCCCACTACTGCTTAAAATTATTTTTGAAAAATATAATATTGCCTATGACATTTATAAAATCAATCCAATCTGGTATGCATTTATTGTCTTCGCATTTAGTACGACGGCAATTTTAATAGAAGTATTTCGTTCTGCTTTAAGTACGATTGATAAAGGTCAGCTAGAAGCAGCTCAAGCAGTAGGCTTAACAACATTTCAAGCTTATCGCCGTATTATTATTCCGCAGGCCTTAGTAGTAGCGATGCCGAATATTTGTACAGCTACAGTCAATCTTATTAAAGCAACGTCTTTAGGCTATGCAATGTCGTTGCCTGAAATTACATTAAAAGCTAAAGTAGCTGCCAATGTTGGTTACAATTATGTGGAAGCATATATTGATATTTTCATTGTGTATTTAATTTTATGTAGTACGGTTGAATACATTTTTAAACGATATGAAAAACATTTAAGTAAATTCAAAGTGGCAAAAGCCTAAGGGGTGAACGACTATGTTAGAAATTAAAAATATCCACAAATCATTTGGTAGCAATGAAATTTTAAAAGGTGTCGATTTAGCCATTGATAAAGGCGATGTCGTCGTTATTTTAGGTCCCAGCGGCTCGGGAAAAACAACATTATTACGTTGCATTAACTTTTTAGAGAAAGCCGATCAAGGACATGCGACATTTGGCGATATCCAAGTAGATTTTCAAAATGTGAAGAAGAAGGACGTACATTCTATTCGACAACGTGTAGCCTTTGTATTCCAAAACTACAATCTTTTTACGAATAAAACAGCGCTAGAAAATGTGACAGAAGGGCTTATTATAGGACGTAAAATTCCAAAGGTAGAAGCCATTGATATTGGCAAAAAAGCGCTTGATAAAGTAGGTTTATCAGAAAAATATGATGCCTATCCAAGTCAATTGTCCGGAGGCCAGCAACAACGAGTCGGTATTGCACGGGCAGTAGCGTTGAACCCTGATATTATTTTATTCGATGAACCTACTTCTGCACTTGACCCAGAGCTAGTAGGAGAAGTCCTTCAGGTTATGAAAAACATTGCAGCAGAAGGGACAACGATGCTTGTTGTCACACATGAAATGGGCTTTGCAAAAGACGTAGCCAACCGAGTAATTTTTATGGACGGTGGTGTCGTTGTAGAAGAAGGAAGCCCTCATGATATATTTGTTAATCCGAAAGAAGAGCGCACGAAGAAATTTTTAAAACGTGTAATTCCTGAGGATTATAATTACTACATTTAAAAAAGAGAATCTGCTAGCCTTCAATCGAAGCATGCAGATTCTCTTCTTTATTGAAATTAAAGTTTTAAAAAATGGGTTAACTCATTAATGGAATAGATATGCAATTCGTGCATGGCTCGTGTACAAGCTGTGTAGAAATAATTACGTTCTGTTTCTCTAGAATAAGTAGCTGAGGAAGCATTGCATATTAAGACAGCGTCGAATTCAATTCCTTTTGCCATATAAGCAGGCAACAGTAAAATACCTTTTTTAAATTGATTTGTATGATGGGTAATGAGTTGAATATCTACTTGGTCTTTCATTTGATCAAAAACCTTCGTACACTCTTGCTCTGTTTTACAGATGACTGCAATTGTTTCAAAATTTAGGGACAAGCTGTTAATCTTTTCGACAAGCTGTTCGATTAAATCTATTTCATTCGAAACAATCGTGATAGTCGGTTCTGAACCAGTTCGATTAAAGGCTTCTACTTTTGCGTCCTCATGTAAAATCTTCGAAGTAAGGTGAATAATTTGTTTTGTTGAGCGATAACTTTTGGTTAATATTATTTTTTCTGCTTGTTCACCATACAATTGTGGCGTCAGCAGTGAAGGGTTTTTAAAGGTATGAGGATGGATAGTTTGATGTCCATCGCCTAATATAGTCATTCGTGCACGTGGGAATAATTGTTGTAATACAAATAGCTGAAATGGAGAATAGTCTTGTGCTTCATCAATTAAAACATGACGAATCTGCGTATTTGTTCGTTGACCTTCTATTTTGTCCTGCAAATATAAAAATGGAGCGGAATCTTCATATGAAATAATGCGCTTTGTTAAATTAGGGAGTGTTTGTTGACAGATTTCATCCCAATGGTCGGGTAAAAAGTTCTGTAATTGCCGATGAATAGTATTGTTCATATCAAACAGTTGACGATAAATGCCTAACAAATGAACGAACTTTAATTGTTTCACAGATTGACGAAGTGGCTTGAGCTGTTTTTTGACAATTTGAATGGCTATTTTCTTGCGCTCTTGCTCAAAATCATCAAAGGAGTTTTCTGAAAAGCGACCTTCGTGTAAAAGATCACTATAGGTTTTTGTATAATCTTCAATGTCTAACAGTTCACTAGCTTCTTCTACCCATTCTTTCGTCCGTTCTGTCTTTTCAATTTTCGATAATTGTTGTAATAACCATTCTTTCACTAACTGTAGTCGATTTGGGATGGGAATTGTCGCATTGAACGAATAAAAATACTCAGTAATTTCTTGCGCTGTAATAATTCTTTCTCCTCGAAAAACAATATTTTTAAATAGTAAACCGTCATTGGCAAGGTACTCTATATATTTGTCCATCAATTCTCGATATAGGAGGCTAGCTTTGAAAGAAATAGTAGTAAGCTTCGTTTGGTAGATCGAGTTATCTTTCTCTGTTAAAAGTGACTCCAATTGCTCGTAAGGATATTCCCATTGGAACTGTCGACCTAAACGTTTTGTTGCATATTCGGAGAAGGTTAATTGCTGCATATTATCTTCACCTAAATCCGGTAAAACGGTATGAACATATTGATTAAAGAGCTGATTAGGTGTAATCAATAAAATTTGATCAGCAGTAATTTGGTCTCGATAATGATACAACAAATAAGCAACGCGTTGGAGAGCAACAGCTGTTTTTCCACTACCCGCGACACCCTCTACGATAAGATAAGGAGTGTTTACATGTCGAATAATTTTGTTTTGTTCGGCTTGAATCGTTGCTACGATGCTACGGATATGTTCATTTGCATTTTGAGCGAGAATATCGAGTAATAAGTCATCACCAATTGTTAATCCCGTATTAAACATCGATTGCAATTGACCATTCTTAATGATAAATTGCCGCTTTAAAAGTATCTCACCTTGAATGTCGTCAGTCGCTGTTTCATAAGTAGCTGGGCCAGGGGTGTAATCATAATACATACTTGATATAGGAGCTCGCCAATCATAAATTAGTATGTTTTCATTCTCTTTATCCATTAAGGTTGCTACACCGATATAAATTTTTAAAGATTCGTTTTGCCCATCCTGTAAAAAATCAATGCGAGCAAAATAGGGTGATTGCAGTAAACGATCATAAGTTTTTACATCCTTGATGGCACGTTGCTGAGCATGTTGAGAATCGGATAAGAGCTCCGCCTGTTGTTTAATAGCATAATAAGTTTCGTCTATATCCTCAGGAGTATCTAAATTCACTCTGACGTCATCCCAAAAGGTTTTCTTTAATGTTAAAACATTGTCTTTAATATCCTTTTCCTTTTGTAGTAACTCCTCTTTTTTGTAACCAACTGTATTTAAACAAAGAGCAAGATACTGATTTTCTTCTGTCCGTTCATATTGCTTTTCCAATGTTACTCACATTCCTTTCAATATGGATTTAGAATCGGGAAATTTATCATACAGCTAGTTTGGATAGAAGTATAGTCTAGTAATTTTGGCAAATTTATGATATAATAAAATTATAAAAGAAAATCAGATTTTTAACAAAAGACTGTTCCTGAAAAGTTGGGGCAGTCTTTTTTTGTAGCCTCATTTCTCCCTTTTGAAGAATGTTACTTTTTATGGATAGTCACCTATGTTTTGGTATGTCATCATGTGTTTAAGGTGATGGGGGTGGGGGTTTGCTAATTCCTTATGAATTGGCGCTGCGCCCCGTGATAACGCACCTTTATGATTAATTGTAGTGTTGTCGGTGACGCTACGCTTTCGCACAGATGTTGGCCTGGGAGGCTCAACGGATGCCTTTAAGAAAGCGTCCGGTCAGAACGAAGATCAAATCCACGTTATGATAATTATCTCTGTGTCTCTTTGTTATTATTTTAACCATCAAAAATTAATCTCTATACTTTAAAGGTAAGCTGATGGTTAATTTTTGATAAATAAGAAGAATAGAAGTTAATTAACTAACTAAAGAATATGTTTCTATGAACGATATAGACACTTGAAAGGGGGTGGAAAAATGAAGGTGATATTTACAGTTGGGTTACCTGGAAGTGGCAAAAGCACGTTCGTTAAGGGGCTAGCTAAAAGCGAAAACGCGCTTATTCTTTCAAGTGATGCTATACGCCAAGAGTTATTTGGTGATGCTACAAGGCAGCAATCGCGAATAGTATTCCGTGTTTTGTATGAGCGTTTAAATAAATGTGTGGCTAAAGGGCAATCTGTTATTGTTGATGCGACAAATATCGAGAGAGAACGTAGGATATTTTCTATAGGTAAAATGTCTCGTGGTGTGAAGATTATATGTTATTATTTTGATACACCTTATGAATTGTGTGTATCAAGAAATCAACAAAGAAAGAGAAAAGTTCCGTTAGTAATTATGGAAAAGATGAGAAAGAATTTGGAGTTTCCGATAGTAGGGGAAGGGTTTGAAGAGGTGCATATTGTGCATGAAGCGAGTCCGTATGAAATGTCAAAAGAGCAGTTTATTTCACTAATCCAAAGTGAAACCACATATGAGGAGCTTTTTCAGAAGTTAAGATCAGTCCAACCATTTAAAGAAATTTATCAATTTAATCAAGAAAATCCGTATCATCAATTTTTACTTTGCCAGCATACGTATTTTGTTTATGAATATATGAATGAATACTATATGGAGAGTGACAAGCTTGCACTACAAATAGCTGCTCTATTCCATGATGTAGGAAAACCGTTTTGTAAAAAATATAAAGAAGTACAACAAAGATATGGATATTATGGACATGAAAATGTATCTGCCCAAATGGTATGCCATTTTTTATTAGAACTTGGCTTTGAAGAAGACTTTGTTTTAAAGGTTGTTAATTTAGTGCAATTTCATATGTTAATTCAATATGGAGGCGATAATGGATCGAGTAAGATTTATCATTTATTAGATGGTGACTTATTAACAAAGCTTTATTTCTTTCGTGAGGCAGATCAATTTGCGAAGTAGATGTAAATAAAGGAAGTGAGTTTATGACCAATTTGATGAAATATCCAAGAAGCTTTCATTTGCCGTGGAGTAGAGGGTATACACATGATGATAAGGTTGCTAAAAATGTTGATCATTTTATTGGAAAAGAGGTTGTTGTAACCGAAAAATTAGATGGGGAAGGAACAACACTGTATCAAAACTATATGCATGCTAGAAGCTTAAATTCAGGAGATCATCCATCTAGGCATTGGGTAAAAACGTTTCATGCTACATTTGCATTCCAAATTCCAGAAGCGTGGAGATTATGCGGTGAAAACGTTTATGCCAAGCACTCCATTTACTACAATGAATTAACTAGTTACTTTTATTTATTTAGTATTTGGGACGAAAAAAATATTTGTTTAAGCTGGGATGAGACAGCCCATTATGCAGCTAAACTAGGGATTGAAACGGCGCCTGTATTATATCGGGGCATTTTCGATGAAGAAAAAATAAAGAAGACGTTTACAGGAAAATCACTTCTTGGGGGTGAGCAGGAAGGGTATGTTATTAGAAATGCGGCTTCCTTCCATTATGATGATTTTCGATATAATCTAGGGAAATTTGTGAGACAGAATCATGTTCGAACTAGCGAACATTGGTTAAACGAAGAAGTGATACCTAATCAATTGAAATAAGTGGGTATACCTACTAAAAGAAAAAGGACTGAGAAAAATGTAATTCTTTAATTTGAAATCATTAAAAAATAATGTATATGAGGAAGAATGCAGTGGTTGCATGTCCCTTTATAAAATAGGGATTTATAGGTTCGATTCCTGTCATCCTCACTAAATGAAATAATAGAAAAATAAGGTTTTTGGACATAGTGTCGACATTGAAGCATGTCCACTATATAAAAATGAACGCCCAAGCGAAAATGGGCGTTCATTTTTTGTAGCGTTTTATTTTGTGTAGTTATCAAAATAACCTTGGATATAAATCATCGGTGTTCCTTTGTCGCCTGAACCTGAAGTTAAATCTGAAAGAGAGCCGATTAAGTCTGTTAAACGACGAGGCGTTGTACCTTGGGCGGCCATTTGCCCAGTTAAATCTTCATCTTTGTTTTGGATATACTCTGAAATTGCTGCTTTTAATTCTTCGCCGCGAAGTTCCGCAAAATCGTTATCCGCTAAGTATTTTAGTTTTACTTCGTTTGGTGTGCCGTCTAATCCAGCTGTGAAAGCTGGAGAAACAACAGGGTCAGCTAACTCCCAAATCTTGCCCACAGGATCTTTAAAAGCACCATCACCGTAAACCATTACTTCAACTGTTTTACCAGTAGCTTCTTTGATCTTTGCTTGGATGCCATCAACGATTGGTTGGCAAGTATGTGGGAATAATTTTACGCTATCTTCAGTAGCTTTATTTGAACCAAGTAGACCATATTCCGCATTAAAGCCGGAGTCGTTATTAGGCTCAGATAAAATATTATCAAGACTGTATACTTTTTCAGCACCATTTGCCGTTAAAATACGTTTTGTACGTAAGCGTGTATGAATATCACATGTTAAAACGCTCTTCGTAAAATCTAAAATTGTTTTTGGGTTGTTTGAAAAGATAACTTCACAAGATGCGCCTTCAGCTTCGATTAGTTCTTTATAATATTCAATATAATCTACGCCTGTAAATGTATGTTTTTTATAGCCGAAATGCTCACGGAATTCAGCCTCAGTTAAAGTATCTGTCCAAGGATTTATCCCTTTTACATCTAGCTCATCAATATCAACTAGGTGGTTCCCAACTTCGTCAGATGGATAGCTAAGCATAAGAACAACTTTTTTAACGCCCTTTGCAATACCGCGTAAGCAGTTAGCGAAGCGATTGCGGCTTAGGATTGGAAAGATAACACCAACAGTATCAGCACCAAATTTAGCAGCTACGTCCGCTGCGATGTCATCGATGGATGCATAGTTACCTTGTGCACGCGCTACGACAGATTCTGTTACTGTGACGATGTCACGATCTTCAATTGAATAGCCTTCAGTCTTTGCTGCGTTTAATACTGTATCAACAACAATTTGCTCAATATTATCGCCTTCGTTAATAATCGGACCACGAAGACCTCTTACTACTGTACCAACTACACGTTCCAAAATAATCTCTCCTTATTAATAGATCAATGTATGATTAATAGTTATGCCTTGGCATAATTGCGTCTGGAACCGGCTGTGTTGCACAAAAAATCCTTGCCGATTCTTTTTCGCCTACTGAAAAAAGTTAAATATTGTGAAATTAAATCAATATGGTTTTACTATACGCCTCTTTAGTGATATAAGTAAAATTAATAGTTCGTATAATAGCTATAAGAGGTGCTTATATGATAGGGAAATTAGATTTATATCGCGTTTTTAGTATAGTTGCTAAAAATAATAGCTTTTCAAGTGCTGCTAAAGATTTATATATGACTCAACCAGCTGTTAGCCAAGCTATGATGCAATTAGAAAAGGAGCTCGGCACACGTCTTTTTAATCGCACACCTAAAGGGGTGACGTTAACAACTGAGGGCAGCCTACTGTATGAATATACAAATTCAGCATTAGGCCTTTTAGATGCTGGCGAGGAGAAGCTGCTAGAATTTAAAAATTTAACAACAGGTCAGTTGAAAATTGGGGTAGGGGATACTATTTCTCGTTTCTTTTTAATGCCTTATCTAGAGGCGTTTCATACGATGTATCCAAATATAAAATTACAAATGTTAAATGGAACGACTTCGGAAATTTGTAATTTTATTAAATCTGGTGAGGTTGATATAGGACTTTGCAATTTTCCGATAGAAGATCCGACATTACAGTTAACCGCTTGCACGGAGGTTCAAGATATTTTTGTATGTGGTGAGAAGTACAAAACGTTGGTGTCAAAAAGTATAAGCTTTGAGGATCTGCTAAAGTTTCCACTGATTTTTTTAGAGAAAAAATCAAATTCGAGAAAGTACGTAGAAGATTACTTATTTGCAAGAGGAATCCACATTGAACCTGAGTTTGAGCTTGGTTCACATGATCTAGTGCTTGAATTTGCACGAAGTAATTTAGGGATTGCCTGTGTAACGAAAGAATTTTCTAAGGATTATTTGCAACGTGGCCTTTTGTATGAGTTAACATTAATAGAAAGTATTCCAACACGAAGCATTGGTATGTGTTATTTGAAAAGTGTGCCTTTATCTCGAGCAGCGTTGAAATTCGTAGAAATTATTGAGCAAAAGCAGGAGCGTAAACGTATAAACCCAAGAACTATACAGTAAGCATAGCGAGTAGTAAAACTTTAACATTCAAGTTCTAAAACGCACAGATAAACATTATTGCTGAAGTTTTAGTTAATCATTATAAAAAATTAGAGTAACATGCTAGAAGATACATACTATGTGGAACGGAAATCAACCTCTCGTTTTGCCGAAGACTCATATTTTAATTTCAATAGTTTTTCAATAACATGAAGCTTAGCGAATTACTAGTCGCTAAGCTTTTTTTAATAGTGCCTCTATAAGAGTGTCAACATTGCGCTTGTTTTTCATAGTAGGTGAGTACAAATAAGAAAATGTTCGTGTAAAATGTTGATCTTCGAGAGGTAAGATTTTTATATCGTTATTTTTTAATTCACGCTCAATGACACTAGCGGACAGTAATGAAAGTCCAAGCCCTTGAATCACGCTTTCTTTCACACCTTGATTACTACTAATAGTAAGAAGTGAACGAACTTGGAGCCCGTTTGCTCTAAATAAATGATCTAAGTAATAACGTGTGCCAGAGCCATCTTCACGTGCAACCCAATTTTGCTGCTGTAAGTCCGCAACCGTAATAGTTGGTACCTTTGCAAGAGGGTGATTACTTGCACTGACAATAAACAACTCATCTTGCATAAACGGTTTAATAAGAAGTTCATGGTCGTGTGCTTGTCCTTCAATAAGACCGATATCGACTTGTAACAATTTTGTATATTGAATGATTTCTTTCGTATTGCCAATAATAACTTGAATCTCTAGTTGAGGGAATTGCTGTTGCAAGCTCGCTATAATAGGAGGCAATATATATTCCCCAATGGTAAAGCTAGCGCCAATCACAAGTGTCCCTTGAATTTCATGATGATAGGTTAAAATATCTTCCTTTGCTGCTTCGGCAATGGCCAGCATTTGCTTAGCTCGTTTATATAAAATTTCTCCAGTTGGGGTGATTTGTACAGATTTTGGTGAACGGATAAATAAGGTCGTTTGAAATTCTTGCTCCAAATTTTTAATGTGTAAACTGACACTCGGCTGTGAAATATGAAGTATTTCGGAGGCTTTCGTAAAATTATTGACTTCCACCAGTGTGATAAACGTTTTTAAAGCATCATATTGCATATTACCACTCCTATCATTAGAAATATTAATAATTGCCATTATATATATGTATTTTACTGATGATTAACTTTCTAATAAAGTAATAATCATCAAGGATGAAAGAAGTGAACAACATGGATAATGGCCAACGTAGGTTAAAAAGTTTCCTGACCCCAGCGTTTATGAAGGGGATATTGTTGACACTCATTATTGCCTTAGTGGCAAAGTATATTTCGACATTTCCGTTCTTCTCAATATTAGGGCAGCTTGTCATTGCTATTATATTAGGTATGGCTTGGAGAGCAGCCTTTAAGGTGCAGGATTCATGGCAAACAGGCATCACATTTTCAAGTAAAAAATTATTACGCATAGGCATTATTTTATTAGGTATGCGTTTGAATTTAATGGATATTTACAACGCTGGAGCGAGTGTCTTCCTTATTGCGTTTATTAATCTAGTATTTGCTTTACTGGTTGTATATGGCTTAACGAAGGTATTTCATGTCGATAAGAAACTCGGTATATTAACAGCTTGTGGCACAGCTATTTGTGGAGCTGCTGCCGTTGTCGCTATTGCTCCTCAAATTAAAGCAAATGAAAAAGAGACAGCAGTGGGCGCAGCGATTGTTGCATTATTAGGGACTGTATTCACATTAGTCTATACAGTGTTATACTCAGTATTTAATTTAACCCCTACTGAATATGGTATTTTTGCGGGAGGCACTTTACATGAAATTGCTCATGTTATTGCAGCAGCCTCTGCTGGTGGGAATGAAGCAATTGATATGGCGGTTATTGTTAAGCTAACACGTGTCGCATTGCTTGTACCAGTAGCCATTGTCATTGGTATTTTATATCGGAGAATTGACAAGAAGCAGGAAAAGGAAGGATTTTCACTGTCAATCATTCCATGGTTTATTCTCGGGTTTTTAGCGACGAGTGCTATTAATTCGTTAGGGATCGTACCAGCTAATGTAGCGCAAACATTTGTAAATACCGCTTATATTTTAATAGGGATGGCAATGGCTGGACTAGGTTTAAATGTAGACATAAAAACCTTTAAACAATTAGGTGTAAAGGCGTTTATTGCTGGACTGATTGGTTCGGTTTGTTTATCAATACTTGGATATGTTTTAGTTATTTTCATGCGATAAAGTATTCAAAAAACCTGCATTTTAAAAATGCAGGTTTTTTTAGATAGAATCAGAAGATATGTTAGTTATTATCCCGCTTCCTCGGAAATAGTGAGGATAGGAGATATAAAATCAATCATGCCTCGGCGTAATTGCGTCCGGAATCGGCTTTGTAATTAGGCCTGCACAAGGGCCGACACGATGTCGGTCATTTCGGTAATGCCACAGGACGTGGCGTTTCTTAGACTAAGTTCCTCTATCTCAGCGAATGTTGGTACAGGAGTTTGGATACCTGCTGAAAAAGTTAAAAGTTAGCGTAATGCTTCAATTGAAGAAGCTAATTCAGCTATAACTATTTTGCTACCGATCATTGGACTGTTTTCAGGTTTTCCACCCTCAGAGCTTTGTCCAGGACGGTGATGTGCTGCAGCGAATGCATCGCTATTACGCCAAGCTTGGAAATGCTCCTTCGTCTCCCAGTACATATTGACGCTCATTTCGTCATAAGTCGGATCATCAGTTGAAACTAGTACCTCTACTTTATGGAAGCCTTCAAACTGTTGTAGAGGACCTGGTTTTGTAAAGTTCGGTGCCATTTTTGCAGCAAAGCCGGGTTTGACTTGAATACGATTTGTAACAACAATCATGCTTTTCCCCCCTAATCATTTTTGGTTAAAAAAATGTACTATATGAATGAATTATCAATGATTATCATTCGCAATCAATGATAATTGGCTTAGGAAGACATTGTCAATAGATTTAAATTGTAAATAGCTCGATATTTGAAGTGTTGGAACCATACATGGAAATATACTTCGCTATAAGAATGAACAGACGCACTAGCTCCTGACATTTAACTGATATAATGAAAATACGAACGAGCTGGTAACGAGGAGAAGGACATGGCAAAAATATTAATAGTAGAAGACGAATATGCAATAAGCCAAGTTTTGAAGGCATAATTTCAATATGAAACACAATTACTATTTGTATGAGGAAAATGGTATGTTTTCGATTATACCATGGGATTTTAATATGTCGTTTGGTGGCTTTGGTGTTGGTGGTAGAATGGGTGGCAACAATAAAATCCAAGACAATGCCGATATAAAAGCACCTAATGATGCACAGATAAATGATAAATCCGAAATGAAGCCTCCGAATAATGGTCAACAGCAATAGCCAAATGCTGACCGGAATCAGGGTGGACTCAATATGGGATTTGGATTGTCTGGGGATTTGATGGAAGATAGCGCTATTAACTTTAGTGTGACTACACCTGTATCTGGCACAACTTTAGAGGAGCGGCCGCTATTGAACGCCTTACTTTCCAATGAAGAGTATCGTGCTAAATATGAAGGCTATTTAGAAGAGATAGCAACTAATTACTTAACAGAAGATAACGTACAAAACATTACCAAAAATTAGCATTGATATTAACAACGTATGTGGAAGCAGACCCTACGAAATTCTCTACAACAGAACAATTTATAGAAGCGGTAGAAGGGGAAAAGAGTCTCCCTGAATTTGCAAAGCAACGCTCCGAATCTATTTTAAAACAGATGTCAGGGGGACTTGTTGTGGAAGCAACAACACAAGGGAATATGGCAATGCCTAATCCAGACGAAATGGGTGCGATGCAAAGACCAGATGACTTTGATCCGAATCAAATGCCAGAAGATTTTGATCCTTCACAAGCCCCTCCGTTTAATCAAAAGGGCGATAATCAGGGAGAAAGAACAAATGGTGGTGGTCCAATGCAACGACCTGACCAAAATGGAGGATTCATGTGGCCGAACCAAGGTGATGAGCAATTAAAGCAAGAAACTGTTATTGATAAAAATACAATTCTTACAATGATTATTTGTTTTGCCTTGTTAATAGTAGGGCCTTTCTTTGTTTTAAAATTTAAGCGAAGAGGTCGTAAAAAAATAACCATATCCGAAATTTTTGGGTATGGTTTTTGCTTTTTATCGTGCTAAAATGAATTATTCTTTTTTTTAGGAGTTTTATTATGAATGAACATCAATTTGATAAAGGTTTACATATTAGCACAGTAGGTGAACAATACGGCTTCCCGAAACTAGCTCACTATCATCGCTATGAGCCAACACCGTATGCTGGCTTAGAACAATTATTTTCGGAGTATGAAATGCCTGATCATCCAGTGTTTATTGATATGGGATGTGGAAAAGGGAGAGTCCCTATCTATGTACATCATAAATTTCATATCCCTACAATTGGGGTAGAAATGGATGCAGGTTTTTATGCAGAGGCAGAGAATAATAAAAAGAGCTACCTTCAAAAGAAGAGTGCTCAAGTTCCGATTTCCTTTATTCATTCAATAGCGGAAGACTATGCTATACAACCATGCGATACAGTTTTCTTTTTCTTTAATCCGTTTTCAATCAATATTTTCCGTACAGTTATTCATAATATTTGGAAGTCTTATGAACTGCATATGCGCGAAATTCATATTATTTTATACTACCCACCATATGATTATTTGCAGTTTTTACATCATGGGACACCTTTCGAATTAATCCATGAGGTCCATCTTGAAAATGAAACAAATATTAACGAACGCCTCTGTGTGTTTGCATTAAAAAAAGCTTAGAGCTGAGCAATAATCCAGCTTTAAGTTTTTTTACTTCTTTCCGATTCCGGGCACAATTATGCTAAGGCATAATTGACAAAGGTTGGGCGACTAAAAGCAAACGACCGATGATTACACCCTCTATTTCTCTTTATTTCCTAGGTAATAAATAGTTATTAGTGATTTCATATAAATACAACCATTTTAATTCCTGATATTCTAGATTATTCAATTTATGACTTCTTTTTACGAGATTTTATCTAAAAAATAATTGAAAATGGTAGGTTTGTATGAATATTAACATTAAATTAATAGATAATTCATAAATTACTAATTATACAGAAAAATCACTCTAGACTAAATATAAAGAATGTTTTACAATGTAAAAGTCCTAAATGAATAATATTTTGATTCACTTAAAGATAGATAGTTACAAATTATAATTTTGGTTATTTTTGTTATTGAGCAAAAGCTATTAATTGTTTATAATTATCTGAAATATCTAATATTTAAGAAAATTCTAGGGGGAATAAAATTATGAGAGAGAACAAAAAGCTTAAAAAGTTTGGCTCACTTCTAGTTGCATCTTCACTACTTGCAGGAGTTCTTGCTGGCTGTGGTGGCGGAGATAGTTCAAGTTCAGGAGGAGGATCATCATCAGGTGGTGGTTCTTCTGCCGGTGATACGATTAAAATTGGTGCAAACTTAGAGCTATCAGGTAACGTAGCTTCCTATGGTTCTTCGATTGGTGTAGGTGCAGACCTTGCAGTGAAAGAAATTAATGATAATGGTGGAATCGACGGTAAAAAAATTGAGCTTATTAAAGTAGATAACAAATCTGAAAACTCAGAGGCTACTGCAGCGGCTCTTAAACTAGCAACACAAGATAAAGTAGTAGCTATGCTAGCTCCAGCGACTTCTGGTAACACAGTTGCTACTGTTCAAATTGCGAACAGTAATAAAATCCCGATTGTTACAGGTTCAGGTACTGCTCCTAACATTACAGTCAATGATGATGATAGCGTTAACGAGTATGCATTCCGTACTTGTTTCATTGACCCATTCCAAGGGATTGTAGCAGCGAACTTTGCTTCAGGTGAATTGAAAGCTAAAAATGTAGCTATTTTTGCGGACAACGCATCCGACTATGCAAAAGGTTTAGCAAAATCATTTAAAGATACAATCACTAAAAATGGTGGGAAAGTGGTAGAAGAAGAGGCATATGTCGCTAAGGATACTGACTTCCGTACACAATTAACAAATATTAAAGCAGCTAAACCAGACTTTATCTTTATCCCAGGATACTATGAAGAGGTTGGTTTAATTGTTAAACAAGCACGTGAAATGGGAATCGATGTTCCATTGATGGGGGCTGACGGTTGGGATTCACCAACTTTAGTAGAGCTAGCTGGTGCGAAAGCGCTGAATAACACGTACATCACAAACCACTATTCTGCAGAAGATCCAGATCAAAAAATTCAAGATTTCGTAAAGGCTTTTAAAGCAACGAACAGTGATAAAGCACCAGATGCATTCAATGCACTTGGCTATGACACAATTTACTACATTGCGGATGCTATTAAGCGAGCAGGCTCTACGGATGGGGAAGCTATTAAAACTGCTTTAGCTGACACAAAAGATCTTTCTTTAGTAACAGGTACTTTCTCGGTTGACGAAAATCATAACCCAATTAAAACAGCAACAGTTCTTGAATTTAAAGACGGTAAACAAGTGTTCAACTCTAAAGTTAATCCTTAATGTTTTCTTGGCAAGGGGAGGCGGGTAAACACGCCTTCCTTTTTATGTTTTACCTTCATTCAGTGAAGGCTCTTGCCATTGAGGTGATGAGATGAATGCAGATATAGTTCATTACAGTGTTCAAAATCCGGACGCAATTTCTCTAAAGCGAGATTGCTAGATAGACCATGAAAAAAATTTTTTAAAGACGATACAATTTACTCTATTTTCAATAATAACATGTAGTAGTAAATTATATTTTTGCACTTTTCAGAAAAATAAAGGGGAGTGAACGCTCATGGAATGGATACAGCAGCTTGTGAACGGTATTTCACTAGGTAGTATCTACGCATTAATAGCGCTAGGGTATACGATGGTATACGGGATTATTAAGCTGATCAACTTTGCCCACGGTGATGTTTTCATGATTGGGTCATTTATTGGCTTTTACGCAATTGCTAAATGGGAGCTTGGCTTCTTCCCAGCGCTATTATTGGCGATGGTGGTCTGTGCAATTTTTGGTGTTTTAATTGAACGTATTGCTTATAAGCGTTTACGAAATGCTACACGTATTGCAGCTTTAATTACGGCAATAGGTGTATCGCTACTAATTGAATATACAACGATCTACTTCAGAGGTGCGCAACCGGCTGCATACCCTGAAGTCATTACAAATAAATCATTTAATGTTTTCGGTGTTCAAATCAGTAGTACATCAATATTAATTTTATCTGTAGCAATTGTACTGATGATTCTTTTACAATTCATCGTACATAAAACTAAAATCGGGAAAGCGATGCGTGCGGTTTCTCATGATGCAGATGCAGCACGTTTAATGGGCATTAACGTAGATAATACAATTTCAGCAACATTCGCGATTGGTTCTGCTCTAGCTGGTGCAGCAGGTGTTATCTTTGGTGTTTACTATACGAAAATAGATCCTTTAATGGGTGTTATTCCAGGGGTTAAAGCATTTATCGCCGCGGTACTTGGTGGTATTGGGATAATTCCAGGTGCTATGGTTGGCGGTATGTTGTTAGGTGTAGTGGAATCATTAGTAAGTGCACTTGGTTTCTCTTTATGGCGCGATGCAGCGGCATTTGTTATTTTAATTTTAATTTTAATCTTCAGACCATCGGGTATCTTTGGTAAAAATGCCCGTGAGAAAGTGTAGGTGAGCGGTAATGATGAAAAAGTCTAAAGTTTTCTGGGGCTATGCCGTATTAGCGCTAGTCATCTATGCAGTTGTTCAAATCCTTATTTCTACAAACATTCTCGATATTTACTATCAAAATATGTTGATCACAATGTGTATTAACATCATGCTTGCGGTCAGTTTGCATATCGTCATCGGGATTACTGGTCAATTCTCGATTGGGCATGCCGGCTTCTTAGCAGTTGGAGCATATGTTTCTGCAATTATTACAACTAAGCTATTGCTTCCGTTCCCGTTAGCTATTTTCTTAGGCGCATTAGCAGCAGCGGTAGCAGGTTTAATCGTAGGTATTCCGACATTACGTTTAAAGGGTGACTATTTAGCAATTGCAACGCTTGGTTTTGCGGAAATTATACGTATTATCTTTTTAAATACGGACTATGTTGGTGGCGCGGCAGGGATGCAGGTTCTATATTTATCAAACTGGTCTTATGCATTCATAGGTGTTGTTCTAACAATTTTAGTTATCTCAAACTTTACGAATTCACGCCATGGACGCGCATGTATATCGATTCGTGAGGACGAAATTGCGGCAGATGCAATGGGTATTAATACAACCTACTATAAAGTTGTAGCTTTTGCGATAGGTTCCTTCTTCGCCGGCCTTGCAGGGGCCATTTTTGCACATAACTTTTACATTATCCAACCGACAACTTTCGGGTTCTTAAAATCATTTGATATTTTAATCTTTGTAGTTCTTGGTGGCTTAGGGAGTCTTTCTGGATCTGTCATCGCAGCTATTTTCTTAACAGTAGTCTCAGCATATTTAGCAAACTTCCCAGAAACACGTATGATTATTTACAGTTTAGTATTAATAGTCGTAATGCTATATCGCCCAACAGGGTTAATGGGAACAAAAGAAGTTGCAGACTTATTTAAGCTTGGTAAAAAAGGAGGTACAAAATAATGGCTGGAAACCTTCTTATCAATGTTGAAAACATGGGTATTCAATTCGGTGGTTTAAAGGCGGTACAGGGCGTTAATATGTACCTGAATCAAGGGGAACTAGTAGGTCTTATAGGGCCCAATGGTGCTGGTAAAACAACTAGCTTTAACATGCTTACTGGTGTGTATATGCCAACGGAGGGCACGATTACATTTGACGGTATAAAGTTGAACGGGCTTGCACCATATCAAGTAACACAAAAAGGTATTAGCCGTACGTTCCAAAATATTCGTTTATTTAAGGAGCTATCTGTTTTAGATAATGTTAAGGTAGCGAACCATTCGCTTGCGAAGCATTCTATGTGGTCTTCCATTTTCCGCTTGCCGAATCATTTTAAAGGTGAGGCAGAAATGGAGCATCAATCTATTGAGTTTCTAAAAATCTTTGGTCTAGATGTTTATAAGGATGAGCTTGCGAAAAATTTACCTTATGGGATGCAGCGCCGATTAGAAATTGCTCGTGCCCTAGCTGCAAAACCTAAGCTACTTTTATTGGATGAGCCTGCAGCAGGGATGAACCCGCAGGAAACACAAGATTTAATGGAATTAATAGCATTTATTCGTAAAGAGTTTGGCTTAACCATTCTTCTAATTGAGCATGATATGAGCTTAGTTATGGGGATATGTGAACGTATATATGTGCTCGATCATGGTCAACTAATCGCAGATGGGACACCAGAAGAAATTCGCAACAATTCAAAAGTAATTGAAGCGTACCTTGGTGAGGAGGTTATCAGCTAATGCTAAAAGTACAAAATATAGATGTATTTTACGGTAATATTCAAGCATTAAAGGGCCTCTCTTTAGAAGTAAATGAGGGTGAAATCGTAACGTTAATCGGTGCAAACGGTGCTGGTAAAAGTACATTATTAAAAACATTGTCGGGCCTATTAAAACCAAAGGGTGGTATCATTGAATATGAAGGCTTCTCTATCGCAGGGAAGGCTGCACAGACAATAGTAAAATCAGGCATTTCACATGTTCCAGAGGGGCGTCGCGTTTTTGCCAATATGTCCGTTGAGGAAAACTTAGAGCTAGGCGCATATCTTCGCAACGATAAGGCTGGCATCAAAAAAGATATGGATCATGTGTTTGAACTATTCCCACGTCTTTCCGAACGTCGGAAACAACAATCAGGTACATTGTCCGGCGGTGAGCAGCAGATGCTAGCGATGGGGCGAGCATTAATGGCAAAACCGAAATTGTTATTAATGGATGAACCTTCAATGGGACTTGCGCCACTCATGGTAAAAAATATTTTTAATATTATTGAACAAGTCAACAAAGAGGGCACAACTGTATTGCTCGTTGAGCAAAATGCGAATATGGCATTATCAGTAGCGCATCGTGCGTACGTACTTGAAACGGGACGTATTGTATTATCAGGTACAGCAAAAGAGCTTCAAGAGAGTGACCAAGTAAAGGCCGCTTATTTAGGTGGTTTATAGAGGGAGAAGGCGTCTCAATTTCTGGGACGTCTTTTTTCGTATAAACGGAGGAGTGAGGCGACGGAAAGAAAGGCAATAGAGACGGATAGTACAATTAAAGTGACGGATAAATCAGTCAAAACGACGGATACCACTTATCAAAGTGACAAAAAAGCAGTAGCTTTCATCTTTTATTATTTGGTAATGTGGAAGAAAGGAGTGATGTTGTATGAAGTATTCAGCACAATATTTTGTTGAAAAATTAAATTTAGCAGAGCATCCGGAGGGAGGGTACTATATATCCTCGTTTCGGGCATCGGATGATATGGCTGTAAGAGATGTACAGAGACCGATTTATACGAGTATTTATTTCTTACTACGTTCACAGGATATATCGCATTTGCATCGGTTGAAATCGGACGAGCTTTGGTATTATCATGCTGGCAGCCCACTAACGGTCCATATGATTTTCCCGGATGGTACATATGAGGCGAAGAAGCTTGGATTAAATGTAGAAGCAGGAGAAGTACCGCAAATCGCAGTACCGAAAAATACTATATTTGGCTCATCCGTAGAGGATGCAAATACATTTAGTTTAGTAGGCTGTATGGTTGCACCCGGCTTTGACTTTGAAGACTTCGAATTATTTACTCAAGATGAGCTATTAGCTGACTATCCGCAGCACGAGGAAGTTATTCGAAAAATGGCTTACACGACAATTCAAGAATAGAAGAAAAGTAGCCGTCTCAAATCAGCTGGGACGGCACTTTTTGTCTACCACAAAATAGTCTCGGGATAATTAGCTTTAATTTCAATTTCATGTAACGCCTTTTTTGTAGTCATCGCAACTTCAATGAGCTGCGATTTAATGGCGTTATTTTGGTGTATATTTAAGTAGTCTGAATAGTTCTATTCGTTCTTTGTCTGTTAAATCGCGCCACTGTCCAACTTTTAAATTGCCAAGCTTTATATTCATAATACGAATGCGTTGTAGACGTTTAACGGAGTAGCCAAGCGCTGAACACATACGACGTATTTGACGGTTTAAGCCTTGCTCTAAAATGATTTTAAAGACTTTATCAGATATTTTTTCAACATGACAAGGCAGGGTTGTAGTATCTAAAATATCTACACCAGCGCCCATTTTCTTTATAAATTGCTCTGTAATAGGTTTATCGACTTGCACGATATATTCTTTTTCGTGATGGTTTTCTGCACGTAAAATCTTATTGACGATGTCCCCATCGTTAGTCAATAATAATAGCCCTTCTGACTCTTTATCTAGTCGTCCAATATGGAAAATACGAAGAGGGTGATTGACAAAATCAACGACATTTCCTTTTATATGACGTTCAGTTGTGCTTGTAATTCCTACTGGTTTGTTTAAGGCAATATAAACGAGCTGTTCTTCTTTTTTTACCTCTTTTCCATCAACGCAAACCATATCACCAGCCTCAACCTGACTGCCGACTGTAGCAAGCTCACCATTAATCGTAACTTTACCTTCTGCTATCCATTTATCTGCGCCTCGGCGAGATACAATGCCTGTTTCACTTAAATATTTATTAATCCGCATACTGTTCTCCTATACATTTATATTATTTTTAAGTATACATTATAGTTGGTCGAACCGTGAATCCTAGAAGCTTTTCTAGCAAATATAAGCCACTTTGCAAGCCTAATCACAAAGCCGATTCCAGAGGCTATTAGCCAAGGAATAATCGATTCAAAAATAGATTCCAGTATTAATTGAAAAAAATTTTAAAAAGTTGAAATTATTCTTCTCTTCTGACAATATATTGAGTAAGAGGGTATCTATGAAAATATCGTTATTTCGATGAAAATGGTGATTTTTGTAGATTATTTTCTCATTATTTTGTGTAAAGGGGAGAAGTAAAATGGTTTATGCATTTCCAAACACCGAAGGATCGGTAGTTCAATTCAAAGAGAACTATGAAAATTATATTGGTGGGGAATGGACGCCTCCAGTGAAAGGACAATACTTTGATAATGTTACACCTGTTACTGGACAAGTTTTTACACAATTAGCTCGTTCTACTGCTGAGGATATTGAACTTGCAGTTGATGCAGCACATGCCGCAAAAGAAGAATGGGGCAAAACATCTCCAACAGAACGTGCAAACATTTTACTTAAAATTGCGGACCGCATAGAGCAAAACTTAGAAAAGCTAGCCGTTGCCGAAACATGGGATAACGGAAAAGCGGTACGTGAGACATTAAATGCAGATATCCCTCTTGCGATTGATCATTTCCGTTATTTTGCGGGGGCTTTACGTGCACAAGAAGGCGCGGTAAGCCAAATCGATAATGATACAGTCGCTTATCATTTCCACGAGCCAATTGGGGTAGTAGGTCAAATTATCCCTTGGAATTTCCCGTTATTAATGGCCGTTTGGAAGCTAGCACCTGCACTTGCAGCTGGAAACTGTGTTGTGTTGAAACCTGCAGAGCAAACGCCAGCTTCGATAATGGTGTTCGTTGAATTAATAGAAGATTTATTACCATCAGGTGTACTTAATGTTGTGAATGGCTTTGGTTTAGAAGCAGGAAAACCATTAGCATCGAACCCACGGGTTGGCAAAATTGCCTTTACTGGTGAAACTACGACAGGTCGCTTAATTATGCAGTATGCTTCACAAAATCTTATTCCAGTTACATTAGAATTGGGCGGCAAGTCACCAAATATATTCTTTGAAGATATTATGGATGAAGACGATGCCTTTTTAGATAAAGCAGTTGAAGGCTTTGTATTATTCGCCCTAAATCAAGGTGAAGTATGTACATGTCCTTCTCGTGCAATAATTCAAGAGTCAATTTACGATAAATTTATGGAACGCGTCCTACAACGTGTTGAAGCGATTAAAGTTGGGAATCCACTTGATCCGAATACGATGATGGGAGCGCAGGCTTCGAGTGAGCAAATGGAAAAAATCCTTTCTTATTTAGATATTGGTAAGCAAGAAGGTGCAGAATGTCTAATTGGAGGAGAGAAAAATAATGTAGGAGCAGGTTTTGAAAATGGTTACTACATTAAGCCAACTGTCTTCAAAGGACATAATAAAATGCGTATTTTCCAAGAAGAAATCTTCGGGCCAGTTGTTGCCGTAACGACATTTAAAACAAAAGAGGAAGCATTAGAAATCGCAAATGACACACTATACGGTTTAGGTGCAGGTGTATGGACGCGTGATATGAATACGGCTTATCGCTTCGGTCGTGGTATTCAAGCTGGGCGTGTTTGGACAAACTGCTACCATGCTTATCCTGCACATGCAGCGTTCGGTGGCTATAAAATGTCGGGTGTTGGTCGTGAAAACCATAAGATGATGTTAGCGCATTATCAGCAAACGAAAAACTTATTAGTTAGCTACAGCGAAAACAAACTTGGCTTCTTCTAATTAGTAGGGAGGTGCATGAGCGTGGTCATGCGTGTTTTAGCAACTGAAGAAGCGCTAGCACTAATCGAATTATTGAAAGAAAAGCATGGGCCCATTATGTTTCATCAATCAGGTGGATGTTGTGATGGCTCCTCGCCAATGTGTTATCCAGAGGGAGACTTACTATTAGGTGACCAGGATGTTTGTCTTGGAGAGATTGGTGGTGCTTCCTTCTACATGCATAAAAATCAATATGATTATTGGAAGCATACACAAATAATCTTGGACGTTGTCGACGGTAGAGGTGGTTTGTTTTCACTGGAAGGCGTTGAAGGTAAGAGGTTTTTAACAAGATCAAGAGCTTTTTCCGCAGAGGAATTAAAAGAGTTAGGATTAATTTAAGTGGACCGAACAAGCGATTAAGCAAATTTCCTTTTAAGGACAGCGGCAAGAATATTGCCGCTTTTTTTTATGTTCATTCTTCTGGAAAAAGCGTATGGAAGGTTTTAATTTAAGCTAATTTTAAAAATACAGCTGAATCTTTTCGACAATATATTACGTAAATATGGAAAAGGAGTGTGTTAAACATGGACTTTGTTATGATTGAAAATCAGTTTACAAGTACGGTGGAGGATGTCTCAAAGGCTGTCGGTCGGACGGTTGATCGTAAAATTGTGTTGGCAATCGCTAGCAAATATGTGGCATCTGGAAAACCCTTTGATTCCGTTAAATATAAAAAAGTATTACAAGAAATGAAAAAGCAAACGTCATGGTCATCTCCGTTAAGAACGGCGGTAGGTTATAGTATTGCTGCGAATTTGATGGAGCAAGAGGATACAGAACGAGCGGTAAAAAATTTACTGACGAACGTTAGCATAATGAAAGAGGTAAAGTTCAGAAGCGGGAATTTTAGTTTTATAGGTGCACAGTTTTTAACGGAAGAGGAAAGTGAGAAACGCGCACATGCACAGGTAGCACGCGCATTATTTGATGCAATCCGCAAGCACCACCGATTTTTAACGTCGTACGATGATATTCCCTATACAGTATTGTTAAGTAGCCAGTCTGACGATGTTGAGCTACGTGCAGAAACGATGAATCGTTATTATAAAGAATTACGTACGTATAATTTTAATGCAGGTAATGAGCTTCAATGGCTATCACAAGTACTGACTTTCTTATCACCTCAATATGATAATAAGTTAGTGCCTAATGCTGTAACAGTCCGTGAAACACTAAAAAATCAAGATGTAAAAGTCAAGGCGATGCATTATCCATTACTGGGCTTTTTAGCAATCCTTGAAGTGAATCAAGCACAGCTTCAACAGATTGTTGATTTATATCATGAGTTAAAGGGTATGAAACTTTTAAAATGGCATCGTGAATTTGTGTTATTTATGGCCACACAAATTGCTATTTATGATATGGCGAAAGTACAACAATCCTTATCAATGTCAATCATGTCATCCATTGAATTGCTAATTCAAGCACAGCAGGCAGCAATGTTCGCAGCAGTAAGTGCAGCAGCTGTAGCAGCAAGTTCTTCGTGATAAAATAAAGAAGAAACGGATGTGACGGCAAATATGAAAGTTGTTTGTCAGGAAACATTCGCGCCAATCGTCTCAATTGTTTCATATGAAACATTAGACGACGCTATTCGACTATTAAATGAGTCGGACCTTGGCTTAAATGCTGGAATTTATACGAATGTTTTACAAGATGCATTATATGCAGCGGATGAATTACAGGCAGGTGCTGTTATGATTAATGATATTCCGACTTTTAGGGTTGATAATATGCCATATGGTGGTGTAAAAATGAGTGGCTATGGTCGTGAAGGAATTAAGTGGGCAATCGGAGAAATGACAGATATGAAATTAATTACGATGAAAAAATCGTTCTAGTTTGCATCAACTCTTGTTCTGCGATACGATGACGAAAGAACATTCATGAAGGGAAGTCGCAAGAATTATGTCAAACAACGCAATACCGATGAGCCAGTCACGTACTGTTCAAACTCGTCTCGTATTACCGCCAGATACAAATAATCACAACTCCATTTTTGGTGGAAGAGTGTTAGCGTATATTGATGAAATTGCTGCTATTACAGCAATGAAACATGCAAAAGGTCATGTAGTCACAGCTTCTATCGATTCGGTTGACTTTTTATCGCCAGCACATGTAGGGGCTATTTTAGAAATTGAAAGCATTGTTTCGTCAACTGGACGGTCTTCAATGGAAGTTTATGTTCGAGTTATTTCACGAAACATTGAAACTGGTGAGGAGAAATTAACGACGGAATCATTTGTAACGATGGTTGCAGTAGATGATGAAGGTAAACCTAAGCCAGTTCCGGCTATTTATCCTGAAACAGATGCAGAAAAACGCCTGTTTGAAACGGGACCAGCAAGACGCGAACATCGTAAACAAAAACGCGAGTTACCACATTAAAAATAAAAAGGGAAATTGACGTATGCTGTCAGTTTCCCTTTTTCGTGCTTACATTTGTAATTCATTTACTACGTTAATAAGTGAATCGGAAGAAGAAGAAACAAGCGTAGCGCCTTGTGACAGTTCAGTAATCAAATTAGAGATGGCTGAAATATCTCTAGATGTATTTACATACTGCTGCTGAATGCCAGAAACCGCATCGGCGATATCATTAAATGATTTAGATAAACTGTTTTGCGTATCTACACTATGTTGAATCTTTTGATCAACGTTAGTAACCGAAGTCGACATTGTTGTAATATTACTTTCTGTTTCTTTAATGAGATGAGAAACATTTTGTACCGCATTTTTTGTTTCTTCAGCAAGCTTACGAACTTCCTCTGCAACAACGGCGAAGCCTTTACCATGCTCACCTGCACGAGCTGCCTCGATAGAAGCATTCAGTGCTAATAAGTTTGTTTGATCGGCAATTCCTGTGACAAGTCCTACAATTTCCGATATTTTTTGAGAAGATGTGCGTAGCTGGTTCATCGTAACTTCGAGACTGTTTACACTTTGTAAAATTACTTGTATTAAATCATTTTGATCTTGCAACTGCTGCTGTCCACGTCTGGATTTTTCCTGTGTATCAGCAACGAAGGTTAAACCTTGCTTCGTAGCTACTGCGATATCATCTGTTTGAGAGGAAATGACTAATAAAGAAGCTGCCGTTTCTTCACTAATCTCATTGAGTTCCTCTGCCGTTTTTTGAATGGTAGTAACAAGTGCATGCTTTGTTTCACCTTCTACTGTACGAATGCGTTCCTCTTCTTTTTCATAGGCTTCAATTACAAGCTGCTGCTCGAAGTTAATGATTTTACAGAAGGCATTGATAGCACGAATTGCATCATGTTTTGATACATCTAACTCATTTGTAAAGCGTGTAAAGGTCGTTGTTAATGATTGGAATGAGGCGATATACCACTTCGATTGTAGACCAATTCGAACGTGAGTTTCGGCAATCGCCTTTCGTTCATTAATGTAAGAGTCATTAATACGACTTTCAAAAATATCACTCAAATGTTTATGTAAAGTAACTTTTAAACGCTCGATTTGTGATGTTCTGTTTATAATATTTAACAAATCTTGGCTCAAACTAATGGCTGCATAAAATTGATCCACCATTTCTGGTACTAAATCCTTAGCTAAAGGCTGTAGTTGTTTTATGATGGCTAAATCCTCAATAGTTAAATCTAAAAGTTGTAACTGTTTTTGAAGATTTGGATGGCTTGATACATCCAATTGAACATCGCTCTTATAATTTTCAGGCGCTAGTGTAATTGAGTAGCTAGAATCGTTCTTTTTTGTAAACCAACTCATCGTTGTTTGCTCCATTCCTTAGGTCCGTATTATGTATAGTATAGTAAACTAAATACCTATTAAATTACTTGGGTTGTTAATTTGCTGAATATATAGTATTTAATATATTCTACTATTTTTTGTGCTATATTTGGTTGAAATTTTAGTTTATTTCTATATTTTTTTTATCAGTTACAGATGATTGTCGATTAAAAGTCATGAAATAGACTACTAAAAAGGTAATAGGTAAATTGAATTTGAAATAGGAAACCTGTAAAATACGAACTGTTTAGCTTGAACGTAACGATAGTGTTGAGGAGGTATTATATGGAGAAGAAACGTTTCAAATTTGTCATTCCGGTTATGGTAATTGTAGCAATTGGGTCGGTTTACATGTTAAGAAACTACTATGCTGAAGTACCAGACTTAGATCAACTATTAATTACTATCTGTGCAACATTAGTATCTGGTGTACTTGCATACTTTTTATTTCCACAGCAAGGTGAAGATAAAGTTGATGATCGCGGTCCTTACTAACAGTGAAAGGCACCTTAGAAAAAATCTAAGGTGCCTTTAGCTTGTCGATAAATGAATAAATGGCTTACTTTTATGTTTTAAATAAATTGAACCAGCCTTTAAGTTTAAAGATTGCCAGCATGAATAATGCGATAAAAATCATAATTCCGAGTACGATAAAGTAGCTATACTTCCCATGTAGCTCGGGCATATGGTCAAAATTCATTCCATAAACACCTGCAATAAATGTTAGGGGAATAAAGATAGTTGAAACAATTGTTAAGGTCATCATAATACCATTCATGCGAGTAGAGCTCATCGCCATATAACTATCACGCATATCAGCAGTGAGCTCGCGGTTAGATTCGATCATTTCGGTGAGTTTTAGCAGATGGTCGTAAATATCTCCGAAATAAGCTCGTTCTGATTTATTAAGTGAAAATCGGTATGAGTTAAGGATGCGATATAATAAATCACGCATTGGTAAAATGGTGCGTCTTAAATCTAGCAAATCACTACGGAATTCAAATACAATTTTCATGGCGTTGGGGTTACTTTGATAGGTAAGCTCATCTTCAAGTGTATTTAAATGATCCTCAATTTTATAGACAAGTGGGAAATAGTTATCAACAATTTTATCGATTACCTGGTACGTTAAATATACTGTGCCACGTTCCCAATTCTTTGGCTGTTTTTCTAACATCATTTGTACTCGATCTATTTCCGGTGCTACATTTTTGTGGAACGTAACAATAAATTTATTAGAAACAAAAATATTTACTTCCTCAGCTGTTAATTCTTCGTTCATCCTTTGAATAACAAAGAAATGGAAATCATCATAAAAATCGAGCTTTGGCCGCTGTAAACGCATTAAACAATCTTCTATAGCGAGTGGATGGAAATGGAAAAATGAATCTAACAGTAGTTCTTCATCATCGGTCGGACAATTAAAATCGACCCAGTACCATTCAAATTCGTTTTTGTGTATCTCTTCAAGCGGAAAGTCCTTTATAAGTTTCTGATTTTTTGTAATGCCAATAGTGCGTATCACAGCATTCACCTCAATTCTTTTAATTCTATCCTAACAGGTGTATTGAACTTCACAAGAAAAAATTTTATACGCTTTCTTTATAACATATCCAACCACCAAATAAAGTAGTGGCAAAGAATCTAGATGGTTTTGTAAAGCCTGCTTGCTGTAATAGTGCTAATATGTCCTCTTCACACATAAATGAAAGAGAACGGATGGATTTCTCCATTTCCGCTACGTCTGATGGTAATAGCTTTGTATGCTGTAGCCAATAAGAACGCCATAAATCAAATTGTAGCTCGGTTTCTAAAGTACCTGGCTGCCCGTATTTTGAGACGAGCACAAATGGAGCCCCAGGCTTTAAATTATTTGCTATTTTTTTTAATGTTGCAAGCTTCTCTTGATCATCTTGTATAAAGTGAAGCACTAGTACACAGCTAGCCGCATCAAATTTTACTGAAGGTAGCTTAGTATCCAGTATAGTTCCTTGATATAAAGAAATATTATTAGGTAGAGACTTTAAACGTTCGCCAGCAATTTGTAGCATCGCTTCTGATGGATCTATACCAACAAATGACCAATGGGGTCTTTGCTCGGCGAACTGTAAAATTTCATTACCGCTTCCGGAGCCAACTACTAAAAATTCAGCGTTTTCAGGTAATGCAGATTGATAAAAGGTTTGTGTTAAACGTAGCATTGCATCGTAGCTAGGTAGCGTGCGACGAATACCTTTTTCGTATTCATTTGCAAGTGTGTTATTAAATTCCATCGAGTATCACATGCCTTTCAAAAATTTTTAAAAATCCAATTTTAAATTGAAACTTTTTAAGGTGTATTTCCGTAAAAAATAGTACATAAAATAAAAAAATTAAATGGAAGGGTTGATATAAATGGAAACTAAATGGTCTAAGGTAATCATACACGCAAGTGCATTTTTTGCGCCATGGTTAGTACCTATTATATTTTTCTTAATTAGTTCGGAGGAAGAGGTAAAGAGTATTTCTGTGCAAGCCTTGCTGTTCCAAGTAGTGATGATAGTTTTACTTACAATTTCGGGTATTTTTAGCTTCCTACTCATTGGTATACCGTTCTTAATTGTTTTTGGGATTATGTATTTTATCGCGCCAATTATCGGTATTGTGAAGGCTTTATCTGATGAGTCTTGGCGTTATCCAATTGTTGGTCGATGGGTATAATTTCTATAGACGCAAGTATATGCTAGTTGCATATGCTTGCGTTTTTTCTTTTGCCAATAAGGGTATCTTATAGCTAAAGCATTCGGCGGATTTTTTTCTGTGTGCGAAATAATTGCAATTATTTTCAAGCGTTTTGTATAATATACTCAAAGAAAGTCAAAGATAGTCAAAGTCAGTGTAGTAAGCGAGGTGTATTCCTAAAATGCGTAATATATCAGACATCATAGAAGGCTACTTAAAGCAAGTACTTGAATTAGGTGGAGAAGGGCATATTGAAATAAAACGTAGTGAAATTGCAGATAAATTTCAGTGCGTTCCCTCACAAATAAATTATGTAATTAATACAAGATTTACCGCCGAGCGAGGTTACCTTGTTGAAAGCAAACGTGGTGGTGGTGGATACATTCGAATTTTACGTGTCCGCGCGAATTCACAAATTGATCTAATCGATGATGTCCTCGGGCAAATTGCAGGTGGGGCATCGCAAATAATGGCAGAAGATTTAGTTTATCGACTAATTGATGAGCAGGTAATTTCAAGACGAGAAGCGAAAATAATATTAGCAGCAGTTGATCGCTCAACTATCGATTTGCAACTCCCGTTACGGGATCATATTCGAGCAAAAATTTTACGAGCGATGCTAACAACGATTAAATATGAACAGCAAAAATAAAAGAGGTGATGGAAATGATTTGCGAACATTGTAAGCAGCGTAATGCGACGGTTACTGTAACACAAGTTCAAAGTGGTCAAAAGGTGGAGCACCATTATTGTGACGTCTGCGCCTCGCAGTTCCATCCATTTCATGCTGAATTTAAGCAAGAGCCAGTATCTATTCAACAGCTATTATCCAATTGGTTTGGCTCACCTACATGGCAGCAACAAAAAGTGGGTGAAAAGCAGCAAGCACCACCACAACAGCAAACATGTCCACAATGTGGATTTACGTATAAACGGTTTTTAAAAGAAGGTAAATTTGGATGTCCTAGTTGCTATGACACCTTTAGTGAGCACTTACCGAAGCTCTTTAATCGTATACAGGCTGGACCTCAACATATAGGGAAAATGCCCGGCGCTCGAAGCAATGTTTATGTCATCAAAAAGCAAATTGAGGATATTCGTAAACGTATGAAGATTGCTGTAGATAAAGAACATTTTGAAGAGGCAGCGAAGCTTCGTGATGAAGTGAAGGAGCTTGAGAAACAGATACAATTTGAAGGTGGTGATGTGTCGTGATGATTGAATCGTTTTTAGAGCGTGCTACACCAACATGGATGAGTGTGGAGGACGATTATTCAGATATTGTCATTAGTACACGCATTCGCCTTGCTCGAAATTTAGATGGTTATCGTTTTCCATTAGCCTTTACAGAGGATGAAGCATTACATGTAGAACAGGCAGTTACACATGCGATAAAGGACAGTACAGAACTTCAAGGGAATTTTTCATATTTTGCTATTAAGGATTTAACGCCTTTACAACGTCAAATACTTGTAGAAAAACATTTAATTAGTCCTCAGCTTGCAAAAAAAGAGCAAGTTGGTTCCATGCTCTTATCGGATGACGAATCAATTAGCATTATGGTGAACGAAGAAGACCATTTACGCATTCAATGTATGACAGCGAGTTTTCAACTTCAAAAGGCATACGAGCAGGCCGATAAAATTGATCGTACCTTAGAGAAAGCTCTGCCTTATGCATTCCGAGATACATTTGGTTATTTAACAAGTTGCCCAACAAATATTGGTACTGGTTTACGAGCATCTGTCATGATGCATTTGCCAGCCCTTACACTTACGGGTCAGATGAATCAAATCATTAATGCAATGACACGGTTAGGAATGACGGTAAGAGGAATATATGGGGAGGGTAGTGAAAATATAGGTAATGTTTACCAAGTGTCAAATCAGATTACACTAGGAAAAACAGAGGATGACATTTTAGCGGACATCCAAAGTGTCGCTGAAAAAATAATTCAAAAAGAACGACATGCAAGAGGCAAGTTAATGGAAAAAGCAGAGCTTGCCCTAGAAGACCGTGTGTACCGTGCTTTAGGTACGTTAACATATGCTCGAGTTTTAACGAGTGAGGAAGCTGCTACCTGTCTATCCAATGTTCGTTTAGGAGTAGATTTACAGTTAATTGAAGGTATTAAAGCGACCAAATTAAACGAATGTGTAGTCAGTATGCAACCTGGTTTTTTACAGAATTATGCAGGGGACGTTTTGCCGCCTGCTGAGCGAGATCGCGTACGAGCTGAAATGCTTCGTGAGGCACTATCTCAAGAAAATATGAGTAAGCCTATTATTCGAGGAAAAGGAGAGGATTCATTTGATGTTTAATCGTTTTACACAACGCGCGCAAAAAGTATTACAGCTTGCACAAGAAGAGGCGATTCGTTGGAAGCACGAATCAATTGGAACAGAGCATATTTTATTAGGGCTTATCCGCGAAGGTGGCGGTATTGCTGCAAAAGCATTAGAAGCCATTGATATTAGCCCTCAAATGATTGAAGCGGGTATTGAAGAGCTTGTAGGGAAGGGTAAAGAGGATGTTGGCCCAATTGTCCACTACACACCTCGAGCTAAAAAAGTAATCGAGCTATCAGTCGATGAATCACGTAAATTAGGTCATTCCTATATTGGAACAGAGCATTTACTATTGGCGCTTATTCGTGAAGGTGAAGGGATAGCGGCTCGTGTATTAAATAATGCTGGTGTCGGATTGAATAAGGCTCGTCAGCAAGTGCTATTGTTATTAGGCAATAATGACAATGCTCAATCTGGTCAACAAGCTGCACAGGCTGCCAATACACCTACATTAGATAGCCTTGCGCGTGATTTAACACAAATTGCTCGTGAAGGTACTCTAGATCCTGTTATTGGTCGAAGCAAGGAGATTACACGTGTTATTGAGGTACTGTCTCGCCGTACAAAAAATAACCCTGTATTGATCGGTGAACCTGGTGTCGGTAAAACAGCTATCGCTGAAGGTTTAGCACAACAAATTATTAATAATGAAGTGCCAGAAATTCTTCGTGATAAACGTGTTATGACACTTGATATGGGGACGGTTGTTGCTGGAACAAAGTATCGCGGTGAATTTGAAGATCGCTTGAAAAAAGTAATGGATGAAATTCGCCAAGCTGGTAATGTCATTTTATTTATCGATGAATTGCACACATTAATCGGTGCTGGCGGTGCAGAAGGTGCCATCGATGCATCAAATATTTTAAAACCATCTTTAGCACGTGGTGAGCTTCAATGTATTGGTGCAACAACATTAGATGAGTATCGCAAATATATTGAGAAAGATGCGGCATTAGAGCGCCGTTTCCAACCAATTCAAGTTGATGAGCCAACTGTAGAAGAGGCGATTCAAATTATTCAAGGCTTACGTGATCGTTATGAAGCACATCACCGTGTGAAAATCACAGATGAAGCTATTGAAGCGGCAGCAAAAATGAGTGACCGATATATTTCTGATCGTTTCTTACCAGATAAGGCGATTGATTTGATTGATGAAGCGGGCTCTAAAGTACGCTTGCGTTCATTCGCGGTGCCACCAAACTTAAAAGCGCTTGAAGATAAGCTGGAAAATGTACGCTCTGAAAAGAATGCAGCTGTCTCTGGTCAAGAATTTGAAAAGGCAGCATCATTAAGAGATACAGAGCAAAAGCTAAAAGATGAAATTGAAACTACGAGAAAAAATTGGAAGGAAGAGCAAGGTAAAGCCGAATCAAAAGTTACAGTGGATGATGTAGCATCGGTAGTATCTATGTGGACTGGAATTCCAGTATCTAAAATTGCTTCCGAGGAATCTTCTAAGTTATTACAACTTGAAGAAGAGTTACACAAACGTGTTGTAGGTCAAGGAGAAGCGGTAGAGGCAATTTCTCGCGCAATTCGTCGTGCAAGAGCTGGCTTGAAAGATCCGAAACGACCAATTGGTTCATTTATTTTCTTAGGCCCTACAGGGGTTGGTAAAACAGAGCTGGCTAGAGCATTAGCTGAAGTTATGTTTGGTGATGAGGACGCAATGATTCGCGTTGATATGTCTGAGTACATGGAAAAACATTCGACTTCGCGTTTAGTTGGTTCACCTCCAGGCTATGTAGGCTTTGATGATGGCGGTCAACTAACAGAAAAGGTTCGTCGCAAACCATATTCTGTAGTATTACTAGATGAAATTGAGAAGGCTCATCCAGATGTTTTCAATATTTTACTTCAAGTACTTGAAGATGGCCGTTTAACAGACTCTAAAGGTCGAGTGGTGGATTTCCGCAACACAGTTGTTATTATGACATCAAACGTTGGTGCGGATGCTTTAAAATATCAGAAAAACCTTGGCTTCAATGTCGGTGGTACGGATACGAAGTATAAAGATATGAAGGGTACGATGCTGGAGGAATTGAAAAAAGCATTCCGCCCAGAATTCTTAAACCGTATAGACGAAATGATTGTCTTCCACTCACTAGAAAAAGAACATTTAAAAGAAATCGTAGCGATGATGGCGAATTCTTTAACAAAACGTCTAAAAGAGCAAGACATTTCTTTAGAGTTAACGGATTCGGCGCTTGAAAAAATTGCAGAAGAAGGCTACGATCCTCAATATGGTGCTCGCCCACTACGTCGTTCATTACAAAAACAAGTAGAAGACCGTTTATCGGAAGAACTACTGAAAGGCAATGTAGAGAAGGGGAACCAAGTGATCATTGATTATGTGAATGATGAGTTTGTTGTGAAGAAAAAAGAGGAAGTTTCTACTTCTAAATAATCGCGATTTAAAAAGACAGCGAGGCTTTAAGTGCCAAGCTGTCTTTTTTTATGTACAATAATAAATATAAGAACAAATATTCGAGGTGGATGCAATTTGGCAAAGAAAAAAACAAAATTTGTATGCTCAGGCTGTGGTTATGAATCTGCAAAATGGATGGGAAGATGCCCAGGTTGTGGGGAATGGAATAAGATGGTTGAAGAGGTAGAGGTCGTTGCGAAAGGGCCACGCGGTGCATTCCAACACTCTGCTACGGTTACACAAAAGGCACTCCCTATTATGCAAATTGAGGCTGCTGAGGAATCACGCGTTGCAACAGAAATGGGTGAGCTTAACCGAGTATTAGGAGGAGGCATCGTACCAGGTTCTCTTGTGTTGATTGGGGGAGATCCTGGGATTGGGAAGTCGACGTTATTATTACAAGTATCTGCGTTGCTTTCAAATAAGGGGCATCGTGTGCTCTATATTTCTGGTGAGGAATCCATCCGTCAAACAAAGCTGCGTGCAGAACGTTTAGGGGTAATCTCACAGGAGCTTTATATATATTCTGAAACAAATTTAGAGTTTTTAAATCAGACTATTGATGATGTAAAGCCAAAGTTTGTTATTGTTGATTCTATTCAAACTGTTTTTCATCCAGAGGTAACGAGTGCACCTGGTAGTGTATCACAAGTGCGTGAATGTACTGCAGAACTTATGCGAATAGCAAAAACAAAAGGAATTGCCATATTTTTAGTCGGACATGTAACAAAAGAGGGACAAATTGCGGGACCACGTATTTTGGAGCATATGGTTGATACGGTATTGTATTTTGAAGGAGAGCGACACCATAATCACCGTATTTTACGCAGCCAAAAAAACCGCTTTGGTTCTACGAATGAAATTGCTATCTTTGAAATGCTTCAGGGTGGCTTAAAGGAAGTGTTAAACCCGTCTGAGTTGTTCTTACAGGAGCGTTCGCAGGGGGCGGCTGGGTCAACAATCGTAGCCTCAATGGAAGGTACACGGCCAATTCTAGTTGAAATTCAGTCGCTTGTAACACCAACAAGCTTTAATTATCCGAAACGAATGGCAACAGGTGTCGATCAAAATCGTGTGCAACTACTTATGGCCGTCCTTGAAAAGAGAATGGGCCTCATGCTGCAGGCGCAGGATGCATATATTAAAGTTGCTGGAGGCGTGAAGCTTGATGAGCCTGCCATTGATTTGGCTGTGTTGACAAGTATTGTTTCGAGTTTTAAGGATCAAGCTGTTAGGGCAACGGATTGCTTTATTGGAGAAGTAGGTTTGACTGGCGAGGTGCGTCGTGTATCTCGTATTGAACAACGTGTGATTGAGGCAGCAAAGCTCGGGTTTAAACGCGCCTTCATACCAGCTTCGAATATCGGCGGTTGGGATTTTCCTCAAGGTATTGAGATTGTGGGTGTAGAAACGATAAAGGATGCATTGAATGCTTGTTTTAGAGAGCTATAAAGTAGTTTGTGCATGTTGGACAATGTTCTGACATGCACTTTTAACTTCCTTCAGCAATTGAACATCAGAGTGTTGGATTTTTTTATTCATAGATAGAAGGTAGGAAACTCAAAGAGGGGTATTGGCGTCTATGGTAATGTCTGTGAAAATGCTTGCTTAATGTAGAGCGGATGCCAAGGAGCATTTTTGATTTTAGTGTGAAAAATTTTTAGTCATTGATTTTCAGTAGACTCAGGATGATCGGGAAATGGATGAAATTACCGATGCTTTGATAGGGTCATAAAAGATTTTCTGCAGTAAACTATGTATAATTATATATTAAAAATGGGAGGTGACAGTTTGTGAAAAAATTTGTTCAAATTGCTTTTTTACTGATTGGAGGAGCATTAGGCCTTGTTTTCTTACCGCCATTATACGAATTGCTTCATTTATCATCTAATCCTTGGCTTGATAACCCTTACGTATCAGTAGCTTTAGGAGCGCTATTACTATTTACATTATCCTTTGCCTTTTCGGATTATTTTGTAAGGCTTATTAGCTGGATGGAGGAGGTGCTATTTAAAGTACCGGTGGGTGACTTATTATTTGGTACACTTGGACTTATTATCGGACTAATCGTTGCTTATTTCTTAGGTTTTGCAATCGATAGTATTGATTTACCAAGTTTTACAAAGGTTTTACCAATTATACTGTCATTTATGCTTGGATATTTAGGGTTCCGTGTGGGCTTTAAAAAGCGAGAGGAATTAATCCAGCTATTTACTTTGCGTGGTAACACTACAAAGAAAAAACTAGCGGAAGGTGTAGAGCCTCAAGAAGTACGAGGGAGCTATAAACTGTTAGATACTAGTGTTATTATTGATGGTCGTATTGCAGATATTTCGGAAACAGGCTTTATAGAAGGTACACTAGTTGTACCACAGTTTGTCCTTACGGAGCTCCAGCATATTGCTGATTCTTCGGATACGTTAAAGCGTACAAGAGGTCGTCGCGGCTTAGATATATTAAAAAAATTACAAGATGAACGTATGACGAAGGTTGAGATTACTGAAGAGGATTTTGAGGATGTTCAAGAGGTTGACTTAAAGCTTGTGCGCCTTGCAAAGAAAAGGGGCTACGATACACAAATTGTGACGAACGACTTTAACCTTAACAAAGTTTGCGAGCTACATCACGTTAAAGTGCTAAACATCAATGATTTAGCAAACGCAGTCAAACCTGTCGTAATTCCAGGTGAGGATATGCAAGTGATGGTCATTAAAGATGGGAAAGAGCATAATCAAGGAGTTGCTTATTTAGATGATGGCACAATGATCGTTGTTGAAGGTGGACGTAGCTATATAGGACAGGCAATTACAGTAACCGTAACAAGTGTTCTCCAAACATCAGCAGGTCGAATGATTTTTGCTAAACCAAAGGATGACTAGGAAGTGGGAAATGTGCAATATGAAGTAGTATTGCCTGCTGCGGGAAGTGGAAAGCGAATGGGCGCAGGGCAAAATAAGTTATTTTTAAATCTTTTAGAAAAACCGATCCTCGTACACACGCTGGAGGTATTTGAACAGGATAGTCAGTGTACAGGTATTTGGCTTGCGGTAAAGCCTGAGGAGCGTGTGTTTATTCAGGACATGCTAGAGAGGTATGGAATTACTAAAGTTAAAGGTTTACCTGATGGTGGTGCAGAGCGACAGCATTCCGTCCATTCTTGCATGAAAGAAATGAAGCAGGTTGATATTGTGCTTGTGCATGATGCTGCGCGTCCATTTATTACTCACGCCATTATAGCGAATCTTGTGCGAAGTGCGCATGACTTTGGCGCTGCGATTGCGGGTGTTCGTGCGAAGGATACAATGAAAAAAGTACGTGATGGTGTTATTGAAGAGACGATTGATCGAGAAAGCTTATGGATGATTCAAACTCCTCAAGCATTTCAATTTGATTTGATTGTAGAGGCAGAGGATGTCGCTGAGAAGGTGGGCTTCCTTGGTACCGATGAAGCAATGCTTGTTGAACGTCTTGGCCATGAGGTGCATATTGTAGAAAGTAGCTACGAAAATGTAAAGATGACGACACAAGAGGATTTAGTTTTTGGTGAAGCGATCTTGCGTAAACGTGCTTTGAAAACATTATGATAGCATACAAAAAATCTCATTAGCAGTAGATGCTGATGAGATTTTATTTTTTAATTGAACTTTAGTCTAGAGTAAGGTTTACTGTTAACTCAATTTCCTAGGAAATATGTTAAAATGTGAGGGTATAATATAGAGTAAATATAAAAGTGAAGGAAGGTGAATGAGACTGCCTTATAAGCTGAATAGAAGTTTTTTAAGTCTGCATATTTCTTGAAGTAAATGAGCTTCGATTGGTGGATTTTTTATTTATCTTATTAGACGGTTTCAAAATCATATGTTTCGAGTGGGACAAGGATTTGACGTGCATGCATTTGAAGAAGGGCGTCCATTAATTATTGGTGGTATAACAATTCCTCATGAAAAAGGGTTAGTAGGGCATTCGGATGCGGATGTTTTATTACACACTGTAACAGATGCAGCGTTAGGGGCTATTGGTGAGGGCGATATCGGTCGTCATTTCCCAGACACAGATCCTGCGTTCAAAGATGCTGATTCAGCGAAATTATTAGAGCATATTTGGAAGATTGTTGAGGATAAAGGCTATGTTTTAGGTAATGTGGATTGTACGATTATGGCACAGCGTCCGAAAATGGCGCCGTATATTGAACAAATGCAAAATCGTATAGCTGAATTGCTTCATGCAGAACCTTCTCAAGTGAATGTTAAAGCAACAACAACTGAGCGTTTAGGTTTTACAGGTCGCGAGGAAGGGATTGCGGCGATGGCGACAATCCTATTGATGAAGAAATAAAAGCAGGTTCACAGTGCTTTTATTTCCTGTAACAGAGTGGTAAAATGAACAAAGTCAATTTTTTGAACGAAAATTTAGGAGGCTTTTAATTATGGCGAAAGAAGTTCGTGTTCGTTACGCGCCATCCCCTACTGGTTTCTTACATATCGGTGGAGCGCGTACAGCGTTATTTAACTATTTATATGCAAAACATCATAACGGTAAATTCATCGTACGTATTGAGGATACAGATGTTGAGCGTAATGTAGAGGGCGGAGAAGCATCTCAGCTAGATAACTTAAAATGGTTAGGTATGGAATATGATGAGTCAATCGATATTGGTGGACCGTATGCACCTTATCGTCAAATGGAGCGTCTGGATATTTATAAAGAGCACGCTGAAAAGCTACTAGAGCAAGGTTTAGCTTACAAATGCTTCTGTTCTTCAGAGAAATTAGAAGCGTCTCGTGAAGAACAAAAAGCACGAGGTGTAGCAGCTCCGACTTATGATGGTACTTGCCGTCATTTATCAGCAGAGGAAGTTGCAGCTAAAGAAGCTGCGGGTGAACAATATACAATTCGTATGCGCGTACCTGAAAATGTAACATATGAATTTGAAGATTTAGTACGTGGACAAGTAGCATTTGAGTCAAAAGATATTGGTGACTGGGTACTAGTTAAAGCAAACGGTATCCCAACGTATAACTATGCGGTAGTGCTAGATGATCACTTTATGGAAATTTCACATGTATTCCGTGGTGAAGAGCATTTATCGAATACACCAAAACAAATGATGATTTTTGATGCATTCGGCTGGGAATATCCAAGCTATGGTCATATGACATTAATCATTAATGAAAACCGTAAAAAATTATCAAAACGTGATGAATCAATTATTCAATTCGTAACACAATATAAAGATTTAGGTTACCTACCTGAAGCAATGTTTAACTTCTTCGCATTACTTGGCTGGTCTCCTGAAGGGGAAGAAGAGATTTTCTCAAAAGAAGAATTTATTAAAATCTTTGATGAAAAGCGTCTTTCAAAATCACCATCTATGTTCGATAAACAAAAGCTTACTTGGATGAATAACCAATACATTAAAAAGTTATCTTTAGAAGAAGTAGTGGCTTTATCTTTACCGCACTTACAAAAAGCTGGTTTATTACCAGAAGAATTAACAGAAGAAGAACGTGCATGGGCTTCAGATTTAATCGCACTTTATCATGATCAAATGAGCTTTGGTGCTGAAATTGTAGAACTATCTCGCCTATTCTTTAACGATCATATTGAATATGATGAAGAAGCAAAAGCAGTTTTAGCAGGTGAACAGGTGCCTGAGGTAATGACTGCATTTAAAGCACAACTTGAAAGTTTAGAGGGATTTACGCCTGATACTGTAAAAGCGGCTATTAAAGCTGTTCAAAAAGAAACTGGACACAAAGGTAAAAATCTATTTATGCCAATCCGCGTCGTAACGACGGGGGAAACGCATGGTCCAGAACTTCCGAACGCAATTTGCTTAATTGGCAAACAGAAAACAATTGATCGTGTAGAAAAATTTGCGCAATAAGTAGAAATTGATTGACAATTTATTGGTTCGTTGTAAAATGTATTTACATTGAAAAAGCGTTGATAAGGAGAAGTAAGTGACGCATGCTCTAAAGAGAGGACCATCACCGGCTGAAAGTGGTCTGAGCCTGGGCAAAACTGAAATGCACCTTTGAGCATGAAGCTGAACAAAAAGTAGGCTTTATCGATTCGTTCCCGTTACAGAACGTCCAGAGTGGAAGGCATTCGCCTTCAATCAGAGTGGAACCGCGCAAATTTTAGCGTCTCTGTCATTCCTTTTTTGGGGATGATAGGGGCGTTTTTTTATTTTCTAGACGACATAGACTTGAAGTGGGGGATGCGCCAAAACTCACTCGGCTAACACTAGGGTGAAATCAAAGTCAGCTATAGTATTTCAAAGGGTGGATCAAGGCAGATCAAAATGAAAAGGGGGAGCTTTTGTGTTTAAAAGAATGAAGGAAGATGTAGAAACAATTTTTGAGAATGACCCAGCAGCGCGGAGTGTATTCGAAGTGATATTAACATACTCGGGCCTGCATGCTACTTGGGCACATCGAGTGGCCCATTGGTTCTTTAAAAAGCGTTTTTATTTTATAGCCCGTACCATTTCACAAATTAGTCGTTTCTTTACTGGAATTGAAATTCACCCTGGAGCGAAAATCGGTCGACGTTTCTTTATTGACCATGGGATGGGTGTTGTCATTGGTGAAACATGTGAGATTGGTGATAATGTAACGTTGTATCAAGGTGTAACTTTAGGTGGTACAGGAAAAGAAAAAGGGAAACGCCATCCTACATTAGAGGATAATGTACTAGTTGCAACAGGTGCAAAGGTGTTAGGTTCTATTACAATTGGTGAAAATAGTAAAATTGGTGCAGGCTCAGTTGTCTTAAAAGAAGTGCCACCAAATGCTACGGTTGTTGGTATTCCTGGTAAAATAGTAATTAAGGATGGAGTCCGTCTAGAGAAAAAACTAGACCATCAAAATATTCCTGACCCTGTAGAAGAACGTTGTCAAGCTTTCGAGAAGCAGATTGCAGCAATGAATCAGGAAATCGAACGCTTACAAAAGGAGAGAGAAATACAATGAGTATTCAAATTTTCAACTCATTAACACGACAAAAGGAAACTTTCGTACCGCTGGAGGAAGGCAAAGTAAAAATGTACGTTTGCGGTCCGACAGTATATAACTACATTCACATTGGGAATTCACGTCCTGTTATTGTCTATGATACAGTGCGTCGTTATTTCCAATACAAAGGCTACGATGTGAAATTTGTTTCAAATTTCACAGATGTGGACGACAAAATTATTAAGGCTGCTAATGAACTTGGAGAAGAGGTTCATGAATTAACGGAACGCTTTATTGCTGCATACTTTGAAGATATTACAGCGTTAGGCTGCAAGAAAGCGGATGTACATCCACGCGTAACAGAGCATATGGACGATATCATTCAATTCATTCAAGTTTTAATCAATAAAGGATATGCTTATGAGTCAGCTGGTGATGTTTATTACCGCACTCGTAAATTTAATGGTTATGGTAAATTATCTCACCAAGCGGTGGATGATTTAAAAATCGGTGCTCGTATAGAAGCGGGTGAGAAAAAAGATGATGCGTTAGATTTCGCTCTATGGAAAGCTGCGAAGCCGGGCGAAATTTTCTGGGAAAGTCCGTGGGGCAAAGGACGTCCAGGTTGGCATATTGAATGCTCAGTAATGGCACGTGAGCATTTAGGAGATACTATGGATATTCATGCTGGTGGGCAAGATTTAACATTCCCGCATCATGAAAATGAAATTGCGCAATCTGAAGCTCATAATGATAAAACATTTGCGCGTTATTGGATGCACAATGGGTATATTAATATTGATAATGAAAAGATGTCCAAATCTCTTGGCAATTTTATACTCGTAAATGATATTCGTAAACAAATTAACCCGCAAATTTTACGATTCTTTATGCTTTCGGTGCATTATCGTCATCCGATTAACTTTGCGAAGGATTTAGTAGATGCAGCCGCAAATGGTTTAGAACGAATTCTTACTGCCTACAACAATGTCAAACACCGTTTAACAGCAACAGCAAGCTTAGGTGATTGCTCAGAAGAATGGCTTGAAAAAATTGCTGAACAAAAAGCTCATTTTGAAGAAGCGATGGATGATGATTTTAATACAGCCAATGCTATTTCTGTATTATTTGAATTAGCGCGAATCGCAAATATTTATTTAAATGAAACGAATACTGATGAAAAAGTATTATTGCGTTTTACTGAAACTTTTGAGGTGTTAGGTGACGTCTTAGGTATTGAATTTGCAAAAGAAGAAGAGTTATTAGACGAAGAAATTGAAGCTCTTTTACAGGAGCGTATAGAAGCTCGTAAAAATCGTGATTTTGCCCGTTCAGATGAAATTCGTGACCATTTGCAAGCACAAGGTATCATTTTAGAAGATACGCGACAAGGAACTAGATGGAAACGAGGGTAAGTAACTTGGGTAAACTCCGCAACGAAGATGTTAAGCAATTGAATGCATTAGCGTTAGCCTATATGGGGGACGCAGTTTTAGAACAAAAGGTACGAGAGCATCTGCTACGTGCCGGTCGCGTCAAACCTAACACACTTCATAGGGAAGCGACACATTACGTATCAGCGAAAGCACAATCTATGATTGTACATCGAATGATGGATGAAGGCTTTTTAACAGAGGAGGAGTTGGCTGTGTTCCGTCGTGGACGCAATGCCAAATCCGGCTCTGTGCCGAAAAATACAGATGTTCAAACATACCGTAATAGCTCAGGTTTTGAGGCTGTGCTTGGTAGTTTGTTTTTATTAAATGAATTAGAACGAGTTTATGCAATCATTGCATACGCTATTCAAATCATCGAGGAATCGAAAGGAGTGTCAAATTAATGGCAGAGCAAAATGGAGAAATGATTGCCGGTAAAAACCCAGTGTTAGAAGCACTTCGTTCAGGCCGCGATATGAATAAAGTATGGATTGCAGAAGGTGTAAAAAAATCGGGGGTTAACGAACTTCTAGATTTGGCACGTGAACGTGGTGTCATTGTTCAATTTGTCCCGAAGAAAAAGGTTGATCAATTATCAGATGCCAATCATCAAGGGATTGTTGCCTCTGTTGCGGCATATCAATATGCAGAGCTAGAGGATTTATTTGCAGCTGCGGCAAAAAAACAAGAAGACCCTTTTTTCTTAATTTTAGATGAGCTAGAGGATCCGCATAATCTAGGCTCTATTATGCGAACTGCTGATGCGATAGGTGCGCATGGTATAATTATTCCGAAACGTCGTTCTGTGAGTTTGACAGCCGTAGTGGCAAAGGCATCAACTGGAGCAATTGAGCATGTACCTGTCGTGCGCGTTAATAATTTAGCGCAAACGGTAGATGAGCTAAAAGAACGAGGGGTATGGATTGCAGGTACAGATGCCAAGGGTTCTGCAGACTATCGTAAAATGGATGCTACATTGCCGCTTGCGATTATTATTGGTAGTGAAGGCAAAGGAATGGGCCGCTTATTAAAAGAGAAATGTGACTTTTTATATCATTTACCGATGATTGGACATGTCACATCACTAAATGCATCGGTAGCTGCTGCACTTTTAATGTACGAAGTGTATCGTAAACGTCAAGAAGCGAATGATTAACAATGAAAACTATTTTGCTTGTTGACGGCTATAATATGATAGGAGCTTGGAAAGAGCTACGACCATTACGTGATACAAATTTTGAAGATGCCCGTAAGAGATTGATTGAGCTTATGGCTGAGTATAAGGCAGCTATGGGGTGGCGCGTAATTATAGTTTTTGACGCACATCTTGTACAGGGTGTGGAGCAAACTTATTTAGAAAACGATGTCGAAATCATTTATACACGGAAAAATGAAACAGCAGATGAACGTATTGAAAAAATGACACACGAACTAAAGGCTAGAAATGTACAGATTCACGTAGCAACCTCCGATATGGCAGAGCAAAACGTTATTTTTGGTAACGGTGCTCTGCGAAAATCGGCAAGAGAGCTAGAAATTGATATGGGTATTATCCAACATAAAATTTCTCATGAGGTGAAACAAAAACATGATAGCAAACCGCCATCCCGCATGGAGCTTAAGCCGGATGTTGCTTTGGCCTTTGAAAAATGGCGGCGTGGTTTGAAATGATTGATTGACTCATATTTTCCAATTCCGTTATACTGTTCCTAATTATCTGTTGTGGCTGAGGTGATACCATGTTTAAAAATAGTATTGTACAAGTGACACAAGATTTTGAACGATTCAATGATGAAGAACTTATTGAAATGGTGCATCAAGGTAATACAGATGCGTTGGATTATTTAATTACGAAATACCGTTTGTTAGTAAGAGCAAAGGCTAGATCTTATTTTTTAATTGGTGCAGATAAGGAAGACATTGTGCAAGAGGGCATGATTGGTTTATATAAAGCCATTCGTGATTTTAAGGGAGATAAGCTTGCTTCTTTTCGAGCTTTTGCTGAGCTGTGTATTACAAGGCAGATTATTACGGCTATTAAAACAGCTACGAGACAAAAGCATATTCCACTTAACTCATATGTTTCTCTGGACAAGCCTATTTTTGACGAAGAGTCAGATCGTACTTTAATGGATGTATTAACGGGTGCTATTATGGATGATCCGGAAGAGTTAATGATTCATAGAGAAGAGTTTGGCTACTTAGAAGAGAAGATGGGTGAGATTTTAAGTGAACTAGAACTACAAGTGTTAGCTCTTTACTTAGATGGTCAGTCTTATCATGAAATTTCTGCGAAACTAAATCGTCATGTCAAGTCTATTGACAATGCTTTACAACGAGTAAAGCGTAAATTAGAGCGACATTTAGTACTCGAAGAAATGTCTTAGCAGTTGTATGCCTTTGTTGACATTGACAAATATAGGTGTTAGTCTTGAAAAGACAAAGTGCCGAAAAGGTGATTATATGGCAAAAAAAGTCGTTCTAAATTGCGAAAAATGCGGATCGAGAAATTATACGTTTCCAGCTAAGGAAGATTCAACTGTACGCCTCGAATTAAAGAAATTTTGCTCGCATTGCAATGAACATACAGTGCATAAACAAACGCTATAAAATAATTTGTAAATAGACAGATATGATTGATTCGGAGGTTAGGCTAGAATGGGCAAGATTAAAGGCTTTTTCAGCAATGTAATGTCGGAAATGCGCAAAACAAGCTGGCCAAAAAGTAAAGAACTGACGAAATATACAGTCGTTGTAATTTCAACTGTTGTAATTATGGCTTTATTTTTTGTGTTAGTAGACTTAGGTATTTCATCATTATTCCGCTGGTACTTAGAGTTATAATTTAGTAAATTGCATGTTAATACTTCTGAAATAGCCCGTCATTACAATAAACGGGTTTTTTCGTTTGTTTCGTTTGTTGGTTGAAGTGATCAGCAGTAAAATATTCTTAATATGATAAGTATGCTACTCGGGATAGTATGAGGGTAGCGATAGATGACTATGCTAGATTTGGTATATATCATCAGGCTTTCGCTAGCTATTAGCGAAAGCTATGTTTTTCTAATAGCAGTTTGTGAAAAGAGTAAAGAATGCACTTAGCATATCCGATTCATTTCACTTTTATCATCATTCAGTAGAAGATTCCTGCTTCTAAAAGTGGTAGGTTGAATGCAAATGCATTTCTTTTTTGATAGGTGTCCAAACACCGACTGAATGAAGATAAAGCCGCTGGCATATGTCACGGATTTTGAGAGGAACTAATTAATACAAAATCCAGACACAATTACGCCAAGGCGTAATTGATTTAGTAAGGGAGGGACGGACGAGGAGTCCTAGTAGTTATGGAGAAAAATTGGTATGTTGTTCATACGTATTCAGGGTATGAAAACCGTGTAAAAGCAAACCTAGAGAAACGTGTAGAAACGATGGGTATGCAAGATAAGATTTTCCGTGTTATTGTGCCTGAACACGAAGAAACAGAATTGAAGGATGGGAAAAAGCGTACAATGATGCGTAAAGTTTTCCCTGGTTATGTTTTAGTAGAGCTTATTATGACAGATGATTCATGGTATGTTGTCCGTAATACGCCAGGCGTAACTGGCTTTATCGGTTCATCTGGCGGTGGTGCGAAGCCAACACCATTATTACCTGAAGAAGCGGACCGTCTACTACAACAAATGGGCATGACTGACAAAGTTGTCGAGATTGATATTTCTGTTGGAGAAGCGGTAGAAGTATTAGAAGGGCCTTTCGCACACTTCCAAGGACGTGTTGAAGAAATTGATACTGAAAAAGGAAAAGTGAAGGTTTCTGTAGACATGTTTGGTCGTGAAACAATTATGGAACTTGATTTTGAGCAAATACAAAAAATGTAGTTTTAGCAACTAAAGTGCCATATGTCTGATGAGTATGTCACAGAATTTGTTATTTACTACTTGCTTTAAAAAAATAAAAGTGGTATCATTTCAAAGGTCAGACTGTCATACTTTGGTTTGACGTCTGTAATGATAATTTTAATGTTATCGGCACTTAGCTGACAGACAGATATTGAGTGGGAGGGGCAACCCAATTACCACATCACGGACTTAAGGAGGTGTGTCTCGTGGCTAAAAAAGTTATTAAAGTTGTTAAACTTCAAATCCCTGCTGGTAAAGCAAATCCAGCTCCACCGGTTGGTCCTGCATTAGGTCAAGCGGGTGTGAACATCATGGGATTCTGTAAAGAATTCAACGCGCGTACTGCTGATCAAGCTGGTCTTATTATTCCAGTTGAAATTTCAGTATTCGAGGACCGTTCATTCACTTTCATTACGAAAACTCCACCTGCAGCAGTTCTACTTAAAGTAGCAGCTGGTATCCAATCTGGATCAGGTGAACCAAACCGTAAAAAAGTTGCAACGGTTAAACGTGATAAAGTTCGCGAAATCGCTGAAACTAAAATGCCAGACCTTAACGCTGCTTCAGTTGAAGCTGCAATGTTAATGGTTGAAGGTACTGCACGAAGCATGGGTATTGTTATCGAAGACTAATCCCATTACTTGATGATGTATTTGTTTTTTGGAAGGTTGCGGAGTTTCTTTGTGAACGCGCAACCTTTATTCGTGGGAGGTAAAATCCGCTATAACCACAATCAAGGAGGAATTATATAATGGCTAAAAAAGGTAAAAAACTGCAAGATGCAGCAAAATTAATCGACCGTAACGCAGTATACGGCGCACAAGAAGCAATCGAACTTGCTCAAAAAACTAGCTCAGTGAACTTCGACGCTACTGTAGAAGTTGCTTTCCGTCTAGGAATCGATACTCGTAAAAACGACCAACAAATCCGTGGTGCAGTAGTGTTACCAAACGGTACTGGTAAAACTCAACGTGTATTAGTATTCGCTAAAGGTGAAAAACTTAAAGAAGCTGAAGCAGCTGGTGCTGACTATGTAGGCGATGCAGAATACATCCAAAAAATCCAACAAGGTTGGTTCGATTTCGATGTAATCGTTGCAACTCCTGACATGATGGGTGAAGTTGGTAAACTTGGTCGTGTATTAGGACCTAAAGGTTTAATGCCAAACCCTAAAACTGGTACAGTTACTTTCGATGTAACTAAAGCAATCGAAGAAATTAAAGCTGGTAAAGTAGAATACCGTGCTGACAAAGCTGGTATCATCCACGCTCCTATCGGTAAAGTTTCTTTCCCTGCAGAAAAATTAGTAGAAAACTTCTTAACTGTATTTGATGTAGTACAAAAAGCAAAACCTGCTGCTGCTAAAGGTACTTACATGAAATCTGTAAACGTTACAACTACAATGGGCCCAGCTGTTAAAGTTGATGCTTCAAGCGTAGTAGTAAAATAATTAGTTTTTTTATATAAATCTGTTGACGGCTCTGTCTATCTGTGATATGATGGATGCTGTTGTGAATCATCCATTTGTACCGTAGACAGTAGGAGTGACTTGTCACTTAATGATCCTACCGAGGACATCGGAATTCGGATTCTTATTTTAAAGATGATGACTTTCAGCCTCTGTGTCTATTTTGACCCAGAGGCTTTTCTTTTGTCGGTATAAATGACCCATTCTAATAGGAGGTGTCATCATGAGCAAAGCAATCGAAAACAAACAAGTACAAGTTCAAGAGATTACAGAGAAATTCCAAAACGCTGCTTCTGTAGTAGTTGTGGATTACCGTGGTCTTAACGTTTCACAAGTAACTGAGCTTCGTAAACAACTTCGTGAAGCTGGCGTTGAGTTCAAAGTTTATAAAAACACTTTAACACGTCGTGCTACTGAAGCTGTTGGCCTTGAAGGAATCAATGACGTATTAGTTGGTCCTAACGCAATTGCGTTCTCTAATGAAGATGTTGTAGCTCCTGCTAAAATCATCAACGAGTTCGCTAAGAAAAATGAAGCTTTAGAAATTAAAGCTGGTATTATCGAAGGTACAATCTCTTCTGTTGAAGATGTTAAAGCACTTGCAGAACTTCCATCACGCGAAGGTCTTCTTTCTATGCTTTTATCTGTACTTCAAGCTCCAGTGCGCAACTTCGCACTTGCAACAAAAGCTGTTGCAGAACAAAAAGAAGAACAAGGCGCGTAATTCCATACGCACTATAACTTCTGCGGCTTAACCCGCAACAAAAAAACATTATCCAATTAGGAGGAAATTATAATGAATAAAGAGCAAATCTTAGAAGCTATCAAAGCTATGACAGTTCTTGAATTAAACGATTTAGTAAAAGCTATCGAAGAAGAATTCGGTGTAACAGCTGCTGCTCCTGTAGCAGTAGTAGGTGGTGCTGCTGCTGGCGCTGCTGAAGAAAAAACTGAGTTTGACGTAGTACTAGCATCTGCTGGTGGCGAAAAAATCAAAGTAATCAAAGTGGTTCGTGAAATCACTGGTTTAGGTCTTAAAGAAGCTAAAGAAGTAGTAGATAACGCTCCTAAAGCTCTTAAAGAAGGCGTTTCTAAAGATGAAGCTGAACAAATCAAAGCTAAACTTGAAGAAGTTGGCGCATCTGTAGAAGTTAAGTAATCTCGTATTACTTTTAAACAAAAGGAAAGCTCGTCATTGCGGCGAGCTTTTTTTCTTCATTCTGAGGAGGCGTGGAAATGTCAGATCACTATTATACAAGTAAGCCTCAAACTGAGAGTAAACCTCGTCACTGGACATTCAAATTGTTAGGGCATACGTTTTCCTTCGAAACGGATGCAGGGGTATTTAGTAAAAGCGAAGTAGATTTTGGATCCCGTGTATTGATAGATGCTTTTCAAATGCCTGATATTGATGGTGCAATTTTTGATGTGGGGTGTGGGTATGGACCGATTGGATTATCGATTGCCAAAACAAACTCAGATCGTACCGTTCTTATGATGGATATAAATGAACGTGCAGTAGCACTCTCCCAAAAAAATGCGCAAGTAAACGGTGTTCAAAATGTACGGATATTTGTGAGTGACGGACTATCGATGGTTGACAACGATGTAAAAGCCGCAGCTATTTTAACCAATCCTCCAATTCGCGCAGGAAAGGAAACAATTTTCCGTTTTTACGATGGAGCTTATGATAAGTTAGTGTCATCTGGCGAGTTGTGGATAGTAATACAGAAGAAGCAAGGTGCACCATCAACGGTTAGTTATTTAGAAGAAAAATTTTCTGAAGTCGATGTTGTGGAGAAGAAAAAAGGCTACTGGATAGTACGTGCAAAAAAATAAATGAAATATGCATAAAATATTGACTTGACAAATCGGCTATGATAATATGGTAAAATGCAAAAATATTATTTTGAGGTCGTATGCCCTTTTGTATATGATTGTTATAATGTGGGTATACTTGCCAAGATAAGTTTAGTTAACCGAAAATGAGATCTTTTTGAAGACTCGTTTTCTTTTTGTCTTTCGAAATCATACACTATTTGTATGATTTTGCAAAGACCTAATATCGCTTTATTGAGGGGTGAATGAGTTGACAGGTCAACTAGTTCAGTATGGACAACACCGCCAGCGTAGAAGCTTTGCGCGTATTAACGAGGTGCTTGAGCTTCCAAATCTGATTGAGATTCAAACGGCGTCTTACGAGTGGTTCCTTGAAGAAGGTCTACGTGAAATGTTCCGTGACATTTCGCCGATCGAGGACTTTACAGGCAATCTTTCATTAGAATTCATCGATTATTCATTAGGAGATCCTAAGTATGAAGTCGATGAGTGTAAAGAGCGAGATGTTACTTACGCAGCTCCATTACGTGTGAAAGTACGTCTTTACAACAAAGAAACAGACGAAGTGAAGGAACAGGATGTCTTCATGGGTGACTTCCCATTAATGACAGAAACAGGTACGTTCATTATCAATGGTGCTGAACGTGTTATCGTTTCACAATTAGTTCGTTCACCAAGTGTGTATTTCCATGATAAAACTGATAAAAACGGTAAGAAAGGTTTCGGAGCAACGGTTATTCCAAACCGTGGTGCATGGTTGGAATATGAAACTGACGCAAAAGATGTAGTATACGTGCGTATTGATCGTACTCGTAAGCTACCAGTAACAGTGTTACTACGTGCATTAGGTTTCGGTTCAGACCAAGAAATTATCGATATTATCGGTGACAATGAATTCTTACGTAATACGTTAGAAAAAGATAACTCTGAAAGTACTGAAAAAGCACTTTTAGAAATCTATGAACGTTTACGTCCGGGAGAGCCACCAACAGTTGAAAGTGCGAAGAGTTTATTATACTCTCGTTTCTTTGATGCGAAACGCTATGATTTAGCGAATGTTGGTCGCTACAAAATGAATAAAAAGCTTCATATCAAAAATCGTTTATTTAACCAAACGATCGCTGAAACGCTTGTAGATCCAGAAACAGGCGAAATTTTAGTAGAAAAAGGTACAGTTCTTGACCGTCGTACTTTAGATAAAATCTTACCGTATTTAGAAGATTCATCAAAAGGAATCGGTTTCCGCACTTTATCACAAGTAGGTGGAGTACTTGAGGATGATGTAACAATCCAGTCTATTAAAATTTATGCACCAAAAGATGAAGCGCAAAAAGAAATCAATATTATTAGTAATGCGTACATCGATGAAGAAGTGAAGAATATTACGCCTGCTGACGTATTATCTTCAGTAAGTTATTTCTTCAACTTACTTTACCAAGTAGGAGCAACAGATGATATCGACCACTTAGGTAACCGTCGTCTACGTTCTGTTGGTGAGCTTCTACAAAACCAATTCCGTATCGGTTTATCTCGTATGGAACGTGTAGTACGTGAGCGTATGTCTATTAATGATACAGCGGCAATCGTACCACAACAATTAATTAATATTCGTCCAGTAATTGCGTCAATTAAAGAGTTCTTTGGTAGCTCTCAGTTATCACAATTCATGGACCAAACAAACCCATTGGCAGAGTTAACGCATAAGCGTCGTCTATCTGCATTAGGACCTGGTGGTTTAACACGTGAGCGTGCTGGTTTCGAAGTACGTGACGTTCACTATTCTCACTATGGTCGTATGTGTCCAATCGAGACACCAGAGGGTCCGAACATTGGTTTAATCAACTCATTATCTTCATTTGCCAAAGTAAATAAATTTGGTTTCATTGAAACACCTTATCGTCGTATTGACCACGAAACAGGTAAAGTAACAGATCAAATTGATTATTTAACAGCTGATGAAGAAGATAACTACTATGTAGCACAAGCGAACTCATCATTAAATCCTGATGGTACATTTGCTAAAGACGAAGTAGTAGGTCGTTTCCGTGGGGATAATACAGTATTTAATAAATCGCAAATGGACTACATGGACGTATCACCTAAACAAGTAGTGTCAGCTGCGACTGCATGTATCCCGTTCTTAGAAAACGATGACTCAAACCGTGCACTTATGGGTGCCAACATGCAACGTCAAGCAGTTCCTCTTCTTAACCCAGAAGCACCATTTGTTGGTACTGGTATGGAACACGTTGATGCGCGTGACTCAGGTGCGGCTGTAGTAGCGAAATATGATGGTATTGTTGAGCACGTTGAAGCTCGCTCTATCCATGTTCGTCGTATTGAAGTCGTTGACGGTAAAGAGGTTAAAGGCGATTTAACAAAATATAAATTACAAAAATTCATTCGTTCTAACCAAGGTACTTCATACAACCAACGTCCACTTGTAAAAGTTGGCGAACGTGTGAAACCTCGTGACATTTTAGCAGACGGTCCATCTATGGAAAAAGGCGAACTTGCTCTTGGTCGTAACGTACTTGTTGCGTTCATGACTTGGAACGGCTTTAACTACGAGGATGCTGTTATTATGAGCGAACGCCTTGTAAAAGACGATGTGTATACATCTGTTCATATTGAAGAATATGAATCAGAGTCTCGTGATACAAAATTAGGACCTGAAGAAATCACTCGTGATATTCCAAACGTCGGGGAAGATGCACTTCGTAATTTAGATGAACGTGGTATCATTCGCGTTGGTGCGGAAGTACGTGACGGTGACATTCTTGTAGGTAAAGTAACACCTAAAGGGGTTACAGAATTAACAGCTGAAGAACGCTTATTACATGCTATCTTCGGTGAAAAAGCTCGTGAAGTTCGTGATACTTCATTACGCGTACCACATGGTGCCGGCGGTATTATTCTTGATGTAAAAGTATTTAACCGTGAAGATGGCGATGAATTACCACCAGGTGTTAACCAATTAGTTCGTGCTTACATTGTTCAAAAGCGTAAAATTCGCGTAGGGGACAAAATGGCCGGACGTCACGGTAACAAAGGGGTTATCTCTCGTATCTTACCGGAAGAGGATATGCCATTCATGCCAGACGGTACTCCTGTCGATATCATGTTAAACCCACTTGGTGTACCTTCTCGTATGAACATCGGACAAGTTTTAGAATTACACTTAGGTATGGCTTCTCGTTCCCTAGGTGTTCATATGGCAACTCCAGTATTTGATGGTGCCAACGAAGAAGATGTTTGGGAAACGATGGAAGAAGCAGGGATGAACCGCGATGGTAAAACGACCCTGTATGATGGACGTTCAGGTGAACCGTTCGATAACCGTGTATCAGTAGGGATCATGTACATGATCAAACTTGCTCACATGGTTGATGATAAACTTCACGCACGTTCAACTGGTCCTTACTCACTTGTTACACAACAGCCACTTGGTGGTAAAGCACAGTTCGGTGGACAGCGCTTTGGTGAGATGGAGGTATGGGCACTTGAAGCATACGGTGCTGCCTATACACTTCAAGAAATCTTAACAGTTAAATCTGATGACGTTGTTGGTCGTGTGAAAACATACGAAGCAATTGTTAAAGGTGAAAGTGTACCAGAGCCAGGTGTTCCTGAATCATTCAAAGTATTGATTAAAGAACTTCAATCTCTTGGTATGGATGTGAAAATGTTAACAGTCAATGATGAAGAGGTAGAGCTTCGCGACTTAGACGAAGAAGAAGATCTTCAACCAGCTGATGCACTTAACATTGCACCACAGCAAGATAAAGAAGAAGAGCCAGTAGAGTCTTTTGAATAATGGAAAACGTTAATTCACATTATTAGTGGACACGGTCAAAGTTATTTTTCAAATTAGTCGGGCAGGATTTAACGCCCTGTCCGGCTTCTTCTTTTAATAAATTATTCTATTTTTAATCTTTTGCTAAAGAGAAATGATTCTTGCAAACGATTATCGAGCTGCGTAAAAGAGTCTTTATAAAGACCTATACTAGAGGGAGGTAGGCTCCTTGATAGACGTTAATGAATTTGAATATATGAAAATTGGTTTAGCTTCTCCTGACAAGATTCGTTCTTGGTCATACGGTGAAGTTAAAAAACCTGAAACAATTAACTATCGTACATTAAAACCAGAAAAAGATGGTTTATTCTGTGAGCGTATTTTCGGTCCAACTAAGGACTGGGAGTGTCATTGTGGTAAATACAAACGTGTACGCTACAAAGGCGTAGTTTGTGATCGTTGTGGTGTTGAAGTAACACGCGCGAAAGTTCGTCGTGAACGTATGGGTCACATCGAATTAGCAGCACCAGTTTCTCATATCTGGTACTTCAAAGGTATTCCTAGCCGTATGGGTCTTATTTTAGATATGTCCCCACGTGCACTAGAAGAAGTAATTTACTTTGCATCTTACGTAGTAATCGAACCAGGTGCTACAAACTTAGAAAGTAAGCAACTACTTTCTGAAAAAGAGTACCGTGCTTATCGTGAAAAATTCGGTAACACATTCGAAGCATCTATGGGTGCGGAAGCAATTAAAAAATTATTAGGCAAAATTGATCTTGAAGATGAAACTCAATCTTTAAAAGAAGAGTTAAAATCAGCACAAGGTCAACGCCGTACACGTGCCATTAAACGTCTTGAAGTTGTAGAATCGTTCCGTAACTCAGGTAACTCTCCTGAATGGATGATTTTAGATGTACTTCCGGTAATCCCACCAGAGCTTCGTCCGATGGTGCAATTAGATGGTGGTCGTTTTGCAACTTCCGACTTAAATGATTTATATCGTCGTGTAATCAACCGTAATAACCGTTTAAAACGTTTACTAGACCTTGGTGCTCCAAGCATCATCGTACAAAACGAAAAACGTATGTTACAAGAAGCTGTTGATGCATTAATCGATAACGGTCGTCGTGGTCGTCCTGTAACAGGTCCTGGTAACCGTCCATTAAAATCACTTTCACATATGCTGAAAGGTAAACAAGGTCGTTTCCGTCAAAACTTACTTGGTAAACGTGTTGACTACTCTGGTCGTTCGGTTATCGTAGTAGGTCCAAACTTGAAAATGTACCAATGTGGTCTACCAAAAGAAATGGCAATTGAATTATTCAAGCCTTTCGTAATGAAAGAATTAGTAGAACGTGGCCTTGCTCATAATATTAAATCTGCTAAACGTAAAATAGAGCGTTTAAACAACGATGTATGGGACGTTTTAGAAGATGTTATTCGTGAGCATCCAGTATTACTAAACCGTGCACCTACGCTTCACCGTCTTGGTATTCAGGCGTTTGAACCAACACTAGTTGAAGGTCGTGCTATTCGTCTTCACCCATTAGTATGTACAGCTTATAACGCTGACTTCGATGGTGACCAAATGGCGGTTCACGTACCATTATCAGCGGAAGCGCAAGCAGAGGCTCGTCTTCTAATGCTTGCTGCACAAAACATCCTGAACCCGAAAGACGGTAAACCAGTTGTAACACCATCTCAAGATATGGTATTAGGAAACTACTACTTAACACTTGAACGTGAAGCAGCTCGCGGTGAAGGAACAATTTTCTATGGACCAAACGAAGTATTAATTGCATATGATACAGGTCATGTTCATTTGCATACTCGTATTGCGATTAAAGCAAGCTCGTTAAACAACCCAACATTTACTGAAGAACAAAATAATATGTTCCTATTAACGACTGTTGGTAAAGTAATCTTTAACGAAATCTTGCCTAAATCATTCCCATACATTAACGAGCCAACTGATTTCAACTTAGAGCAAGAAACACCAAGCAAATACTTTGTTAACTTAACAATTGATGAAGAAACGTTAAAAGAGCTTGAAGCAGATGCTACTTATAATGGGCTTGATGAAAAAGGTAAAGTTGAAGCACAACGCACAGCTGTACTGCGCAAACACTTTGCATCAGTACCAGTTGTAAATCCATTCCGTAAAAAATTCTTAGGTAATATCATTGCTGAAGTATTTAAACGTTTCCACATTACTGAAACATCTAAAATGCTTGACCGTATGAAGAACCTAGGTTTCAAATATTCAACACGCGCTGGTATCACTGTAGGTGTATCTGACATCGTCGTATTACCAGACAAAGGCGAAATTTTAGCGGTAGCTCAAGAAAAAGTAGATAAAGTTCAAGCACAATTCCGTCGTGGTTTCATCACGGAAGATGAGCGTTATGATCGCGTTATCTCAAGCTGGAGTGCTGCGAAAGATGAAATTCAAGCTAAGCTGATGAAGTCGCTTGAGAAAACAAACCCAATCTTTATGATGTCTGACTCAGGTGCCCGTGGTAACGCATCTAACTTTACACAGTTAGCTGGTATGCGTGGTCTGATGGCCAACCCGGCTGGTCGTATCATCGAACTTCCAATTAAATCTTCATTCCGTGAAGGTTTAACGGTATTAGAGTACTTCATCTCTACTCACGGTGCTCGTAAAGGTCTTGCCGATACAGCCCTAAAAACTGCCGATTCAGGTTACTTAACACGTCGTCTTGTTGACGTAGCACAAGATGTTATCGTTCGTGAAGATGACTGTGGAACTGACCGCGGTTTAACAATCGGTGCGTTAATGGAAGGCACAGAGCTAATTGAAGCGTTAGATGAACGTATTATCGGTCGTCATACGAAGAAAACAATCTTGCACCCAGAAACAGGCGAAGTAATTTTAGTAAAAGACGGTTTAATCGACCAAGATATCGCTCGTACAGTTATCGAGCTTGGTATCGAGGAAGTAACAATCCGTTCAGCATTCACATGTAATACAAAACATGGCGTATGTAAAAAATGTTACGGCATGAACTTAGCAACAGGTGAAGAGGTTGAAGTTGGAGAAGCAGTTGGTATTATTGCGGCTCAATCAATCGGTGAACCAGGTACACAGTTAACAATGCGTACATTCCATACAGGTGGGGTTGCCGGGGATGATATTACACAAGGTCTTCCACGTATCCAAGAGATTTTTGAAGCACGTAATCCTAAAGGTCAATCAGTTATTTCTGATATCGCAGGTACTGTTTCAGACATCACTGAAATCCGTGAAGGTCTAAAAGAGATTACAATTGAAGGTGAAGTAGAAACACGTAAATACGCAGCACCTTACAATGCTCGTCTGAAAGTACAAGAAGGCGACTTTGTAGAACGCGGTCAAGTATTAACAGAAGGTTCTATCGATCCTAAACAATTGTTAAAAGTTAAAGACGTTTCAACAGTTCAAGAATACTTGTTAAAAGAAGTACAAAAAGTATACCGTATGCAAGGGGTAGAAATTGGTGACAAACATATCGAGGTAATGGTACGCCAAATGCTTCGTAAAGTACGTGTAATTGAAGCTGGAGATACAGAATTATTACCAGGTTCATTACTAGATATTCACCAATTCTCAGAGGCAAACGTAGATGCTGTTATGAATGGCAAAAACCCTGCGACTTGTCGTCCTGTGATCCTTGGTATTACAAAAGCGTCTCTTGAAACAGAATCATTCTTATCTGCTGCATCATTCCAAGAAACAACTCGTGTGTTAACGGATGCTGCTATTAAAGGTAAACGTGATGAACTTCTTGGTCTGAAGGAAAACGTAATTATCGGTAAACTTGTTCCTGCAGGTACCGGTATGCAACGTTACCGTCAAATCCGTATTGAAAAAGATGAGCTTGAGACAGAAAACCTAATTTCTGCTGAATAATCATTAAAATAAGTGCCGAGGAGATGTATTTTTATCATCTCTTCGGACTTTTTAAAGATATGAGTTGACAGCCGAAATTGGTAATGATAATATATTGAAGGTTGATAGTTAACTGTCTGTACTTCGGAGGATATGAAAATGTCTTATGATAGAGTAAGGGATAGTCAAACAATCATAGGTACAAAGCAAACAGTAAAAGCAATGCGAGCCGGTTCAGTGAAAGAACTTTTTGTGGCACTTGATGCAGACAATTGGGTAACCGATTCGGCCATATCTTTCGCGAGAGAAATCGGTATACCAGTTACTCTTGTTGAGTCGAAAAAGGAACTGGGCAAGGCCTGTAGAATCCACGTTGGAGCTGCAGTAGTTGCGATTACTGTAGAGTAGTTTTTGTGTATTAAACACAAAGACTTTGTTTTTACCCAAAAAATGAACCACCTGGATGTGTGGTATTAACAAGGAATAAATGAAGGGAGGAAAAACCGATGCCTACAATTAACCAATTAGTTCGTAAGCCTCGTCAATCTAAAAGCACGAAATCAAAATCACCAGCGTTAAACAAAGGATATAACTCATTTAAAAAATCTTTAACTGACGTTAAATCTCCACAAAAACGCGGAGTTTGTACTCGTGTAGGTACAATGACACCTCGTAAACCAAACTCAGCGTTACGTAAATACGCTCGTGTACGTTTAACTAACCAAATCGAGGTAACTGCTTATATCCCAGGTGAAGGCCACAACTTACAAGAGCACAGTGTTGTTCTTATCCGTGGCGGACGCGTAAAAGACTTAGCGGGTGTTCGTTACCATATCGTACGTGGTGCTCTTGATACAGCTGGTGTAAACGGTCGTTTACAATCACGTTCTAAATACGGAACAAAACGCCCTAAAGAAAAAAAATAATTTAACATTATTAAGCGTTGCTTAATAATGAACTTTAAAATAGTTGTCGCAAATTTTTAATCTTGCTAGCAGATTGGGAATTTGCCAGTCAACTATGACAAAGTAAAACTTATAAAATAAATCGATAACTATTCGAAAGGAGGAAAACACATGCCTCGTAAAGGTCCTGTTTCCAAACGTGACGTGTTACCAGATCCAATTTATAGTTCAAAACTTGTAACTCGTTTAATTAATAAAATGATGGTTGATGGTAAAAGAGGTACTTCTCAAAAGATTTTATACGGTGCGTTCGATATCGTTAAAGAACGTTCTGGTGAAAATCCAATTGAAGTATTCGAAGCTGCTCTAAACAACGTAATGCCAGTTCTTGAAGTTCGTGCTCGCCGTGTTGGTGGTTCTAACTATCAAGTACCAGTAGAAGTACGTCCAGAACGTCGTACAACTTTAGGTCTTCGTTACCTAGTTAACTACGCTCGTCTTCGTGGTGAAAAAACTATGGAAGAGCGTTTAGCTAACGAAATCCTTGATGCTTCTAACAACACAGGTGCATCAGTTAAAAAACGTGAAGATATGCACAAAATGGCAGAAGCGAACAAAGCATTCGCTCACTACCGTTGGTAATCAATATCTAAACCGCATACGCCCAATATGGAAGGAGAAATACCTATGAAACGCGAATTCTCCCTAGAGAATACACGTAATATTGGGATCATGGCTCACATTGATGCTGGTAAAACAACAACAACTGAGCGTATCCTTTATTACACAGGTAAGATTCACAAAATTGGTGAAACTCATGAAGGCGCTTCTCAAATGGACTGGATGGAGCAAGAGCAAGAACGTGGTATCACAATCACTTCTGCTGCAACAACAGCTCAATGGAACGGCCACCGTGTAAACATCATCGATACTCCTGGACACGTAGACTTCACTGTAGAAGTTGAACGTTCACTACGCGTACTTGATGGAGCTGTAACAGTTCTTGATGCTCAATCTGGTGTTGAACCTCAAACTGAAACAGTATGGCGTCAAGCTACAACTTACGGCGTTCCACGTATCGTGTTCATTAACAAAATGGATAAAACAGGTGCTGACTTCCTATATTCTGTAGGAACTCTACACGAACGTTTACAAGCAAACGCTCATCCTATCCAATTACCTATCGGAGCTGAAGATCAGTTCTCAGCAATCATTGACTTAGTTGAAATGAAAGCTACTTTCTACGGCGACGAAAAAGGTACAGCAGTGACTCAAGGTGAAATTCCTGAAGAGCACCGCGCACAAGCTGAAGAATACCGTGAAAAATTAATCGATGCTGTTGCAAGTGTTGATGAAGAAATCATGGAAAAATATTTAGAAGGCGAAGAAATCTCTATTGCTGAACTTAAAGCGGCTATCCGTCGTGCTACGATCGCAGTAGAATTCTACCCAGTAATCTGTGGTACAGCATTCAAACACAAAGGCGTACGCCCAATGTTAGATGCAGTTATCGATTACTTACCATCTCCATTAGATGTACCAGCAATCAAAGGTACTGATGTTGATGGTGACGAAGAATTAGAACGTCATTCTTCAGATGAAGAGCCATTCTCAGCTCTTGCATTCAAAGTTATGACTGACCCATTCGTAGGTAAATTAACTTTCTTCCGTGTGTACTCTGGAACTTTAGAATCAGGTTCATACGTACAAAACTCTTCTAAAGGTAAACGTGAGCGTGTAGGTCGTATCCTACAAATGCACGCAAACTCTCGTGAAGAGATTTCTAAAGTATTCGCTGGGGACATCGCAGCAGCAGTAGGTCTTAAAGATACTACTACTGGTGATACTCTATGTGACGAGAAAAACCTAGTTATTCTTGAATCAATGGAATTCCCTGAGCCAGTAATTTCTCTTTCTGTAGAACCAAAATCAAAAGCTGACCAAGATAAAATGGGTCAAGCTTTACAAAAACTTCAAGAAGAGGATCCAACTTTCCGTGCTCACACTGACACAGAAACTGGTCAAACAATCATCTCAGGTATGGGTGAGCTTCACCTTGATATCTTAGTTGACCGTATGCGCCGTGAATTTAAAGTAGAAGCTAACGTAGGTGCTCCAATGGTATCTTACCGTGAAACATTCCGTAGCTCTGCAAAAGTTCAAGGTAAATTCACTCGCCAATCTGGTGGTCGTGGACAATATGGTGACGTAACGATTGAGTTCTCTCCAAATGAAGAAGGTAAAGGCTTCGAATTCGAAAACGCTATCGTTGGTGGTGTAGTACCACGTGAATACATTCCTGCTGTAGAAGCTGGTCTTCGTGACTCTCTTGAGCGCGGTGTAGTAGCTGGTTACCCACTTATCGACATTAAAGCGAAATTAGTATTCGGTTCTTACCATGACGTTGACTCGAATGAGATGGCGTTCAAAATTGCTGCATCTATGGCGCTTAAAGAAGCTGCTAAACAATGTGACGCAGTTATCTTAGAACCAATGATGAAAGTAGAAGTTGTAATTCCAGAAGAATACCTTGGTGATATCATGGGTAACATTACTTCTCGTCGCGGACGCGTTGAGGGTATGGAAGCTCGCGGTAACTCACAAGTTGTTCGTGCAATGGTTCCTTTATCGGAAATGTTTGGATATGCAACAACTCTTCGTTCAGCAACACAAGGTCGTGGTGTATTCTCAATGACATTCGATCATTATGAAGAAGTACCTAAATCGATCGCTGCTGAAATCGTTAAAAAAAATAAAGGTGAATAATTGAATTTTCATCTTGTATAAAGTATAACTAATTTGTAAGCTATGATTGTGGGATGGTGGATGGGCCCGTTCATCATCAGCAATCATTCTATAAATTTTTAAAAAATATAAACATATAATTTTGAGGAGGCAATCTCTAATGGCTAAAGAAAAATTCGACCGTTCAAAAACGCATGCTAACATTGGTACAATCGGACACGTTGACCATGGTAAAACAACTTTAACTGCTGCTATCGCAACAGTTCTTTCTAAAAAAATGGGTGGGGAAGCTAAATCATACGCTGATATCGATAACGCTCCAGAAGAAAAAGAACGTGGTATCACAATCAATACTTCTCACGTAGAATATGAAACTGATACTCGTCACTATGCGCACGTTGACTGCCCAGGACACGCTGACTATGTTAAAAACATGATCACTGGTGCTGCACAAATGGACGGCGGTATCTTAGTAGTATCTGCTGCTGATGGCCCAATGCCACAAACTCGTGAACACATCCTTTTATCTCGTCAAGTAGGTGTTCCATACTTAGTAGTATTCATGAACAAATGTGATATGGTAGACGACGAAGAATTATTAGAATTAGTAGAAATGGAAATCCGTGACCTACTATCTGAATATGACTTCCCAGGTGACGATCTTCCAGTAATCAAAGGTTCTGCTCTTAAAGCTCTTGAAGGCGAAGCAGAATGGGAAGAAAAAATCGTTGAATTAATGGACGCTGTAGATTCTTACATCCCAACTCCAGAACGTCAAACTGACAAACCATTCATGATGCCAGTAGAGGACGTATTCTCAATCACTGGTCGTGGTACAGTTGCAACTGGCCGTGTTGAACGTGGTCAAGTTAAAGTTGGTGACGTAGTTGAAATCGTAGGTATCACTGAAGAAGCAAAATCTACAACTGTAACTGGTGTAGAAATGTTCCGTAAATTATTAGACTATGCTGAAGCTGGTGACAACATCGGTGCTTTACTTCGTGGTGTAGCTCGTGAAGATATCCAACGTGGTCAAGTATTATCTAAACCAGGTTCAATCACTCCACACACAAGCTTCAAAGCTGAAGTTTATGTTTTATCAAAAGAAGAGGGTGGCCGTCATACTCCATTCTTCACTAACTACCGTCCTCAGTTCTACTTCCGTACAACTGACGTAACAGGTATCTGTAACTTACCAGAAGGCGTTGAAATGGTAATGCCTGGCGATAACATCGAAATGACAGTAGAACTTATCGCTCCAATCGCTCTAGAAGAAGGTACTAAATTCTCTATCCGTGAGGGTGGCCGTACTGTAGGCGCTGGCGTAGTTGCTTCTATCCAAAAATAATTTAAGCATTTAGCTTATTTTCAAAACCAATCTGTAGGGACGCTTACAGATTGGTTTTTTATGTTAAAATAAGTTAAAAACATTTAATAATTTCACTTGAATTAGATTATTTTATGTATACATACTAACTGAAATACCAAAGAACATAAGAATTTCAACACGATAAAGTGAAGATAAAATCTTTTATCTACAAAATTGCTGGGGATAAAATCAAATGCAGCATATAGACTGTAGAATTGTATTCCTTTTAATATACATAATAAACATTTCATGGGAGGGGAATTTGCAAATGGAGATGAAAATACTGTTGATAGAAGACGATCCATCTATTTTCGAAATGATTCAGACACGTTTTGCACAGTGGTCGCTTCAAGTTGTAGGTGCTAAAGATTTCCAAAAAGTAATGGATGATTTTATTGAAGAAAAACCACAGCTTGTATTGATAGACATTCAGCTACCTGCCTATGATGGCTTTCATTGGTGTCGTGAAATACGTCATATCTCAAAGGTGCCAATTCTCTTTCTATCTTCACGAGACCATCCAATGGATATGGTTATGGCAATGCAAATGGGTGCAGATGACTTTGTACAAAAGCCGTTCCATATGGAGGTATTACTTGCAAAGGTACAAGCCGTTTTACGTCGTACATATGATTATATAGAAGAATCAATGGATGTCACACGGTTTAATGGTGCAGTTATTGACTATGCGCGCAGTGAAATTATGTATGAGGGGAAGCTTGCCTCATTAACTAAAAATGAGCTCTTCATTTTACGTGTATTAGTGGAGAAGGTCGATCAAATTGTTTCTAGAGATGATTTAATGAGAAAGTTATGGGATGATGAACGCTTTGTCAATGATAATACATTATCGGTAAATGTTAATCGATTACGTACTAAGCTTGAGGAGATAGGTTTACAAGAAGTGATTTTAACTAAAAAGGGACTTGGTTATATGGCTTTAACACAAGGGACGTGATGGACAATGCTCATTTTATTTTTAAGAGAACGCCTCGCATGGATAGTCTTTTTTGTTTTTATCATCGTTATGATCAATGTTTTATTTTCTTTAGACGTTGGATTAGTGGGGACATCAATATTGTATACTAACATTAGCATGCTTAGTAGCTTTTTGTTCTTTCTTTTTTGGCGATACGTAGTAGAAGTCGGGCGGCTAAAAATTTTCCTAGGAAATGTTGAAAACCAATTTGATGACGTGCATAGCAAAAATTTAGTGTTATCGCCTTTTCAAACAGCATCCTTTACTAAAATTGAAGAAGTTCTCTACGGTAAGAACACAGAGTTAAATCAAGCAAAGGTACAGCTGCAGGAATATTCGGATGAACTACTAGCATGGGTTCATGAAGTAAAGGCACCTTTAACTGCGGTTAATTTGATGCTGGAACATGTAGAAGATTTGACATTACGTCGTAAATTAGAGACAGAATGGCTAAGGCTGCATTTATTGGTTGATCAGCAGCTACATCAAACACGGTTAGCTTCAATTGAAAAAGATAATTATATGATGGAAATTGAGCTAAGAACGGTTGTCTATAAAGAAATAAGAGCTATGCAGGCATGGTGTATTGAAAAAGGTATTGGTTTTGATGTGGAAGAGTTAACAGATACAGTGACGACGGATGCTAAATGGCTAGCCTTTATCATCAGACAAATTCTATCCAATGCGATTAAATATAGTCCTGCAAATTCAGAGGTAATAATATTTACAGAAGTAGATGCTACTGGAGCAACACTATTACATATAAAAGATGCAGGTATTGGTATCCGTAAGGAGGATCTACCGCGAATTTTTTATAAGTCGTATACAGGAACAGCCGGAAGAGAGTCTGCGCAATCGACAGGTATGGGTCTATACTTAGCACATAATGTGGCGCAGAAAATTGGCGTCCGTATTACTGTCCAATCTAGTGTAGGTGAAGGCTCGATATTTACATTACGTTTTCCATTACAAAATGAATATGTCAAACTAACAGGTAGATGACGAAATTGTCACCTACCTTTTTATATTGTCATGTAAAACACACGAATTGGCGACGTAGACAGGGTACACTTGAACTATAGAAAGGGGCGTTTACAAGTGGCGGTTTTAATTGGTCGTAAAGTAAAAAAAGTATATGGTAAAAAATCAACAGCCCAAGAGGTGTTAAAGGGTATTGATGTAGAAGTAAATCAAGGTGAATTTGTTGGCATTATGGGACCTTCAGGCTCTGGGAAGACAACACTCTTAAATGTTTTGTGTTCAATTGACTTTGCTACAGAAGGTGTTATTGAAATAAATGGTCAAAACTTACGTGGTATGAAGGAGAAGGCGTTAGCTAATTTCCGTCGTGAACAATTGGGATTCATATTTCAAGATTATAATTTATTAGATACACTAACGGTGAAAGAAAATATTCTACTACCATTAGCTATTGGCAAGCTACCAAAGGCTGTTGCAGAGAGTCGTGTAAAGGAGCTTACACAATTATTAGGTATTGCAGAGATTTTAAATAAATATCCAAATGAAATATCAGGTGGTCAAAAGCAACGTACATCGGCAGCCCGTGCACTTATTACAAATCCATCACTTGTATTTGCTGATGAACCTACAGGCGCACTTGATTCAAAATCAGCTACTGCACTTTTAAAAAATCTACAAAGTATTAATGAGTCAAAAAAAGCAACGATTATGATGGTTACGCATGATGCGGTAGCAGCGAGTTTTTGTACACGTGTTTTATTTTTAAAGGACGGACTCATTTATAGTGAGCTATATAAAGGAGATAAAACGAGACAGGCATTTTTCCAAGAAATCATGCATACACAAAGTGTGCTAGGCGGTGACGGTTATGAGTCTTAGTAAACTCGTATTGCGCAGTATGAAGAAAAATATGAAGCATTATTATTTATATTTTTTCGCACTTATTTTTAGTGTTACTTTATATTTTTCTTTTGTGACTTTACAAAATAATGCTGAAGTGCTCGCTACAGTAGAGAAGAGCGGTACGGCCACAGCGGGTTTTAAAGCAGCAACCTATATGTTGTACTTTATTGTCTTATTCTTCGTCCTATATGCAAATCATCTATTTATGAAGCGTCGTAGTAAGGAGATAGGCTTGTATCAGCTAATAGGGATGACGAAGGGGCTTATCGTACGTTTATTAGCGGTAGAAAGTATTCTATTATTTGTAGGCGCGGTCATTTTAGGTATGCTTGCAGGGTTCTTTAGCTCGCGCTTATTTGCAATGATTTTACTGCGCGTACTCGAAAAAGAGGCACTTGTGACAATGACATTTAGTACAGAGGCATTACAGAAGTCAATTGTAGTGTTTGCCATTCTACTAGTCATTGTACTTATGCAAATGGCTTTAATGATTTATCGTGTATCATTGCTATCACTATTTAGCGCTTCCAAACAAGCTGATGAGCGCGTAAAACGGTTCAGCCCATTACAAATGGTTATTGGTTTTTTAGGGCTTGTGCTAATTGCATATGGCTACTATGCATCAACTAAGCTTTTCGATATTAACTCTAATGGTGATTTAGTTCTTAATATGACTATTATTTTAGCAACTACTATTGGCGGAACATTCCTTGTTTTCCGTTTCTCTGTAGCATTTATTATGAATTCAATTCGACTTAAGAAAAATGGACATTTAACTGCTCGTGATGTCTTAGCGTTAACACCGATTATGCATCGTATGAAGAGTAATGCGAAATCCTTAACGCTTATTACGGTTTTAACGGGTGTTTCGCTTGGCGTTACAACTTTAGCTTATATATCGTATTATTCATCAGAAGCGTCGGCGTATAGCCAAGTACCTGGTGATTATGTTTTACTTGAAGATAGGAGCCAGGAATTTTTAAAGAAGCTAGAGGATAATCATATTGCTTTTGACAAAATAGATTACCGATTACAGAGCGTTTCAGCTTCCTTTTCACAGCTTTTATCCAAAGAACAGCAAAATAAAGATAATCCCCTTGATGGTGCAGAAGGAATCATTTATACAATTCCACTTTCTGATTATCAACAAATAGTTCCTGAAGCTTCTGTTTCGGATAACGATGTTATATTAACAAACTACGGTGGTTATATGGCAGAGATGTTTCCGCTTGAAAAGGATCGTGATGTAGTTGTCACTCCTGGAGGTCCAGAGGTTACTAAGGAAGAAACGCTTCATGTCAAAGATGTTCAACATGAAAGTATTATAAGTGGTACTGTGACTTCAGGGCCTGGGGGACCAATTTTTGTAGTTCCGGATTCACTGTTTGAAAAGTTAGCTGTTCATGATGTACCTGATATGTGGCAAAATCAAACTACTATAAATCTAAAGAATAAAAGTGATTTAGCTCTAGCAGAGAAATTATATATGCAATCAGATGGCGAAAACTTTATACAATCCTATGAAGCAGCACGTAAGGGGAATATTGAAAAGTTAGGAATTACGATATTTACCGCAGCATTTTTAGGGTTAGCATTTTTAGTGACAACGGGTAGTATTTTATACTTTAAGCAAATGTCTGAAGCTGAAGAGGAGCGAGGTTCTTATACGATATTAAGAAAAATTGGCTTCGCTGAAAAAGATATTATGAAAGGTATTTATATGAAACAAGCCTTTAATTTTGGTGTTCCATTAATAATAGGGCTGCTTCATAGTTACTTTGCTGTTAAGTCAGGGTGGTTTTTATTCGGCTCAGAGTTAACCGCACCATTATGGATTGCTATGAGCTGCTATATAGCGTTATATGCTATCTTCGCTGTACTTGCTGTTGGCTATTATAAAAAAGTCATTCGCGAATCGTTATAAATAGGAAGAATTCTTAAAACAGTATGATTAGTTAAGGTCATACTGTTTTTGTCGTTTGAAATTAGGGGATTTTTCCAGGGGGTAAAAATATCTTGACTTTCGAGTATTAGACGATTAAAGTTTAATGTGTTAGTAATCTAGTGTACGAAAGTGAAGTGTTGAAATGAACGCAGTAATTGTGGCAGTGGCCGTCATGTTAATATTAAGCTTGCTCCGTATCAATGTTGTTCTTTCTCTTGTATTAGGAGCCTTCGCAGGGGGGCTAGCAAGCGGCATGGGGATTGAAGCAACTGTACAATCATTTACAGAAGGATTAGGAGCAGGCGCAACGATAGCTTTAAGTTATGGGTTGCTTGGTGGTTTCGCTATTGCCATTTCTAAAACAGGAATTCCTGAATTAATGATTGCAGGAATTTTAAACATATTAAATAAAAATGGTACAAGTAATCGAAAAGGGTTAGTTAAGGTTTTAATTTTCCTACTGATCTTTATGATGTCTATTTTCTCACAAAACTTAATTCCAATTCATATAGCCTTTATCCCGTTATTAATACCTCCAATCTTGAAGGTTTTAAATATACTAGAGGTTGACCGACGAATTATTGCTACATTAATTGCTGTTGGTTTAATAGGAACGTATAGTTTCGTACCTGCAGGCTTCGGAGCTATTTTCCAAGATATCGTTTCTACTCAAGTTACCAAGGCAGGTATGGAGGCATCTTCACGTGATGTACCAGTAGCAATGGCTATACCCGTTCTGGGGATGTTAATTGGATTATGTCTAGCCTTTATCGTATATCGAAAACCTAGACAATATCAAAATAAAGATGTTGATACAGAATCTTTAAATGTTCATGTCAGTAAGTTCGTTATTCTTTCTACGACTGTGGCTTTAATTGTTTCTCTATGTGCACAAATTTATACTGATTCGATGATTGTAGGCGCCTTTGCAGGAATTATGATGATGTATTTTACTGGTGCACTTAAATGGAAAGAGGCTGATGAGATTCTTTCTGAGGGAATGAAGATGATGGCCTTTATAGGTTTCGTGATGATCGCTGCAAATGGATTTGCATCTGTTATTAACGCCACGGGTCATGTAGATAGCTTAATCGCAAGCTCGCTATCAATTCTTCAAGGCAATAAGAGTCTAGCTATATTGATAATGTTGGTCATTGGTTTAATAGTGACGATGGGGATTGGTTCTTCCTTTGCGACTGTACCTATTATTGCAACCTTATTTGTGCCTCTTGCACAAGGGTTAGGAATGAGTCCTTTGGCGATTATCTGTCTTATAGGTACAGCAGGTGCTTTAGGTGATGCAGGCTCTCCTGCTTCAGATTCTACTCTTGGACCAACTGCAGGTTTAAATGTAGATGGACAGCATAATCACATTTGGGATACATGTATACCAACGTTTATTTTTATAAACATCCCACTTATTATATTTGGCTGGGTGGCATGTGTGTTTTTCTTATAAGTAATAGAAAGAGTGGCTTCTAACTATTAGAGGCTGCTTTTTTATTGTCTTTATGAAATTATAGTTTGTTAATGGCGTCATAACTAAGTACATCATTTTCAAATTGAGTTCACTAGTGCTTTACAAAATTGTTCTTGCAGTCTGTTATTGTTTGAAATATTCGAAAACGTTGATATAACAACCTTATGTGTTGCAAAGTGCATGAGAATTTTATATACTAGTAATCGGTTTAGAGGAACGAGAAATATTAGTAGTAAGAATATCAGCAACATTTAAAAGAATTTAGCGAAAAGACTTGCTTATTCTTTTTTTATTGGGTATAATGTTGAATGTTGGTCTTTGACTGCGATGAAACGAGAGGTTGCCGACACACCCGGCCGCTTTGCCATGGCGGTGTGACGGAAAATTTTCGTGGAGAATGTCTAGAAAATAGGCGAGAAGGAGGGAAAATAATGGCAAAACAAAAGATTCGTATTCGTTTAAAAGCGTATGATCACCGTATTTTAGATCAGTCTGCTGAGAAAATTGTGGAAACTGCAAAACGTTCAGGTGCAAGTGTATCAGGTCCGATTCCACTTCCAACTGAGAAGTCTGTGTACACGATTCTTCGTGCCGTTCACAAGTACAAAGATTCTCGTGAACAATTCGAAATGCGTACGCATAAACGTCTGATCGATATCGTTAACCCAACACCACAAACTGTTGACGCGTTAATGAAACTTGATTTACCATCTGGCGTTGATATCGAAATCAAACTTTAATGGTAAAAATATAACTATTCAAAACTTACAGGAGGTGTGACAAATGGCTAAAGGAATCTTAGGTAGAAAAATTGGTATGACACAAGTTTTTGCTGAAAACGGCGATTTAATCCCGGTAACAGTTATCGAAGCTACTCCAAACGTAGTTCTTCAAAAGAAAACTGCTGATACAGATGGCTACGAAGCTATCCAAGTTGGTTTCGAAGACAAGCGCGTTAAGCTTTCTAACAAACCAGAACAAGGTCACGTAGCAAAAGCGAACACTGCTCCTAAGCGCTTCATTCGTGAATTCCGCAACGTGAACGTTGAAGAATACGAAGTTGGTCAAGAAGTCAAAGTAGAAATTTTCGCAGAAGGCGATGTAATTGATGTAACAGGTGTTACTAAAGGTAAAGGTTTCCAAGGTGTAATTAAACGCCATGGTCAATCTCGTGGTCCTATGGCCCACGGTTCTCGTTACCACCGTCGTCCTGGTTCAATGGGTCCAGTTGCTCCGAACCGCGTATTCAAACAAAAGAAATTACCTGGTCAAATGGGTGGCACTGTAGTTACAATCCAAAACTTAGAAATCGTGAAAGTTGATGCGGAACGTAACTTACTACTTGTTAAAGGTAATGTTCCTGGTTCTAAAAAAGCTCTAGTTACAGTTAAAACTGCAATTAAAGCTAAGTAATCACCTAAGGAAAGGAGGAAACAGGAATGACAAAAGTATCTGTACTTAGTCAAACAGGTGCTTCAGTTGGTGAAATCGAATTAAACGATGCGATCTTCGGAATCGAGCCAAATGAAGCAGTATTATTCGACGCTGTAGTTGCACAACGTGCTTCTCTACGTCAAGGTAATCACAAGGTTAAAAACCGTTCTGAAGTTGCTGGTGGTGGTCGTAAACCATGGCGTCAAAAAGGAACTGGTCGTGCTCGTCAAGGTTCTATCCGTTCTCCACAATGGCGCGGTGGTGGTGTCGTATTCGGCCCAACTCCACGTAGCTATTCTTACAAATTACCGAAAAAAGTTCGTCGCTTAGCTCTTAAATCTGCTTTATCAGCTAAAGTAGTAGAACAGAACTTCTTAGTTCTTGATGCTCTTTCACTAGCAGCACCAAAAACAAAAGAATTCACAAAAATCCTTAAAGATCTTTCTTTAGAGAAAAAATCTTTATTCGTAACTGCTGACCTAGATGAAAACGTAGCATTATCTGCTCGTAACATCCCTGGTGTAACAGTTTTAACTGCAAACGGAATCAACGTTCTTGATCTATTAGGTCACGATAAAGTTGTGTTCACTAAGTCTGCAGTAGAAAAAGTTGAGGAGGTGCTTGGATAATGGAAGCACGTGATATTTTAAAACGTCCGGTCATTACTGAGCGTTCTTCAGAACTTATGGCAGAGAAAAAGTATACTTTCGAAGTAGACACTCGCGCTAACAAAACTCAAGTAAAAGACGCTGTAGAAGAAATCTTTGGTGTAAAAGTTGAGAAAGTAAACGTTCTTAACTACAAAGGTAAATTCAAACGCGTTGGCCGTTACGGTGGTTACACTAACAAACGTCGTAAAGCGATTGTTAAATTAACTGCTGATAGCAAAGAAATCGAATTATTCGAAATGTAATCCTTTATGGATTTATGATTTGAACAATCAAGAAGGAGGGAAACACAATGGCGATTAAAAAGTATAAACCTACCTCTAATGGTCGTCGTAATATGACGTCTTTAGACTTTGCGGAAATTACAACTAACAAGCCTGAGAAATCATTGCTTGAACCAACTAAACGCAAAGCTGGTCGTAACAACCAAGGTAAAATCACTGTTCGTCATCATGGCGGTGGACATAAGAAGCAATACCGTGTTATCGATTTCAAACGTGTAAAAGATGGCATTCCGGCTAAAGTTGCTACTATTGAATATGATCCAAACCGTTCTGCGAATATCGCATTAATCAACTACGCTGATGGAGCAAAAGCTTACATCTTAGCACCTAAAGGTCTAGAGGTTGGTCAAACAATCGTATCTGGTCCAGATGCTGATATTAAAGTAGGTAACACATTACCATTAGCAAACATTCCTATGGGTACAACAATCCATAACATCGAGTTAAAACCTGGTAAAGGTGGACAATTAGTACGTTCTGCTGGTACTTCTGCACAAGTACTTGGTCGTGAAGACAAATACGTAATCGTTCGTCTACAATCTGGTGAAGTTCGTTTAGTGTTAGCTACTTGCCGCGCTACAATCGGTCAAGTTGGTAACGAACAACACGAACTAGTACACATCGGTAAAGCAGGTCGTAGCCGTTGGTTAGGTAAACGCCCAACAGTTCGTGGTTCTGTAATGAACCCTAACGATCACCCACACGGCGGTGGTGAAGGACGTTCTCCAATCGGACGTAAATCACCAATGACTCCTTGGGGTAAACCAGCACTTGGTTACAAAACTCGCAAGAAGAAAAATAAATCGGATAAATTCATCATCCGTAGTCGTAAAAAATAATGTGGTTAAACTACGGTTCTATGTGAGAGCCGTGGTGGAATCACGGAGGGAGGTTCCTACATGGGTCGCAGCTTGAAAAAAGGACCTTTTGTTGATGACCACTTAATGAAAAAAGTGGAAGCGCAAGAGGCTTCTGAGAAAAAACAAGTTATCAAAACTTGGTCTCGCCGTTCTACAATTTTCCCGACTTTCATCGGTTTAACGATTGCTGTTTATGATGGACGTAAACACGTTCCTGTATACGTAACAGAAGATATGGTAGGCCACAAACTTGGTGAATTCGCACCAACACGTGCTTACAAAGGTCACGGTGCAGACGACAAGAAAACAAGACGCTAATTTTGAGAGGAGGTAAATCCTAATGACACAAGCTAAAGCTATCGCTCGTACTGTTCGCATTGCTCCTCGTAAAGTCCGTCTAGTTGTAGACTTAATCCGAGGCAAGCAAGTTGGTGAGGCAGTTGCAATTTTACGTCATACTCCAAAAGCGGCGTCTCCAGTCGTTGAAAAAGTATTAAAATCTGCAGTTGCTAACGCTGAGCATAACTACGATCTTGACATCAACTCTTTAGTAGTTTCTGAAGTATTCGTTGATGAAGGTCCAACATTAAAACGTTTCCGTCCACGTGCACAAGGACGTGCAAGCGCAATTAACAAACGCACAAGCCACATTACTCTAGTGGTATCTGAGAAGAAGGAGGGTTAATCCGTGGGTCAAAAAGTACATCCAATAGGACTACGCGTTGGTATTATTCGTGACTGGGAGTCAAAATGGTACGCTGAAAAAGACTATGCAACTCTACTTCATGAAGACATCAAAGTGCGTAAATATATTGAAACGGCTCTTAAAGACGCTTCTGTTTCTAAAGTAGAAATCGAACGCGCTGCAAACCGTGTAAACATTACAATTCACACTGCGAAACCAGGTATGGTAATCGGTAAAGGTGGTTCTGAAGTTGAGAATCTTCGTAAATACCTTAGCGATTTAACTGGTAAACGTGTACACATCAACATTATCGAAATCAAACGTGCTGATCTTGACGCTCGTCTAGTAGCTGAAAACATCGCTCGTCAATTAGAAAACCGTGTATCATTCCGTCGTGCGCAAAAGCAAGCGATCCAACGCACAATCCGCGCTGGTGCAAAAGGAATTAAAACACAAGTATCTGGTCGTTTAGGTGGCGCTGATATCGCGCGTGCTGAACACTATAGTGAAGGAACTGTTCCACTTCATACTCTACGTGCTGACATCGACTATGCACACGCAGAAGCTGACACTACTTACGGTAAATTAGGCGTTAAAGTATGGATCTACCGTGGTGAAGTTCTTCCTACGAAGAAATCTGTGGAAGGAGGCAAATAATATGTTATTGCCTAAACGCGTAAAATACCGTCGTGAACACCGCGGAAACATGCGTGGCGAAGCGAAAGGCGGTAAAGAAGTATCTTTCGGCGAATGGGGCTTACAAGCTCAAACAGCTAGCTGGATTACTAACCGTCAAATCGAATCTGCACGTATCGCGATGACTCGTTACATGAAACGTGGCGGTAAAGTTTGGATTAAAATCTTCCCACACAAACCTTACACTAAAAAACCTCTAGAAGTCCGCATGGGTTCTGGTAAAGGTTCTCCTGAAGGTTGGGTTGCAGTAGTAAAACCAGGAAAAGTAATGTTCGAAATCGCTGGTGTATCTGAAGAGATCGCACGTGAAGCACTTCGTTTAGCATCACATAAGCTTCCTGTTAAATGTAAGATCGTAAAACGTCAAGAAACTGGTGGTGAATCTAATGAAAGCTAATGAAATCCGTGACCTTGCCACTTCTGAATTAGAATTAAAAGTGAAATCACTGAAAGAAGAGCTTTTCAACCTTCGCTTCCAATTGGCGACTGGTCAATTAGAAAACACAGCTCGTATTCGTGAAGTGCGTAAAGCAATCGCGCGTATGAAAACTGTTATTCGTGAAAGAGAAATCAGTGCAAATAACTGATAAAGGAGGTTTTCAAGTATGACTGAGCGTAATCAACGCAAAGTTTACACGGGCCGCGTTGTTTCAGATAAAATGGATAAAACAATTTCTGTTTTAGTTGAAACTCATAAAAAGCACAAGCTTTATGGTAAACGTGTAAAATACTCTAAAAAGTTTAAGGCTCATGATGAATTAAACACAGCGAAAATCGGTGATATCGTACGTATCATGGAAACTCGCCCGCTATCAGCTACTAAACGTTTCCGTCTAGTTGAAGTTGTAGAAAAAGCGGTTATTATTTAATAACTATTTCGGAACAACCAATTTCCGAAGGGAGGTAACCTAAGTGATCCAACAAGAAAGTCGTATGAAAGTTGCTGACAACTCAGGTGCACGTGAAGTTCTTACAATTAAAGTCCTTGGTGGCTCTGGCCGTAAAACTGCTAACATCGGTGATATCGTTGTTTGTACAGTTAAGAAAGCAACACCAGGTGGCGTTGTTAAGAAGGGTGACGTTGTTAAAGCTGTTATCGTTCGTACAAAATCAGGCGCACGTCGTAAAGATGGTACGTACATCAAATTTGATGAAAATGCTTGTGTAATTATTCGTGATGATAAATCACCACGCGGAACTCGTATTTTCGGACCTGTTGCACGTGAATTACGTGACAGCAACTTCATGAAAATCGTTTCTCTAGCTCCAGAAGTTCTTTAATTTCATGATAGTGCCAATCAAGGAGGTGCGACAGCATGCATGTAAAAAAAGGTGACAAGGTTAAGGTAATCACTGGTAAGGACAAAGGCAAAGAAGGCGTTATCCTTGCTTCTTTCCCTAAACAAGATCGCGTTCTTGTTGAAGGTGTGAACATCGTGAAAAAACACGTAAAACCTAACCAATTGAATCCACAAGGTGGAATTGTAAGCCAAGAGGCTGCAATTCACGTTTCGAACGTAATGCTTATCGATCCTAAATCTGGCGAGCCGACTCGTGTAGGTTATAAAATCGAAAACGGTAAAAAAGTTCGTGTTGCAAAAAAATCAGGTGCAGTAATCGACTAATTTCTATAAAAAGAAGGGAGGTACACAAATGAGCCGCCTAAAAGAAAAATATTTAAATGAAGTTTCAACTGCTCTTATGAGCAAGTTTGGATATAAATCAGTTATGCAATTGCCGAAAGTTGACAAAATCGTTATCAACATGGGTGTTGGTGATGCAGTTCAAAACTCAAAAGCATTAGATGCAGCTGTAGAAGAATTAACAATTATCACTGGTCAAAAACCAGTTGTAACTAAAGCGAAAAAATCGATCGCAGGTTTCCGTCTACGTGAAGGTATGCCTATCGGTGCTAAAGTTACATTACGCGGTGAGCGTATGTATGAATTCTTGGACAAATTAATCTCAATTTCACTACCTCGTGTACGTGACTTCCGTGGTGTTTCTAAAAAAGCATTCGACGGTCGCGGTAACTACACTTTAGGTGTTAAAGAGCAATTAATTTTCCCAGAAATCGATTACGATAAAGTTTCAAAAGTACGCGGTATGGACATCGTGATCGTAACGACAGCGAATTCTGATGAAGAAGCTCGCGAGTTATTGACACAATTCGGTATGCCGTTCCAAAAGTAATTAAACAAGGAGGGCGAAAACGTGGCTAAAAAATCTATGATCGTTAAACAACAACGTAAGCAAAAGTTTAAAGTGCAAGAATATACACGTTGTGAACGCTGTGGCCGTCCACACTCTGTATATCGTAAATTTAAACTTTGCCGTATTTGTTTCCGAGAACTTGCATATAAGGGACAAATTCCTGGCGTGAAAAAAGCCAGCTGGTAATCCCCTAATTTGGGAAGGAGGTAAATGTAATGACAATGACTGATCCGATTGCAGATATGCTTACTCGCATTCGTAATGCGAACATGGTTCGTCACGAGAAGTTAGAAGTACCAGCTTCCAACGTGAAAAAAGAAATCGCTGAAATTTTAAAGCGTGAAGGTTTCGTACGTGACGTAGAATACGTGGAAGACAACAAGCAAGGTATTATCCGTATCTTCTTAAAATACGGTAAAGATAACGAACGCGTTATCACTGGCTTAAAACGTATTTCTAAACCTGGTCTACGAGTATATGCTAAAACAAATGAAGTGCCTAAAGTACTGAACGGTCTTGGTATCGCTTTAGTGTCAACTTCACAAGGTTTATTAACAGATAAAGAAGCTCGCGCTAAACAAGTTGGCGGCGAAGTTCTAGCATACGTTTGGTAATTAGCAATAAATGAATGGAGGTGCAACTAAATGTCTCGTGTAGGTAAAAAAATTATCGAGGTACCAGCTAACGTAACTGTTACTGTTGCAGCTGACAACACAGTTACCGTTAAAGGTCCTAAAGGCGAACTTGTTCGTTCTTTCCACCAAGATATGAAAATTGAGCAAGAAGGTAACGTGATTTCTGTATCTCGTCCTTCTGACTCAAAAGAACACCGCACAAACCACGGTACAACACGTGCGCTATTAGCGAACATGATTACTGGTGTTTCTGCAGGTTTCGAAAAATCATTAGAACTAATCGGTGTCGGTTACCGTGCGCAATTACAAGGTAAAAAACTTGTTCTTAACGTAGGTTATTCACATCCAGTTGAGTTCACACCTGAAGATGGTTTAGAAGTTGAAGTTCCTTCAAACACTAAGATCATCGTTAAAGGTATTAGCAAAGAACGTGTTGGTGCTCTTGCATCTAACATCCGTGACGTGCGTCCACCAGAGCCTTACAAAGGTAAAGGTATCCGTTATGAAGGCGAATATGTTCGTCGTAAAGAAGGTAAAACAGGTAAATAATGCTGCCTAAGCATTAGAAAGGAGTGACCCTTGTGATTACGAAACAAGATAAAAATCAGGTTCGTAAAAAACGTCATGCGCGCGTACGTTCTAAGATTTCGGGTACTGCTGAGCGTCCACGCTTAAACGTATTCCGCTCAAACAAGAACATCTACGCTCAACTTATCGATGACGTAGCAGGCGTAACAATTGTTAGCGCATCTTCTCAAGAAAATGGTTTTGAAGCTGCTGGTAGCAATGTTGATGCTGCAACTAAAGTCGGTGAAACAATCGCAAAACGCGCTACGGAAAAAAATATTACTGCTGTAGTATTTGACCGTGGTGGTTACTTATATCATGGACGTGTAAAAGCTTTAGCTGAAGCTGCACGTGAGAACGGTTTAGAATTTTAATAAAAAGGAGGGACACATTTCATGAGTCGAATTGACGCAAACAAACTTGGAGAACTTGAAGAACGCGTAGTTACTATTAACCGTGTTGCTAAAGTTGTTAAAGGTGGACGTCGCTTCCGCTTCACAGCATTAGTTGTTGTTGGCGATAAAAACGGTCACGTTGGATTCGGTACTGGTAAAGCTCAAGAGGTGCCAGATGCTATCCGTAAAGCTGTTGAAGATGCGAAGAAAAACTTAATCGAAGTGCCACGCGTAGGTGGAACAACTCCACACTTAGTGCAAGGTCGCTTTGGTGCAGGAGAAATCCTAATTAAACCTGCTGCTCCTGGTACAGGGGTTATCGCTGGTGGTCCAGTACGTGCCGTACTAGAACTTGCTGGTATTACTGATATTCTTTCAAAATCTCTTGGAACTAACACACCAATCAATATGGTGCGTGCAACTATTCAAGGTTTAACTGAATTAAAACGCGTAGAGGACGTAGCTAAATTACGTGGTAAATCAGTGGAAGAAATATTAGGATAAGGGGGGAAAGATAATGGCTAACAAATTAGAAATCACCCTTACAAAATCTGTGATTGGTACTAAACCAGCACAACGCAAAACTATTGAAGCACTAGGTTTACGTAAATTAAACCAAACTGTTGAGAAAGCTGATAATGCAGCTACTCGCGGTATGATTGATGTAGTAGCTCACTTAGTTACTGTAAAAGAAAACTAATTTTTAATTAACGAACAAGGAGGTGCCATCCAATATGAAACTTCATGAGTTAAAACCAGCAGAAGGTTCCCGTAAAGTACGTAACCGCGTAGGTCGCGGTATCGGTTCTGGTAACGGTAAAACTGCAGGTAGAGGTCATAAAGGTCAAAACTCTCGTTCTGGCGGCGGTGTACGCCCAGGATTCGAAGGTGGTCAAAACCCTTTATTCCGTCGTTTACCGAAACGCGGCTTTACTAACATTAACCGTAAAGAGTACGCGATCGTTAATCTTGACACATTAAACCGTTTTGAAGATGGTGCAGAAGTAACAACTGCATTATTACTTGAAACAGGTTTAGTGAGCAATGAAAAAGCTGGAATTAAAGTTCTTGGAAACGGAACTCTTAACAAAAAGCTTACAGTAAAAGCTCATAAATTCTCAGCTTCGGCTAAAGAAGCAATTGAAAATGCCGGCGGAACTACTGAGGTGATTTAATGTTTCAGACGATCTCTAACTTTATGCGTGTTCGAGATATACGAAATAAAATCATTTTTACTCTTTTAATGTTAATCGTTTTCCGTATTGGTACATTCGTACCAGTACCAAACGTTGACGCAAATGTATTAAAGGCAACTGATGAGTTTAACCTCGTTGGTTTCCTGAATACTTTTGGCGGTGGTGCTTTAAAGAACTTCTCAATCTTCGCGATGGGGATTATGCCTTACATCACTGCTTCAATTATTGTTCAGTTATTGCAAATGGACGTAGTACCGAAATTTGCTGAGTGGGCAAAGCAAGGTGAAGTCGGAAGACGTAAACTTGCACAATTTACTCGTTACTTTACAATGATTCTTGCCTTTATCCAATCATTCGCAATGGCATTTGGTTTTAATAGAATGTATGGCGGATCTTTGATTAAAGAAGAAGGAATTTTAACATATGTTACGATTTCAATTGTATTAACTGCGGGTACAGCATTCCTAGTATGGCTTGCTGATCAAATTACTGCGCATGGTGTTGGGAATGGTATTTCAGTTGTAATTTTCGCAGGTATCGTTGCGGCATTACCGACTGGCATTAACCAAATCTATGCACAGCAAATCGAGGGCGCTGGGGATAAGTTATTTATCAATCTAGTGATTCTTGGTTTACTTGCTTTAGTTTTGCTTGCTGTTGTTGTTGGAGTTATCTATGTGCAACAAGCACTACGTAAAATTCCAATTCAATATGCAAAACGAGTTACTGGACGCAATCAACAAACAGGTTCTCAACAAACGCATTTACCGTTAAAAGTAAATGCTGCAGGGGTTATTCCGGTAATTTTTGCATCAGCGTTTCTGATGACACCTCGTACGTTAGTTCCGTTCTTGGGTGAAGGTGGCGTAGCAACATTTATTTCGAACACGTTTGATTATACAAAACCTGTTGGAATGATTGTTTACGTTCTCTTAATCATCGCTTTCACATATTTCTATGCATTCATACAAGTGAATCCAGAAAATGTGGCAGATAACTTGAAAAAGCAAGGTGCTTACATTCCAGGTATTCGTCCTGGTGAAAGTACTCAAACGTATTTAACAAGCGTGTTATATCGTCTGACATTTGTCGGTGCGATTTTCTTAACTGTTATATCAGTAATGCCGATTATAATCATAAACTTTATGAATCTACCTGCCACAGTGCAGATCGGTGGTACTAGTATAATTATCGTAGTCGGCGTTGCGCTCGAAACGATGAAACAGCTAGAATCTCAACTTGTTAAACGTCACTACAAAGGCTTTATGAAATAATGTTGGTTTTTAGGGAACGTTTCATCGTTTCCTGAAATCAGCAAACCTTTTGTGGGAGGAATATTTCCGTATGAATATCGTTTTAATGGGTCTGCCAGGTGCTGGTAAAGGTACTCAAGCAGATAAAATCGTTGAGAAGTACGCGATTCCTCATATTTCTACAGGCGATATGTTCCGTGCTGCTATGAAAGATGGTACAGAACTAGGCTTGCAAGCTAAATCGTTCATTGATCAAGGTGCTCTAGTACCTGATGAAGTAACGATTGGTATTGTTCGCGAGCGACTTGCTAAACATGATTGTGAAAAGGGCTTCTTATTAGATGGATTCCCACGTACTGTTCCTCAAGCTGAAGCTTTAGACAGCATCCTTGCTGATCTTGGTAAAGCTATTGAACATACAATTAACATCCAAGTTGAAAAAGATGAGTTAGTTGCTCGTCTATCAGGTCGTCGTATTTGTAAAACTTGTGGAACATCTTATCATTTAATTTTCAATCCTCCAGCTGAGGAAGGTAAATGTGATAAAGATGGTGGCGAGCTTTACACACGTGCGGATGATAATCCTGAAACGGTTGCAAACCGTCTGGAAGTAAATATGAAACAAGCACAACCATTACTGAACTACTATGAAGTAAAAGGTGTGTTAACAAATATAGATGGACAGCAAGATATTAACAAAGTGTTTGCTGATCTTGATGCTCTTTTACAGGGCAGCCGCAGCTGATACCCGGCTCCGGGCGCAGAATACTGCTTCCGCGGGAGGCATGCGGGAGCAACAACGAAACATAATTTTTTTTGAGAGTTGCAAAAGCATATTGTGCCCGGTATATATTTCTTTTAAAAAGTGCAACATGACTTTTGAAAGAGTATAATGGGTTTCGTGGAAGCATCTGTGTAACGGGTATGAATATCTCATCAAAGACATTCCGGTATTCGTGTAAACATGGGAGGTTCAGTGCCCTTAATGGTTCTGTATATTCCGTGGATTGTGTGAAGCGAAACCAGACGAGCGTCTTTCAAACATCTCTCATACAATCCAAACATATGTTGAAACGAGGTTGCTTCTATAGTTGCAGCAGATATCCGTTTGATGTAACGATGAGAACTTTAATTTGCATATAGAGAGGAGACAGAGTAGATGGCGAAAGATGATGTAATTGAAGTCGAAGGGACAGTTGTTGAGACTTTGCCAAACGCGATGTTTAAGGTAGAATTAGAAAATGGACATGTGATTCTAGCACACGTTTCTGGTAAGATTCGTATGCACTTTATCCGCATTCTACCTGGAGATAAGGTTACTATCGAGTTATCTCCTTATGATTTAACTCGCGGTCGTATCACATACCGTTTTAAATAATCTTTTGCGCTCCGGACTACTAAGGAGGTTAGGTTAGATGAAAGTGAGACCATCTGTGAAACCGATCTGCGAAAAATGTAAAGTAATTCGCCGACGCGGTAAAGTAATGGTAATCTGTGAAAATCCTAAACACAAACAAAAACAAGGTTAATTCTAAAGGAGGTGCACAACGTACATGGCACGTATTGCTGGTGTTGACATTCCTCGCGACAAACGCGTGGTAATTTCATTAACTTACATTTACGGTATTGGTAAAACTACAGCTCAGAAAGTATTAGCTGACGCAGGTATTTCAGAAGATACACGCGTACGCGACTTAACTGAAGATGAGTTAAACAAAATCCGTGAACAATTAGACTCTTACAAACTTGAAGGTGACTTACGTCGCGAAACTTCATTAAATATCAAACGTCTGATGGAAATCGGTTCATTCCGTGGTATCCGTCACCGTCGTGGTTTACCTGTTCGTGGTCAAAATACGAAGAACAATGCGCGTACGCGTAAAGGTCCTCGTAAAACTGTAGCGAACAAGAAAAAATAATAAGTAAAGGAGGTTCCTTCTTAACATGGCTCGTAAACAACAAACTCGTAAACGTCGTGTGAAAAAGAATATCGAATCTGGTATCGCACACATTCGTTCTACATTTAACAATACAATCGTAACGATTACAGATATGCAAGGTAACGCTGTATCTTGGTCAAGTGCTGGTGCTCTTGGTTTCCGTGGTTCACGTAAATCTACACCTTTCGCTGCTCAAATGGCTGCAGAAACTGCTGCTAAAGCATCCCTTGAACATGGTCTGAAAACGTTGGAAGTAACTGTTAAAGGTCCTGGTGCAGGTCGTGAAGCTGCAATTCGTGCACTTCAAGCTGCTGGTTTAGATGTAACTGCTATTAAAGACGTTACTCCAGTTCCTCATAATGGTTGCCGTCCGCCAAAACGTCGTCGCGTGTAATGGGTGCGTCTCATATTGTATGAGAACATCATTTTTTGTACAGACTGTCTTGTGCAGATAATAAACGATACGTCATTGACGATCGAATCTATGATGGAAAGAACCTATACATTCGATGTTTTGAAGGAGGGTAAATAAAATGATCGAAATTGAAAAACCAAAGATTGAAACGGTGGAGATCAGCGAAGATTCCAAATATGGAAAGTTTGTTGTAGAACCGCTTGAACGCGGATATGGAAACACTTTGGGTAATTCTTTACGTCGTATCCTTCTGTCTTCATTACCAGGAGCTGCTGTCACTTCAATTCAAATTGACGGTGTTCTTCACGAATTCTCAACTGTAGAAGGCGTTGTAGAGGATGTAGCTTCAATTATTTTGAACGTGAAAAAACTAGCTCTTAAAATCTACTCTGACGAAGAAAAAGTTATTGAGATTGATGTAAAAGGCGATGGTACAGTTACAGCTGCTGACATTACACATGACAGTGATGTAGAAATTTTAAACCCGGATCTATATATTGCAACAATCGCTAAAAACGGTCATTTACGTATGCGTATGTACGCTCAACGCGGCCGTGGTTACACTCCTGCTGATCAAAACAAACGTGAGGATCTTCCTATCGGCGTGATCCCGATCGACTCTATTTACACTCCAGTATCACGCGTCAATTTCCAAGTGGAAAATACTCGTGTAGGTCAGTCTTCTGACTACGATAAACTTTCTCTTGATGTGTGGACAGATGGTAGCATCGGTCCGAAAGAGGCGATTTCGCTCGGAGCAAAAATTTTAACCGAGCATCTAAACATCTTCGTTGGCATGACAGATGAGGCACAAACTGCTGAAATCATGGTCGAAAAAGAAGAAGATCAAAAAGAAAAAGTTTTAGAGATGACTATCGAAGAACTTGATCTTTCTGTTCGTTCTTATAACTGCTTAAAACGCGCTGGTATTAATACAGTACTAGAACTTGCGAATAAGTCAGAAGACGACATGATGAAAGTTCGTAACCTTGGACGTAAGTCACTAGAAGAAGTAAAAGCGAAGTTAGAAGAGCTTGGTTTAGGGTTACGCAAAGAAGACTAAGCGATTTAAACAAAACTTACAAGATCAGATAATTTTTTATAAAGGAGGGAAACATCCATGGGTTACAGAAAACTTGGTCGTACAAGTTCTCAACGTAAAGCGATGTTACGTGACTTAGCTACTGATTTAATCATCAACGAGCGTATCGAAACTACTGAGGCTCGCGCTAAAGAAGTACGTAAAGCTGTTGAAAAAATGATTACTTTAGGTAAACGCGGAGATTTACACGCACGCCGTCAAGCTGCTGCATTCATCCGTCGTGAACTAGTAACAACTACTGATGCTGAAGGTAACGAAACAACTTCATTTGCACTTCAAAAGTTATTTGATGATGTTGCACCACGTTATGCAGAACGTCAAGGTGGTTACACTCGTATTCTTAAAGTAGGTCCTCGTCGTGGTGACGGTGCACCTGTTGTTGTGATTGAATTAGTTTAATCATAAGAGAAAACAAGTGGTGAAGAGGGTGGAATCACCACCCTCTTTCTTTATAAACGATTTATACGACAAATAATTAAGCTGAGCGTTATGATGAGCGGACACTGTTGTGTGGCGTCTCGTTTAGCTCTCCGCACCTCATTCAGAGGGAACAAGGGCTTGAGCACCCGTGTTTCTTGAAAATGTAACGACTAGCGCATTTCTATCGAATGAGGTGCGCGCTTTTTTATTTTTTAGGGAAGTAAGAGTTAGCGCCAATTTAGTGGTGCTTTTTTTTTATAGGCTGATTTTATAATGGTAGTCACTGGGACGATTAAGGTGGCTCGTTCCAGTATATGATGTATTTATAAAAGATAACCTTTAAATTATACGTATCTTAAATGGGGCAGACAAAAGAATGGAAAGTGATTTAGCACTTTTCTTTTATCGACATAATGATTGTAGTAGAATTCATACATAAAAAAGTGTAAGTTAGTTAGTAGAGCTGAGCATGTAGAGAGGAGTTCTAGAAATGCCAGAAATTTTATCATTAAATAATGTGACATTTTCATATACACCAGAAGAAAAAGAAAGTCGCAATGCTGTTGAAAATGTAAGCTTTGCGGTACAGGAAGGGGAATGGATTGCCATTGTTGGCCATAACGGTTCCGGTAAATCCACTATTGCAAAGCTTATGAATGGTTTGCTTTATCCACAACAAGGAGATGTCCGTATTTTACGACAACCGTTGAGTGAAGAAAACCTGTGGGAAAGCCGTTCACAAATGGGCATGGTTTTTCAAAATCCAGACAATCAATTTGTTGGAGCGACAGTGCAGGATGATGTTGCTTTTGCTCTTGAAAATAACGGAGTACCGTTTGAAGAGATGGTTGAACGTGTCCATGCAGCACTCGACCAAGTAAAAATGAACAACTTTTTAGATCATGAACCACATCATTTATCGGGTGGGCAAAAGCAGCGCGTTGCTATTGCAGGCGCACTCGCGTTGAAACCTAAGCTCCTTATTCTTGATGAAGCTACTTCTATGCTAGATCCACAAGGCCGTATTGAGGTACTACAAACAGTTCAAACTTTACGTGCTGAAACAGGATTAACGGTACTATCTATTACGCATGATTTAGAAGAAGCTATGCTTGCAGACCGTGTTCTCTTTATGAATGACGGTAAGAAATTTGCTGAGGGTACACCTGCTGAAATTTTCACACTTGGGGACAAGCTAGTTGAGTTTGGATTAGACTTGCCATTTGCCATGAAGTTATCAAAGTTATTGCAAAAGGAAGGTGTTCCATTAATGGGACAACATATGACAGAAGAAGAGTTGGTGAATGATTTATGGACATCAAACTTCAACAAGTAAGCTATGCTTATGCACAGGGTACACCTTTTGAAAAACGTGCTTTATTTGATGTAGATTTTGAAATTCCTTCACATACGTACCAGGCAATTATCGGACATACGGGTTCCGGTAAATCGACAATTCTTCAACATTTTAATGCACTTCTAAAACCGACATCTGGAGAAGTACATATCGGAGATCGTGTTGTTGTAGCTGGAAAAAAGGCCAAGGATTTAAAGGCTGTACGTCAAAAGGTTGGCATTGTGTTTCAATTCCCGGAGCATCAGCTATTTGAAGAAACTGTATTAAAGGATATTATGTTTGGTCCTATGAACTTTGGTGTTTCGGAGCAAGAGGCAGAAGCACGAGCCAAGGAGCTAGTAGGCTTAGTAGGCTTACCAGGGGACGTACTTGAAAAATCACCTTTTGATTTATCGGGTGGACAAATGCGCAGAGTAGCAATTGCTGGCGTTTTGGCGATGGAACCTGAAGTGATTGTTTTAGATGAACCAACTGCAGGGCTTGATCCACGCGGTCAAAAAGAGATTATGGATATGTTTTATAAGCTACACAAGGAACGTGGCCTAACAACGATACTCGTTACGCATAGTATGGAGGACGCAGCTCGTTATGCAGATAGTATTGTCATTATGCATGAAGGGAAAAATGTATTAAGTGGCACACCTCAAGAAATTTTTAAAGATGTAGAGACATTAAAAAATTTCCGCTTAGAACCACCTCGTATCGTACGGTTTCAACAAAAAATTGAAAAAATGATAAACAAATCATTCTCGAAGATATGCTTAACTGAAGAAGAGTTAACAATTGAAATTGCTCGGGTCCTAAGAGAGGAGCGTGGACAGTCATGATGGAGAAAATGATATTTGGACGCTTTCTTCCAGGGAATTCTCCAGTTCATAAGCTCGATCCACGGTCAAAGCTTATATTTGTGTTTGCATTCATCATTATTGTTTTTTTAGCAAACAATACTGTGACATATGCGTTGCTATTAGCGTTTACCTTACTCATTGTGCTAGTTTCACGGATTCGATTGTATTTTTTAATTAACGGTCTAAAACCAGTACTTTTTTTAATGGCGTTTACCTTCTTAATTCATATATTTATGACGAAAGAAGGCGCCATTGTATTTGAGTGGAAGTTTATCACTATTTATGAAGAAGGTATCCGACAAGGGATATTTATTTCGATACGTTTCCTAGTTCTAGTGTTTATGACATCTATCTTAACACTTACAACGTCACCGATTTCCATTACGGATGGCATTGAAGTGTTACTAAATCCATTAAAAGCGGTGAAAATGCCAGTACATGAGTTAGCTCTAATGATGTCTATTTCATTGCGCTTTATCCCAACGTTAATGGATGAAACAGATAAAATTATGAAAGCACAAATGGCACGTGGTTCGGATTTATCTTCAGGACCAATAAAGGATCGTATTAAAGCGATTGTGCCATTATTGGTACCTCTCTTTGTAAGTGCTTTTAAACGAGCGGAGGATTTAGCAACAGCTATGGAAGTAAGAGGTTACCGTGGAGGCGAAGGGCGTACGAGATATCGCAAGCTAAAGTGGGATATGAGTGATACATTTGCACTTATGTTATTAGTAGCAATGGCCGTATTACTATTCTTCTATAGAAGTTAAAAAGGAGTAATCTTTATGCGACGATTAAAAGCAATTATAAGTTATGATGGAACGCAATTTTCTGGTTACCAAGTACAGCCTGGGGAGCGTACAGTACAGGCAGAGCTTGAACGTGTTCTAGCCATTATGCATAAAGGGGAAAAGATCAAGGTAACAGCTAGTGGACGTACAGATGCAAGAGTGCATGCAACAGGTCAAACATTGCATTTTGATTCACCACTCGCGATTCCAGTAGATAAATACATGAAGGCATTAAACGTTCAATTGCCAAGAGATATTCGAGTAATGTCGATTGAAGAAGTAGCTGCTGATTTTCATGCTCGCTACAGTGTAACAGGGAAGCGGTACCGATATATATGGTCATGTGAGCCTGTACAAAGTCCATTCCGCAGACATTATACAGTAGAGACAAATGGAGTGAAGCCAAATGTTGAGGCAATGCAGGAGGCGGCAAATGCTATTATCGGTACACATGATTTTTCATGCTTTTGTGCAGCTAATACAAGTGTCAAAGATAAGGTGCGCACAGTGACTACGCTACGATTTGAATGGTATGGTGAGGAGCTACATATGGTGATTGAAGGAAATGGCTTCTTATATAATATGGTACGTATTATTGCAGGCACACTATGGGAAGTTGGTATAGGACGTCGCGACATTGAGAACGTGGAGTTAGTCGTTAAATCAATGAATCGCGATAAAGCGGGCAAAACTGCACCTCCACAAGGTCTGTATCTTGAGAAAGTTTTCTATTAAAAGGCACATCACCAAACGTGTGGTTGATTTCCGTTCTGACTGAGCGTTTTGTAGCTGCCGCTTTGCTTTCGCTGCAGGGTCTCATCTGTGATGTTGATCCCCAAGGAGTCGCCCAGTCTCCACTCCAATCAACAAAATATATACGTTATACAAATGTCATCACCACCAGCTTTTGGCGATCATCTATTAAAAGATGTTATAGAATTTTTGATGCGAATTTTTTTGTGTTTTACAAAATAAGGGCTCACAAAAGCCCTAATTTTAACAATCAATGAATCTGAACAACTTCTCCAGGTGTTTATTGAAATTGCTTGACTTTAAAAGTCATTCATTATATGATAACAGATGGTATTTTCATTACCACCACAAATAAGCCCCGAAAACTTATAGTGTAGTTTAATGAAAAATAACGGTAATCGAAACGATTAGGAGGATATATACATGCGTACAACATTCATGGCTAAAGGTCACGAAGTAGACCGTAAATGGCTAGTAGTTGATGCAGAAGGCCAAACTCTTGGACGTTTAGCTTCTGAAGTAGCTGCTATCTTACGTGGTAAACATAAACCAACATTCACACCAAACGTTGACACAGGTGATCACGTAATCATCATCAACGCTGACAAAATCCATTTAACTGGTAACAAATTAGAGGGTAAACTTTACCGTCACCATACTCAATTTGCGGGTGGATTAAAAACTCGTACTGCTGGTGAAATGCTAGACAAGTACCCAACAAGAATGATCGAATTAGCAATTAAAGGGATGCTTCCTAAAAACTCTTTAGGTCGCAAAATGTTCGGTAAACTAAATGTTTACACTGGAACAGAGCACCCACACGCTGCACAAAAACCAGAAGCATACGAGCTTCGCGGATAATATAAATTAAGAGGAGGATATTACTTTGGCACAAGTTCAATACATCGGCACTGGTCGCCGTAAAAGCTCTGTAGCTCGCGTACGTTTAGTACCAGGTACAGGTAAAATTGTTATCAACAAACGTGAAATCGAAGAATACGTACCATTCGCTGCATTACGTGAAGTAATTAAACAACCATTAGTAGCTACTGAAACTACAGGAAGCTATGACATCCACGTAAACGTTAATGGTGGTGGATACACTGGTCAAGCTGGTGCAGTACGTCATGGTATCGCACGTGCTCTACTTCAAGTAGACCCAGATTTCCGTGCTGCATTAAAATCTGCTGGATTACTTACTCGTGATTCACGCATGAAAGAACGTAAAAAACCAGGTCTACGCGGCGCTCGTCGTGCACCTCAGTTCTCAAAACGTTAATATTACGTATATCAATGTTTCCAAACCCTTTCTCGAATATTTTCGAGAAAGGGTTTTTTGTTTGGAAAATGTTATACCTGGGTTCTTAGTGAACTTCAAGTATTGCAAGAATTACTGAGGCACTTTTATTGGCTAATGCTAGTAGCAATTTTGATGTGTAATTTATATGGAAATGGCAGATACTACTTTTAAGTTATTTATTCTGAAAGTGGAGGTCAATAGATGAAAAAGTTACTAATAGTATCACTTGCAGCAATGGCACTTCTTGGTGCATGTCAGAATAAAACTGACGTAAAAAAAACAGAGGAAGTAAAAACAGGGAATACTGAAGATCAGAGACAGCTGGAAATGACAGAAGGTCAAGCAAATGCCACCATTCTTAGTAGCACGAACTGGCAAGCCTCAAAAGTTTACGATAAAAATAATAAAGATGTAACAGCAGAGAATTCTAATTTAATGGGCCTTGCAAAATATGATGCTGACTCAGGACGCTATGAATTCTTCGATCCAAATACAGCTGGAAGTCTGGACGATAAAGGGATTTTCTTTTTTACGAATGACGGAAAGCATCGAATATTGATTTCAGAAACGAAAAATTACCAAGCAATTGAAGAGGTTACTAAAATAAAAAATGATATGTTTACGTATAAAAAAATGGGTAAAGATGCAAATGGTAAAGATGTAGAGGTCTTCGTTGAGCATGTCCCTTATAAGGAAAAAAAGCTAACATTTACTGAATCAGCTAAAGCTTTAAATAATTCGACGGGCACTGTTGTTAAGGATGTGGATGGAGATAAAATCTTAGCTGATACACTTTGGCAAGGAAGCGTTGTATTAGATGTAAACAAAAATGATGTAACACAATATAATAGAAATTTCATTAGCCTTGCGAAATATGATGCTAATACGAATAAATATGAATTTTTCAATCCTGAAACAGGTGAAAGTCGCGGTGACTATGGGTACTTTAATGTTATCGATGGAAATAAATTAAGAGCCCATGTTTCAATTGGCGACAATAAGTATGGGGCTGTGCTCGAAATTACCGAGTTAAATAATAAGAAATTCACGTATCAAAGAACTGGGAAAGATAAAGATGGTAAGGATATCACAGTATTTGTTGAGCATGAACCTTATACAGGTAAGTTTAAACCTGAATTTACTCTAAAATAAAAAATAAACGGCGTTAGTCCTTAGAGTACAAATGGATTAATGCCGTTTTATCATTACCCAAAAAGTATCTTCTACTACTAATCAAACACTCAATTTTAACTTCTTTCGATAAACAAATACCCACAAAAAGTAGGCTAAGAGTTCCTTTCTAATTACTTAAAGAGTTTTTTTACTTTCTAGCATAGTTCAATCACTAACTTCGTACACTAAATATAAAAGGGTGGTGGATATGGGTGAAGCGCTGGCTTGCACTAGGAGTAATTATGCTAATGAGTATAGTGGTCGTGGCATATGAAACGAATGCTTCGAACCGTAACCTCTTCTTACCGGACCCACTTGGTGGCATAAAAATTGTCATTGATGCGGGACACGGAGGACAAGATGGAGGTGCTTCGAAGGGTGAAGTAATTGAAAAGGAGATTACACTTGCAATTGCTCAGCATGTTGAGAAGCAATTAAAGAAAAAAGGCGCAACAGTCGTAATGACACGAACAAAAGATGGAGACGTAATCGATGAGCATGCGTCCTCAGAAAAGTTTGGAACTTTGAGAGAACGAAAAAAGCAGGACATTTTTTTAAGAAAAGATATAGTAAAAAAAGAAAAACCGGATATTTTTATTACAATTCATGCAAATGCCATTCCTGAAACAAAATGGCGTGGAGCACAAGTGTTTTATCATCAAGAAGGACATGCTGAAAGTGAATTTTTAGCAAAGAGTATTCAAGATTCCATTCGCACTAATTTGAAAAATACTGATCGAGAAGCAATGTCAATAAAACAAATATATTTACTGAAAAAAGCTGAGGTACCTGCTGCGCTAGTAGAAACAGGATTTATAAGTAATGATGAGGAACGTGCACTATTAATAGATAAGAAATACCAAGAAAAAATGGGAGATGCCATTGTTGAAGGGATAGAAGATTATTTATTAGCAAAAATTGAATAGAGCAACAACACAACGGAAATCAAATCATTATGATATACTAACATTGAGATAATATAAGGGGAGTGTTCGTCGTGATAAATGAACAACAAGTACGAGAAATACTAGGACAACTACAAGATCCATTTTTACATAAATCATTCGCTGAAACAGACGGTATTACAAACGTAACAATAAAAGAAGAGAAAAATCATGTGAGTGTAAAAATTGCGATTGCTAAGACAAATACACCTGAACAATTACAGCTACAAATGAAAATTGTTGAAGTTTTAAAAGAAGCGGGTGCAAATACAGTTGGAATTCGTTTCGAAGAGCTGTCAGCAGAAAAACTACAGAGCTTCCGTGGTGTAGCAACTGAAGCTGAAGCACAAGATATTTTATCTCCGCTTAGCACAGTACAAGTTATTTCAATTGCATCTGGTAAAGGCGGAGTAGGGAAATCTACAGTATCAGTTAACTTAGCTGTTGCATTAGCTCGTCTAGGTAAGAAGGTTGGTTTAATTGATGCTGATATTTATGGGTTCAGTGTACCTGATATGATGGGCGTGACAGATATGCCTAAAGTAGTAGACAATCGAATTTTCCCTGTTGATCGTTTAGGTGTGAAAATGATTTCAATGGGCTTCTTTGTTGAAAATAACGCACCGATTGTATGGCGCGGACCAATGTTAGGGAAAGTGTTAGATCAGTTCTTCCGTGATGTAGAATGGGGCGAGCTAGACTATCTACTATTGGATTTACCACCAGGTACAGGTGACGTTGCATTAGATATTCACCAAATGCTTCCTTCATCAAAAGAAATTGTCGTAACAACACCACATCCGACGGCAGCGTTTGTTGCAGCTCGTGCAGGTGCAATGGCTTTACAAACAGACCATGAAATTTTAGGTGTTATTGAAAACATGGCATGGTATGAATCGAAATCAGGTGACCGTGAATTCGTATTCGGTCAAGGTGGAGGACCAAAGTTAGCAGAAGAGCTACGTACAGAGCTACTTGGTCAAATTCCTCTTGGTCAGCCTGATTGGTCAGAAGAAGATTTTGCACCTTCTGTTTATTCTGAAAAACACACAACAGGACAAATCTATTTAGACATCGCGACGAACATCATTAATAAATTAAATAAATAATGAAAACGGATTTCCTCAAACAATGGAGGAAATCCGTTTTTGCATAGAAGTGGTTACTGAGGGCCTTTTTGTTCACTACCTTCTCCACCGCCACCAGCTTCTTTTTTACCGCCAGCGCCAGCCTTACCTGTCTCGCCACCGCTTTTCTTAATAAGCTCCTGCCATTTTGCTTGCATAAGTGGACTTTCAATCGTTTCCTTGACGACAGTTTCCACTTCTTTTCTCATATTGGAGGATTTTAGAATGGTCTCTAACTGCTTTTGCATATCTGGCTGGCCAAAGAAAGCCTCCATATCTTTTTGGAAAGTGGGGTCTTTTATTAATTCCTTCATAATATCCTGTTGTTGCTTCTGCATACTTTTAGCTACGGTTTCTTTAAATTTTGGATCTTCGAAAGTTTTCTTCCAAAAGTCTTCTGCTTCTTTGGAAAGTAAGGTAGCCTCAGTAGCTTTCTTCACTTCATCATGTTCCAAAACCAATAATTCACGGAAACTTGGGTCCTCTAAAAGCTTTCGCAGCGCCTTTTTACCATCCTCGGTTTGTAAAGAGTCAATCATTATTTTTTTTATTTCTTCATAGGACATGGTAGAGGCTTTCTCTTGTGAACAGGCAGAAAGAAACAGCATTAGAATTAGTAGTAAGAAGAATTTTCGCATGAATAATCAGTCCTTTCTTATAGATAGACTCTTTCAATTATTGTTCACATTTATGATGACTTTATGTATTGGTTAAGATGAGAAATAGCTTTTTTAACAATGCATTGTTAAAATAAGTACAGATATACATAAGAAATTGGGGGACTTTTAGTTGTGACGATACGAAATTGGGCTAAGTTTTTCTTCTTTGCAATGCTCGTTGGTGGCGCAGTCAACGGAATTTGCAGTTTGTTTATTCGATGGGACTTCTTCCAAACATATATTGCAAACGGTCATTGGGGAGAATTTTTGGCCGGGCTTTTATGGATGGTTTTCTTAGGATTTACAATGAGTGTTATTGCACAGGCAGGCTTTTTTGCTTATTTAACGCTTCATCAAGTAGGGGTTAATATTTTTAGAACACTTACATTATGGAATTGGGTACAGCTAGTATTAATTGCTATTACTATTTTTGATATTATATTCTTCCGCTTTATACCTGGTGTGAAAGATGGACAAAGCTGGGTGTTCTATATTGGCTTGTTAATTTTATTAATATTCGGTGCTATAGCAACAGCTATTCAAAAAGTAAAATTAACTGGAAAAAAACACGTTTTCATTTCGGCACTATTCTTTATGATCGTTGTTACAACACTAGAATGGACAATTGCATTAATGGGTCGAGATGAAAATATTAACGAATATGTTGCACTATTACTATTCCCACTACTCGCTGTAAATGCTTATCAACTATTAGTATTACCAAAATATAATGCAAAATCCGAAGAAGATCGTCAAAAATTAGAAGCACGCCGTAAAGCACGTCGTGAACAAGCTAAAAACGCATAATCATAAAAAAGAAGTTGTCTCTATAATTCGTGGAGGCAACTTCTTTTTTTATCCTGTATGAACAAATAGTAATTTTCGAAAGTAAAGGTATATGAGAAATCAACTGTCCGTTGGGGAAGACTAGTGGGGATGAAGAAAACCCCACTGATTAAAGTATCATTTTAGGGTGATTTTTTAGTTTGAACTTTATAGCCGAATATATTTTCCTCAATCGACATAAATTTATTTTGCTGTAGGAATGTATTGAGTTCTTTAATCGAGACTTTATTATTTTGGTGTAAAGATAGAAAAACAAAATCTCCCTTTTGTAATTTAGGTGTCTTTTCACCTGTCCAGATTAGGGAGGGAGAAAGTATATTCATTTGTTGTTGAAATAAGTTATTTTGTAAATCCTGCGAATACTGGTGATTTCGTGTTGCAAACCAAAGTGGGGTCTCTTGTAAATGCTTTTCGTAAATATTAATATCTTTTTGAACGGCGGCAAGATCAACTGGCTTATCCAAAGAATCCTCAGGTCCTAATAATCCTGTAGGTAGCTTGCGTTCTTGAATGACTTTTATGTGCTCAGGTGAACGTTTAATCCACTCAGCATCTAACAAAAGAAGCGGATAAGGTTCATTTACAGTTTTAAGCCAGTCCAGCAGGGCTTCATCAGAGAAAGAAATTTCGACAACAAGTGATGTGCCATAATGTCCTTTTGTTACAACTGCTGGAGCATCGGCGATGTTGAATACAGAAATCATAGTGGAATTTATCGGTCTTATAAAGACAAATAATATTACGATGAAAATCAGTGAAATCAACGTTTTACGAATCATCATAACAACCTCGTTTCTAAATTTTTAACTTCTTTCAGTAAATGTTTTCGTAGCGAAAGCAAAGCGTCAGCTACTGAGTTAATGCCTCTGAACGCGATTATGCCGAGGCATAAATGATACGGAAAAATAAAGTCTTAAAAAAACTTATGAAATAGTATTGACTTTCATGAATAATCGATGTTATTATGTATAAGTCGCCAAGAGGTGACACAGTAAATTAAAAAATGAACCTTGAAAACTGAACAAGCAAAACGTAATCAATAAAGTTTTTAGTAGCTAACCTTGAGTTGGTGAACGAAACAAAATTTTGGACATCAAACATGATGCCAGCAAAACAATTTGAGCTAATCAAATTTCTTTTTATGGAGAGTTTGATCCTGGCTCAGGACGAACGCTGGCGGCGTGCCTAATACATGCAAGTCGAGCGAACAGAGAAGGAGCTTGCTCCTTTGACGTTAGCGGCGGACGGGTGAGTAACACGTGGGCAACCTACCTTATAGTTTGGGATAACTCCGGGAAACCGGGGCTAATACCGAATAATCTATTTCACTTCATGGTGAAATACTGAAAGACGGTTTCGGCTGTCACTATAAGATGGGCCCGCGGCGCATTAGCTAGTTGGTGAGGTAACGGCTCACCAAGGCGACGATGCGTAGCCGACCTGAGAGGGTGATCGGCCACACTGGGACTGAGACACGGCCCAGACTCCTACGGGAGGCAGCAGTAGGGAATCTTCCACAATGGGCGAAAGCCTGATGGAGCAACGCCGCGTGAGTGAAGAAGGTTTTCGGATCGTAAAACTCTGTTGTAAGGGAAGAACAAGTACAGTAGTAACTGGCTGTACCTTGACGGTACCTTATTAGAAAGCCACGGCTAACTACGTGCCAGCAGCCGCGGTAATACGTAGGTGGCAAGCGTTGTCCGGAATTATTGGGCGTAAAGCGCGCGCAGGCGGTCCTTTAAGTCTGATGTGAAAGCCCACGGCTCAACCGTGGAGGGTCATTGGAAACTGGGGGACTTGAGTGCAGAAGAGGAAAGTGGAATTCCAAGTGTAGCGGTGAAATGCGTAGAGATTTGGAGGAACACCAGTGGCGAAGGCGACTTTCTGGTCTGTAACTGACGCTGAGGCGCGAAAGCGTGGGGAGCAAACAGGATTAGATACCCTGGTAGTCCACGCCGTAAACGATGAGTGCTAAGTGTTAGGGGGTTTCCGCCCCTTAGTGCTGCAGCTAACGCATTAAGCACTCCGCCTGGGGAGTACGGTCGCAAGACTGAAACTCAAAGGAATTGACGGGGGCCCGCACAAGCGGTGGAGCATGTGGTTTAATTCGAAGCAACGCGAAGAACCTTACCAGGTCTTGACATCCCGTTGACCACTGTAGAGATATGGTTTTCCCTTCGGGGACAACGGTGACAGGTGGTGCATGGTTGTCGTCAGCTCGTGTCGTGAGATGTTGGGTTAAGTCCCGCAACGAGCGCAACCCTTGATCTTAGTTGCCATCATTTAGTTGGGCACTCTAAGGTGACTGCCGGTGACAAACCGGAGGAAGGTGGGGATGACGTCAAATCATCATGCCCCTTATGACCTGGGCTACACACGTGCTACAATGGACGATACAAACGGTTGCCAACTCGTGAGAGGGAGCTAATCCGATAAAGTCGTTCTCAGTTCGGATTGTAGGCTGCAACTCGCCTACATGAAGCCGGAATCGCTAGTAATCGCGGATCAGCATGCCGCGGTGAATACGTTCCCGGGCCTTGTACACACCGCCCGTCACACCACGAGAGTTTGTAACACCCGAAGTCGGTGGGGTAACCTTTTGGAGCCAGCCGCCGAAGGTGGGATAGATGATTGGGGTGAAGTCGTAACAAGGTAGCCGTATCGGAAGGTGCGGCTGGATCACCTCCTTTCTAAGGATATTTTCGGAATACAAACCTAGGGTTTGTAAGATTACGTTTTGCGTTCAGTTTTGAAGGTTCATTCTTCTGAATGAAATACTTCAAAACTTGTTCTTTGAAAACTGGATAAAACGACATTGAAATTGTAACAAACACATTTATTTTTTAAGTTTTTTTATAGGCTTAATAACTTGGTTAAGTTATTAAGGGCGCACGGCGAATGCCTTGGCACTAGGAGCCGATGAAGGACGGCACTAACACCGATATGCTTCGGGGAGCTGTAAGTGAGCTTTGATCCGGAGATTTCCGAATGGGGGAACCCACTACGTTTAATCGCGTAGTATCTTGACGTGAATACATAGCGTCTTGAAGGCAGACCCAGGGAACTGAAACATCTAAGTACCTGGAGGAAGAGAAAGAAAAATCGATTCCCTGAGTAGCGGCGAGCGAAACGGGAAGAGCCCAAACCAAGAGGCTTGCCTCTTGGGGTTGTAGGACACTCTATACGGAGTTACAAAAGAGCGAGTTAGATGAAGCGACTTGGAAAGGTCCGCCAGAGCAGGTAAAAGCCCTGTAGTCGAAAGTTCGTTCTCTCCTGAGTGGATCCTGAGTACGGCGGAACACGTGAAATTCCGTCGGAATCCGGGAGGACCATCTCCCAAGGCTAAATACTACCTAGTGACCGATAGTGAACCAGTACCGTGAGGGAAAGGTGAAAAGCACCCCGGAAGGGGAGTGAAAGAGATCCTGAAACCGTGTGCCTACAAGTAGTTAGAGCCCGTTAATGGGTGATAGCGTGCCTTTTGTAGAATGAACCGGCGAGTTACGATTACGTGCGAGGTTAAGCTTTAGAAGGCGGAGCCGCAGCGAAAGCGAGTCTGAATAGGGCGAAATAGTACGTGGTCGTAGACCCGAAACCAGGTGATCTACCCATGTCCAGGGTGAAGGTGAGGTAACACTTACTGGAGGCCCGAACCCACGCACGTTGAAAAGTGCGGGGATGAGGTGTGGGTAGCGGAGAAATTCCAATCGAACTTGGAGATAGCTGGTTCTCTCCGAAATAGCTTTAGGGCTAGCCTCGTGATGAGAATACTGGAGGTAGAGCACTGTTTGGACTAGGGGGCCATCCCGGTTTACCGAATTCAGACAAACTCCGAATGCCAGATATTTATACACGGGAGTCAGACTGCGAGTGATAAGATCCGTAGTCAAAAGGGAAACAGCCCAGACCACCAGCTAAGGTCCCAAAGTAATCGTTAAGTGGAAAAGGATGTGGCGTTGCACAGACAACCAGGATGTTGGCTTAGAAGCAGCCATCATTTAAAGAGTGCGTAATAGCTCACTGGTCGAGTGACGCTGCGCCGAAAATGTATCGGGGCTAAACGATTCACCGAAGCTGTGGATTGACATCTACGATGTCAGTGGTAGGAGAGCGTTCTAAGTGCGTTGAAGTCAGATCGGAAGGACTGGTGGAGCGCTTAGAAGTGAGAATGCCGGTATGAGTAGCGAAAGACGGGTGAGAATCCCGTCCACCGTATGACTAAGGTTTCCTGAGGAAGGCTCGTCCGCTCAGGGTTAGTCGGGACCTAAGCCGAGGCCGATAGGCGTAGGCGATGGACAACAGGTTGATATTCCTGTACCACCTCCTCACCGTTTGAGAAATGGGGGGACGCAGTAGGATAGGGTAAGCGCGCTGTTGGATATGCGCGTCCAAGCAGTAAGGCGTGTGTGTAGGCAAATCCGCACACTGTAACGTTGAGCTGTGATGGCGAGTCCGTATGGACGAAGTTCCTGATTTCACACTGCCAAGAAAAGCCTCTATCGAGGTGAGAGGTGCCCGTACCGCAAACCGACACAGGTAGTCGAGGAGAGAATCCTAAGGTGTGCGAGAGAACTCTCGTTAAGGAACTCGGCAAAATGACCCCGTAACTTCGGGAGAAGGGGTGCTCTTGAGCGTGCAAGCGCATGAGAGCCGCAGTGAATAGGCCCAGGCGACTGTTTAGCAAAAACACAGGTCTCTGCAAAACCGTAAGGTGACGTATAGGGGCTGACGCCTGCCCGGTGCTGGAAGGTTAAGAGGAGTGGTTAGCGCAAGCGAAGCTGCGAATTGAAGCCCCAGTAAACGGCGGCCGTAACTATAACGGTCCTAAGGTAGCGAAATTCCTTGTCGGGTAAGTTCCGACCCGCACGAAAGGCGTAACGATCTGGGCACTGTCTCAACGAGAGACTCGGTGAAATTATAGTACCTGTGAAGATGCAGGTTACCCGCGACAGGACGGAAAGACCCCGTGGAGCTTTACTGTAGCCTGATATTGAATTTTGGTACAACTTGTACAGGATAGGTAGGAGCCAGAGATCTCGGAGCGCCAGCTTCGAAGGAGGCGTCGGTGGGATACTACCCTGGTTGTATTGAAATTCTAACCCATGCCCCTTAGCGGGGCAGGAGACAGTGTCAGGCGGACAGTTTGACTGGGGCGGTCGCCTCCTAAAAGGTAACGGAGGCGCCCAAAGGTTCCCTCAGAATGGTTGGAAATCATTCGTAGAGTGTAAAGGCACAAGGGAGCTTGACTGCGAGACCTACAAGTCGAGCAGGGTCGAAAGACGGGCTTAGTGATCCGGTGGTTCCGCATGGAAGGGCCATCGCTCAACGGATAAAAGCTACCCCGGGGATAACAGGCTTATCTCCCCCAAGAGTCCACATCGACGGGGAGGTTTGGCACCTCGATGTCGGCTCATCGCATCCTGGGGCTGTAGTCGGTCCCAAGGGTTGGGCTGTTCGCCCATTAAAGCGGTACGCGAGCTGGGTTCAGAACGTCGTGAGACAGTTCGGTCCCTATCCGTCGTGGGCGTAGGAAATTTGAGAGGAGCTGTCCTTAGTACGAGAGGACCGGGATGGACACACCGCTGGTGTACCAGTTGTCTTGCCAAAGGCATCGCTGGGTAGCTATGTGTGGACGGGATAAGTGCTGAAAGCATCTAAGCATGAAGCCCCCCTCAAGATGAGATTTCCCATTACGCAAGTAAGTAAGATCCCTCAAAGACGATGAGGTAGATAGGTTCGAGGTGGAAGTGTGGTGACACATGGAGCTGACGAATACTAATCGATCGAGGACTTAACCAAAATGTTTGAAACATTCAATGAACCGTTTATCCAGTTTTGAAAGAACAATTTCTTTCATATAGGGTTTCAAGATACGAGTAGTTCGAGGAAGCGATGGAGAGAGGGAAGGAACGTACTCAAGTACGTGACTGACTGAACGACTGAAGCTGACGAAGAAATGCGACGTATATTGAAAGCCGAAAATAGTCTAGTGATGATGGCAAAGAGGTCACACCCGTTCCCATACCGAACACGGAAGTTAAGCTCTTTAGCGCCGATGGTAGTTGGGGGCTTCCCCCTGTGAGAGTAGGACGTCGCTAGGCGCAAAAAGTCGTTGCTGATAATATCAGTAGTGGCTTTTTTTTATATCCAGAAGAATATTAAATAATTGCAATTTATAAAGGAGACATTTCACCAATCACTTGGTTAAAATGTCTCCTTTCTTTATTTTATACAGTTGCAGCTCGTAGCTCTATACGACGAATCTTCCCAGAAGTTGTTTTTGGTAGCTCATCGATAAAGACAATGCTTCGAGGATATTTATAAGGTGCTGTTAATGCTTTAACATGCTCCTGTAGTTCTTTTGTTAACTCGGCCTCATCACAATCTCTGAAGCCTTCTCGTAAGATGACAAAGGCTTTAACAATATGTCCTCTAATTTCATCTGGTGCTGCGACTACAGCACATTCTTGTACAGCATCATGTTTATTTAAAGCATCCTCTACCTCGAATGGCCCGATTGTATAGCCTGATGAAATAATGATGTCATCTCCTCGGCCTTCAAACCAGAAGTAGCCGTCTTCATCGCATTTAGCTTGGTCACCAGTAATATACCAATCTCCACGGAAGGCAGCTTGTGTACGTTCAGGCTCACGATAGTACTCTTTAAATAGAGCAGGAGATGATTTATGTACCGCAATATCTCCAACTTCGCCAATAGGTGCCTCGTTACCCTCATGATCAATGATACGAACAATATTGCCTGGAGTAGGAACACCCATTGAACCAGGACGTAATTCAGAATTTTCGAGCGTGCCGATTAATAAAGTATTTTCCGTTTGGCCATAGCCATCGCGCACTTTAAGTCCGAAGTTGTTCATAAATGTTTCGATGACTGGTCGATTTAACGGTTCACCAGCAGAAACAGCGCTACGTAGTGAAGATAGATTATAGTTTTTTAAATTATCAAGCTTCGCCATAATGCGGTATTCTGTTGGAGTACAGCATAATACATTGACTTTCTCATCTTCAAGCAGTTGAAGGTATGTTTTGGCATCAAATCCTCCATGGTATACAAATGCAGTAGCGCCCAGCATAATAGTCGATAAAAATGGACTCCAAATCCATTTTTGCCACCCTGGAGCTGCTGTAGCCCAAACTAGATCACCTTCACGTACACCAAGCCATTGAGAAGCCGCTGTTCTAATATGCGCATATCCCCAACCGTGCGAATGAACAGCTCCTTTTGGTTTACCAGTCGTGCCTGATGTATAAGAAAGAAATGCCATATCATCTCTTTTCGTCGCAGCTGCTTTAAATGTATCTGGCTGTGTACTAGCCAATTCATTTAAAGACGTCCAATCACCTGTAGCAGAACCTATAACTAATTTATTATTTAAAGCCTCTACTGAAGAAGTAATACGATCTACTTCACTAGTAAACACTTCATAGGCAATTACTGCTTTTGCAGAAGAGTGTTCCATACGATACTCTAAATCACTTGCACGTAACATTTCTGAGCATGAAATAGGAACAATTCCAGCCTTTAGACATCCAAGAAAGACAAAATAAGCTTCAGGTAGACGTGGAATAATAACTAATACGCGATCGCCTTTTTGAAGCCCCTTCTTCGTTAAGACATTCGCGTATTGATTCATTTTTTGAACAAGTTCAACATAGGAAACCGTTTCTCGCTCCTGTTGAGTATTTAGCCATCGTATTGCTTGACGATCACTATCTTGAGAAAATTTCTCTAATTCCTCTGTAATATTATAGAATTCTGGTGCAATTAAATCGTTTGTTGCCATGTGAACATTCCTCCCCCAAACTAATTTAATAGAAAATTCTTAAAACTATTTTTATTTTATCAATTACAATAATATACAGCAAGAATATTCTGCACATAAAATAGAAATATTAGATTTAATAGAGAACTATTATGTTATTATTTAATGGTACAGGAATGATTCGACAAAAAATATAAAAATTTTCACAATAAGTATTGCATAATTTATAATGCTTGATATAATAATAAATGTACTTAAGAGGTTTTAAAAAACCGAATTGAATAGTATTGTTCCGAAGTAGCTCAGTTGGTAGTAGCACCTGACTGTTAATCAGGTTGTCGCAGGTTCGAGTCCTGCCTTCGGAGCCATTTTTTTGCCCATTTATAATGATGATGTTATACATATAAAAAAAGTACAAAAAAAGTATTGCATCGAACGCGAAAAAATGTTATTATAATTCTTGTCTTGTTCAAGACATCTGAAATGGCCCCTTGGTCAAGTGGTTAAGACACCGCCCTTTCACGGCGGTAACACGGGTTCGAATCCCGTAGGGGTCACCATTTTTAAAGCTTTGTAGTAATGCGAAGGCTTAAAAAGAAAATTAACTGTGAAGAAATAAACACCTGATTCTATGGAGGATTAGCTCAGCTGGGAGAGCATCTGCCTTACAAGCAGAGGGTCGGCGGTTCGAGCCCGTCATCCTCCACCATAATGTGTTATTTCGGAGGGGTAGCGAAGTGGCTAAACGCGGCGGACTGTAAATCCGCTCCTTAGGGTTCGGCGGTTCGAATCCGTCCCCCTCCACCAGTTTTTTTATATATGATTGGGGTATAGCCAAGCGGTAAGGCAACGGATTTTGATTCCGTCATGCCTAGGTTCGAATCCTAGTACCCCAGCCATTTATATTCTTTTGAGCCATTAGCTCAGTTGGTAGAGCATCTGACTTTTAATCAGAGGGTCGAAGGTTCGAGTCCTTCATGGCTCACTTTTATAGAATAAAACATATTCAAAAGTGTAACATTGACTACAGATACTAATCTCTTGCTGAAAACAGCAGGAGATTTTTTTATGCTCTTTTTAACTCCTTACTAATTCCAGGCGGCGAACTATAATTAATTGTATAAATATTCATACAATTGTTAGGTTGAGCCATGTAGGATATAGGCTATACAATAGACTTACAAGTTAAAGGGGGTATAAAAAAATGAATAAACTAAATATTTCTGTTATTGGAGTGCCGACAGATTATGGGCAAACTCGTAGAGGGGTAGATATGGGTCCGAGTGCCATCCGTTACGCAGGTGTTGTAGAACGCTTAGAGGCAGTAGGGCATGAAGTACATGACCAAGGGGATATACGTGTTAGTCAAAAACAAGAAGGTACAATTGTTGATAAACAGCTACTAAATTTAGAGGAAGTAATCGATGTGAGTACATCTTTAGCTAATAGTGTGAGTAAGGCATTGGAACAAAAGGAGTTTCCACTTGTACTTGGTGGTGACCATAGCATTGCTATAGGTACACTCGCCGGGCTTGGTGAGCATTATAAAAATTTAGGTGTTATTTGGTTTGATGCGCATGCGGATCTTAACACGCCTGAAACGACACCATCTGGTAATATACATGGCATGCCGTTAGCTGTTAGCATTGGGCTTGGTCATGAACGCTTAGTGAAAATTCGCAATAATGTGCCAAAAATTAAACCTGAAAACGTCATTATTATTGGAGCACGTTCCGTAGATCCAGGAGAACGTGAATTAATTAGTCAGCAAGGAATCAAGGTGTATACAATGCATGAGGTAGATCGGCTTGGAATGACGCGTGTCATGGAAGATGCGCTTGCCTATTTAAGAGCGCGTGATGTAGATGGCTTGCATTTATCGCTTGATTTAGATGGGTTAGATCCACTCTATACTCCTGGGGTTGGGACGCCTGTACCTGGTGGGATTACGTATCGAGAAAGCCATTTGGCGATGGAAATGCTTCAGGAATCAGGTATGTTAACATCTGCTGAATTTGTTGAGGTTAATCCGATATTAGATGAAAAGAACAGAACAGCAGATGTTGCAGTAGCATTGATGGGTTCCTTATTTGGTGAAACCTTAGTTTAAAGATATTTGACAAAAAATTTCCTATTGCCACAATGTATAAAAATCTTTTGCTATAATTAATAATAAAATGAAACTTTTCTTATCGATAGGTCGTATAGTATAAGACAGTTGTAAAGGTGGAGAAATCAACACAATGGATGCGTTAGTAAACAAGAGAATAAAACAAGTGCTTAAAGGTGATCAAAACGCATTTGCAGATATTGTGAGTCTCTATCAGCACAAACTGTACCAAGTATGCTATAGGATGTTAGGGAACAAGCAAGAATCTGAAGATATTACACAAGAAGCGTTTGTTCGTGCTTATATGAATTTGCATACTTTTGATCAAAAAAGAAAATTTTCGACGTGGCTTTATCGCATAGCGACAAACCTTTGTATAGACCGAATCCGGAAGAAAAAGCCGGATTATTATTTAGATGCGGAAGTAGCTGGTACAGAAGGGCTTGATATGTATTCGCAGATCGCAGCAGATGACCAGCTACCAGAGGAACAGATCGAGCAAATGGAACTGCAAGATCGCATTCAATATGAGATTGGACGTTTGCCGGATAAATACCGTTCAGTTATAGTATTGAAATATATTGAAGAATTATCATTACAGGAAATTAGCGAGATTTTAGATATGCCTCTTGGAACGGTGAAAACGAGGATTCACCGCGGACGTGAAGCATTACGTAAGCAATTAAACAATCTGTAGGAGGGGGAGCGTCATGAATACTTGTCCGGAGCATATTATAGACTATATCCATGATTATTTAGATGGTGACATTAGTCGTGAGCATGAGCAAGAGTTGAAACGCCATTTGCATACATGCAATGATTGTAAACAATTGATGCAGGAATTAAGTGAAACAATCGCCTTTGTGAAGAGTGCTTCCCACATTACAGCACCTCCGCATTTTGAAGAAGCCGTCATGGCTCGTTTACCGAAACCCAAAAGTCGTGTAGGCATGCAAAAATGGATTCGCCGGCATCCATTCTTTGTGGCAGCAGCAGTATTTTGTTTATTCATGAGTGCAACTTTACTAGGTAATTTCATGGATGACCAACATTTCTCTGTGACTAAACAGCCGAACCTTGTTGTTGAAGGTCAAACGGTTATTGTACCGGAGGGAGAAGTTGTAAAAGGCGACATAGTTGTTAAAAATGGTGATTTAATTGTTGAAGGTGAAGTGGATGGCAATGTTACCGTTATTAATGGACAGTATATGGCATCTTCGGCAGTTGTTTCAGGAAAAATAGAAGAAATCGACGAAGTATTTGAATGGCTTTGGTATACAATTAAAAATTCAGTAAAGTCTGCTGTAACATTCGAGGAGAACCAAGCAACTAAATAACACTCTATACGTCCTAATAGATAGTGCACGTGAGAGGCTGAAAGGTCTACTCTTTTGAGTAGACTTTTTATTTGAAAAAAGTTACATTTGTTAAGAATGTGCTATACTTAAATGTGTATGGATTCGCAATGAAAAGTGGGGGATGCCACGTGCAAATTATCGAACATTTCGCTAATTTAACACCTGTGAATATTGTTATTAACTTATTAGATGTACTGCTCGTATGGTACGTTATTTATAAAATTTTAACCCTCATTAAAGGTACGAAGGCTGTCCAATTATTAAAAGGGATATTCGTAATTATTATTGCGCGCCTTGCTACAGACTTTTTTGGGTTAGAAACGTTAGGGTGGATGTTACAACAAGTTATCGAGTTCGGTTTCTTGGCGATTATTATCATTTTCCAACCTGAAATAAGACGTGGTCTTGAACAAATTGGTAGAGGGAAGCTATTCCAACGTTCAATTAGTCAAGTTGAAGAAGAACAAACTAGGCTTATTGAGGCGATGAAGAAATCTGTTAGTTATATGGCCAAACGTCGTATAGGGGCGTTAATTTCTATTGAAAAAGAAACTGGTCTAAATGAATATATAGAAACGGGCATAGGACTAAATTCCGAAATTTCATCGGAGTTACTTATTAACATTTTTATACCTAATACACCGCTTCATGATGGAGCAGTGATTATGCAAAAAGATAAAATATCGGCAGCAGCTTGTTATTTACCGCTTTCTGAGAGTCCATTTATCTCTAAAGAGCTTGGGACACGCCACCGAGCTGCACTAGGCTTAAGTGAAGTGACAGATGCCATTACTATTGTCGTATCAGAAGAAACCGGTGCCATTAGTCTTACAATGAATGGTAATCTACATCGAAATCTTTCTCTAGAGGAATTCGAAGGGCTGTTACGTAAAATGTGGTTCGGATTAGCACAGGAGTCAAATGCAGCCTCTAAGTTAACTTGGAGGGGGAAAAAGAATGGATAAAATGATGGATAGCCCTTGGGTGTTACGAATCGTCGCACTATTTCTAGCCTTTTTGTTATTTTTCTCCGTTCGTACCGAATTATCTCCTAAAAATAAAACAATATCGAGTGAGCAAACAGAGGTAATTCGAGAAGTACCTGTAGATGTTTTTTATGATGATAAGAACCTCATTGTTACAGGTATACCTAAGACGGTGGATGTTACGATAAAAGGTCCAATGCCACTTGTAATGAAAACAAAGGCAACGAAGGATTTTTCTGTATTTGTGGATTTGAGTAAATTACTTATAGGTGAACATAATGTTAACCTACAATACGAAAACATTTCTGATAAGTTGCAAGTTACATTTGACCCCGAGACTATTAAGGTAAACATTGAGGAAAAAGTAACACAGGAGTTCCGTGTGGACCCTGAGATGAGTAATCGTTTACTTGAAGAAGGGTATATTTTAAATGGCATGACTGCTAATCCAGCTTCGGTGTATGTTACAGGTGCCAAAAGTGCAATTGAAAGCATTAGCTATGTAAAAGCTACTGTAACGGGTGAACAAGGCTTGAAAGAATCGTTCTCACAGGTAGCAGCAGTTCAAGTACTAGATCGTGATTTAAATAAGCTAGACGTTACGATTGAACCAGAAACTGTGAAGGTACAAGTAGATATTGGAGCATACAGCAGGGAGTTGCCTGTAGTGCTTAAGGAAATAGGGAAAGTGGCAAATGGCATTTCAGTTAACCAATTAACATTTAGCCCTACAATGGTGAGGGTATACGGTAGGAAATCTATCCTAGATAGTTTAACTGTCATACCAATAGAGGTGGACTTATCAAAAATTACAGAATCAAAAACTTATGAATTTGATGTGAAATTACCAGAAGGTGTGACAAAAATATCTGAATCAAGGATTAAAGTGAAAGCGGACGTTACGAAGGTAGAGCAGGAGAAAACAACAACTACGACAACAACTACTAACCCTCCTGCTCCTACACCTACTCCACCGCCTACACTTACTCCGCCACCTAATAAGGAGGAACCGGACACTCCTTCTGAGGAAAACACTCCACCAACAGAAAAAACAGAAGATGTTGATTCTTAAACAATAACTGACTATAATTTTATTTTGATTCAGTAGAGATTTCGTTCTCTATCGGTAGGGTGTCATTTTCGATTTTGAAACATAACGAAAAAAGTTGCTCGGGCTAAAATCAAAATACCTTATGCTCAATTTATCTTCGCTGATTTACAAGTCCGAATAAATGGGCATAGGGGTAAAATGAATAGTTACCAGAAAATGAACGAAAATAGACTTTTCCAAAAGTAAGCAGACGAGTGATCTAGTTGTCAGTGTAGACAAGCGTGACCACCGTCTTGCATTGAAGGAGAGAATAATCAAAATGGGTAAATATTTTGGAACAGATGGCGTCCGTGGCGTCGCGAATAGTGAATTAACACCGGAGTTTGCATTTAAGCTTGGCCGCGTAGGTGGCTACGTTTTAACGAAGGATGCAACGGACCGTCCAAAGGTTTTAATTGGTCGTGACACACGTATTTCAGGTGAAATGCTTGAAGGTGCACTTGTAGCTGGTCTTTTATCAATCGGCGTGGAGGTAATGCGTCTTGGTGTTATTTCAACACCAGGTGTGGCTTACCTTACTCGAATTATGAGCGCAAATGCAGGCGTTATGATTTCAGCTTCACATAACCCAGTTGCTGATAATGGCATTAAATTTTTCGGTCCTGATGGTTTTAAACTAACAGATGCGCAAGAGGCCGAAATCGAAGCAATATTAGATGCACAAGAAGATACATTGCCACGTCCAATCGGGGCAGATTTAGGTTCAGTAAGTGACTACTTCGAAGGTGGACAAAAATATATTCAATATTTAAAGCAAACAGTGACTGAAGAATTTGAGGGCATCCATGTAGCATTAGATTGTGCACATGGCGCTACGTCTTCACTAGCTACACACCTATTTGCAGATTTGGAAGCAGATATCTCCACAATGGGTGCCTCACCAACAGGCTTAAATATTAATGAAGGTGTCGGTTCAACACATCCAGAAGGGTTAGCTAAATTTGTCACAGAAAAAAGTGCTGACGTTGGTTTAGCATTCGATGGCGATGGTGACCGTTTAATCGCAGTAGATGAAAACGGAAAAATTGTTGATGGTGATCAAATTATGTTCATCATTGGTAAGCATTTAAATACAGTTGGTCGCTTGAAAAAGCAAACAATCGTGTCAACGGTTATGAGTAACATGGGCTTCTACAAAGCTGTTGAAGATAACGATATGCACAGTGTACAAACAGCTGTAGGTGATCGTTATGTCGTAGAAGAAATGCGCGCTAATGATTATAATTTAGGTGGTGAGCAATCTGGTCATATTGTTTTCCTAGACTATAATACAACTGGTGATGGCTTATTAACGGGCATTCAGCTTGTTAATATTATGAAATCTACAGGTAAAAAACTGTCAGAGCTTGCTTCTGAAATGAAAATTTTCCCACAGCGTTTAGTCAACGTACGTGTAACAGACAAGCATGCTGTGACGGAAAATGCAAAAGTTGCTGCAGTAATCGCTGAGGTAGAAGTAGATATGGCTGGTAACGGTCGCGTGCTAGTACGTCCTTCTGGTACTGAGCCACTTGTACGAGTAATGGTAGAAGCTGCGACAGAAGAAGACTGCGAGCGTTACGTAGAGCGTATAGCAGTTGTTGTCCGTACTGAAATGGGCTTAACGGAATAAAGAGTTTAGCTTCATTCAGTAGTTGATAAACACCCACTGAATGAAGTAAAGCCTCCAGCGGATATCACGGATTTTGAATTGTGCAGGCACAATTCAAAATTCAGACGAAATTACGGCAAGGCAAAATTTATCAATAACTCGATTTCCTTTCAAAGGAGGTCGGGTTTTTTTATTAGGCTCAGAAAAGTGACGGATAGAAAAGCAAGAGTTGTGGATAGAACCACCGAAGTGATGGATAGAACGATCTTGTGTTTCAAGTATTGAAAGAGCCTTTCGAGAAATGAATGTTTTCAAAGAGAATGGGAACAGTAGTACAGAGTCACAATGACAAGGAGTGTTATATTGCAATGGCTAAAATTGCTACGGTAATTACTAATATGTTCGAGGATGCCGAATTTACGAGTCCTAAAGGAGCATTAGAAGCGGCAGGTCATGAACTAATAACGATTGATACGACAGCGGGCATTGAGGTAGAAGGTAAGCATGGAGAGAAAGTAAAAATTGATAGATGCATCGATGAGGTAACTGCTTCTGAATTTGATGCATTGTTCATCCCAGGTGGGTTTTCTCCTGATATATTACGTGTAGATGATCGTGTTGTGGCATTTGTAAAGGAGTTTATGGACGATATGAAACCAACCTTTGCTATTTGTCATGGACCTCAATTACTCATTACAGCAAAAACATTAAATGGTCGTGACGCAACTGGCTACAAATCCATTCGAGTAGACTTAGAAAATGCAGGTGCAATATTTCATGACGAGGAAGTGTTTGTTTGCCAAAAACAATTAGTCACAAGTCGCACACCTGAGGATCTACCAGCATTTAATCGAGAAATTGTGAAATTATTAGAGAGTGAAGAAGGCTAAGTTTAAAAGGCACAAGTGAATTTGCTTGTGTCTTTTATGTTTTAACTTCTTGTAGCAGAATTCTCCCACCTCTATAGTGGGGGGAATTAATGCGAATTAAAGTTACTTTTCAGCGGGTGCCCAAATACCTGCTAAAATATAGGAACTCAGTCTAAGAACGCTACGTCCTGTGGCAACGACTGAGTGACCAACATCATGCTGACGCTTCGCTTTCGCACAGGCTGCGTTAGCACTACGCTTTCGGGCAAAAAACATCTGTTGGTCCAAAGCCTCCGGCGGATGTCACTGAATCGGAAAGGAATTCTTTGTGTTTAGGCTTGCACGAGGGTATGGAAAAAACATCATAAATTTAATAGGAATTTCAAAATAATACTTTATAGCAGATTTTTTGTCTACACTTTGTCACTAATAAGTAGGATAAATAGGTGTTTTTTATAACGAAAATTTGACGTATAGCATATGATTGAGTATGATGGAGAAGTTGAATATGAGGTCCGACCTTATCATTTAACGAGAGCGCATAAGGAGGGAAGTACGCGCAAAATCGGAAAAACAATTATAGCGCCTGAGCTGAAGAAATTGGACGAAGCTAACTTCAGCAGACGAGGTGGAGGTTTATCGAAAATTCGGCGGATGCCTCCCGATCGACATACCCGATTGTCACTTTTCATTTTGAAAGCATTTGAGTGATTGAATGTACAGGAAATGGAGAAGGTATAGTTAAAGCAATAGATAAATAGAAAATCTCACGTATCGAATGGTTACTATTCAGATGGCTGGATGAGTATTAAGTTTATGTATGTATGAGTATGCTTATTTTATATAAAATCGGCATAGCTTTTACATTCATAAAAAATTCGATAGGTTGAGGTCTAATTTGTCATTGCGTCAAATTGACGATATCGGAGGACAAGAAATTTATGTGTGGAATTGTAGGATATATTGGTGAATCAGATGCAAAGGAAATCTTATTAAAAGGTTTAGAGAAACTAGAGTACCGAGGTTATGACTCAGCAGGTATTGCAGTACGTAATGAAGATGGAGTAACAGTCTTCAAAGAAAAGGGACGTATTGCTGATTTACGTGATGCAGTAGACGAGGACGTTGCTGCAAAAGTTGGTATTGGTCATACACGTTGGGCAACTCATGGTGTGCCAAACCGTCTGAATGCACATCCTCATCAAAGTGCATCAGGACGTTTTACTTTAGTACACAACGGAGTTATTGAAAACTATCATTTATTACAAAAAACATATTTAAAAGGTATCCCGATGAAATCTGATACAGATACAGAAGTCATCGTGCAATTAGTAGAGCTATTTGTAAAAGAAGGTTTAAGTACAACTGAGGCGTTCCGTAAAACTTTATCTTTATTACATGGCTCATACGCATTAGCTCTTTTAGATGCAGAAGCGGCTGATACAATTTTCGTTGCGAAAAACAAATCACCACTTTTAGTAGGTGTTGGTGAAGGCTTCAATGTAGTAGCTTCAGATGCAATGGCGATGCTACAGGTAACAGATCAATATGTGGAGCTACACGATAAAGAGGTCGTAATCGTACACAAAGCTAGCATTGAAATTACAAAATTAGACGGTTCATTAGTAGAGCGCGCACCATACACAGCAGAGCTTGATATGAGCGATATTGAAAAAGGTACGTACCCTCACTATATGTTAAAAGAAATGGATGAGCAGCCAACAGTTATTCGTAAAATCATTCAAGCATACGAAGGCGAGAATGGCGATTTAACAATTGACGCAAATATTTTAGAAGCATTACGAGCAGCAGACCGTCTATATATTATTGCAGCCGGCACAAGCTATCATGCAGGTCTAATTGGTAAGCAATATTTCGAAAAAATGGCTGGTATTCCAGTGGAAGTTCATATTTCAAGTGAATTTGGCTACAATATGCCATTACTTTCAGAAAAACCATTGTTTATCTTTATTACACAATCAGGTGAAACAGCAGATAGCCGTCAAGTACTTGTGAAAATTAAAGAGCTTGGTTATCCAACATTAACAATTACAAATGTACCTGGCTCTACACTATCACGTGAGGCGGATCATACGCTTTTACTACATGCAGGCCCAGAAATTGCAGTAGCTTCTACAAAAGCATATGTAGCACAAGTAGCTGTACTTGCTGTAACAGCATATGTAACGGCGAAGGCTAATGGCAAAGGCTTAGAATTCGATTTAAAACAAGAACTTGCGATTGCGGCAAATGGTATCCAAACAATTATCGATTCAAAAGATGTATTAGAGGATATCGCAGAGGACTACTTAAAAATCGCACGCAACGCATTCTTTATCGGCCGTAACATCGACTTTTATGTAAGCCTTGAGGGTGCCTTGAAGCTAAAAGAAATCTCTTACATTCAAGCAGAAGGCTTCGCAGGTGGCGAGCTAAAACACGGAACAATTGCCTTAATCGAAGAAGGTACACCAGTGTTTGCCCTTGTCACACAAGAAGCAGTATCATTAAATATCCGTGGTAATGTTAAAGAGGTAGCTGCACGTGGAGCATACCCATGCATTATTGCCATGGCGGGAGTAGACGAAGACGGTGACCGTTTAGTGATCCCTCAAGTACATGAATACCTAACACCACTTGTATCTGTAGTGCCATTACAGTTAATTAGCTATTACGCAGCACTACACCGCCGCTGTGATGTAGATAAACCACGTAACTTGGCTAAATCAGTGACGGTTGAGTAATTTTATGTAGGTACAGGCTTCTTCTTGCCCATGTACAACTAAGTTGTACCCTTAGGTATATTTTCAAAGAAAAATTTAATTTCACATCAGAAAAGCGCGAGAAATCAACAATTTTAAAAGTTGAGTTCTCGTGCTTTTAAATTTTTTTATATTAGTTATATCCCTGCTTCTTTAAAGTTGTTTTAATGCCTGTACACAACTCAATCGTTACACATACAAATTAGTCGTGATGTATGAAACATTTGTGAATAACAAAAAGAGGTTTATTAACTGGTACTCAACAGTAAGTAAACCTCTTTTTCAAAATTAAAATGAACAAAAAACATGATTTCCATCCTCACCGTCAAGCATGATACGATCATAACCTTTTACATCTTTAAACCATTTAACAATTCCCTCTCTGAGGTTGTGAATTTAAAAAGAGCGCAAGTGGTCAGAAGAATTTAAGAAGGTGATTTTATCTTAACGCTTCACAATCAAAACTTTGGACGGATTTAAAGGAACATTCCTCAATAAAAAGTGAGAACACAGAGAGTGTTAAAAATAAATGATGGGGGTCATAGTCTATTTGCATATCCGTGCCAAAATGGCAAAAGCACTGACTTTTCTTGGTGAAAATTAGTGTACATATAAACATAAAAAAAATACAAACTAATTGTAACGTCGAAATTTTAGGAGGTTACCATGGATAATTCAAGACACTCAAAACCAGATGATAGGTCCAATAATGTTGAACGAATTCGAGATATCGTTAAGAACACTGAAGAAAAACTTCATGAAGCGGAGATTAGTTTGGAATTTGCAGACCCTATGCAAAGTGAAATGATTAAAGAAAAAAATAAGCGACGTCAAAAGTCAATTGAAGGATTAAAAGAAGAAATGCAAGATGAAATGGCAGCACGTAAAAAAGGAGAAGTGTAGAATTGGAGACTTTGGAAGAGTAACTACCTTTTCTCCAACTTAAAAGTACTTCCCAACAAAAGCAGATGGCTTAGAAGTTCTATAATGGGCTTCTATATCGCCGTCTGCTTTTATTATGAGATTGTAAATGACTTATTATAAACCTAAGGACTTTCCGGAAGAAGATTACCACATTAGATTTTTATATAGCTAAAAATATTTAGTGGATTAGTATGTCAGATTGGCGAAACCAGTGGGAATTTAACAGAACTTGAAGAGATATATTTTTAATTGAAAATCTAACTCCTACTAAATGATGTAACGTAAAAACCCAGCTTCTTTTATATTAATTTGCAGAGAAGTTGGGCTTTTGATTAAAGTAACAAGCACTTTTAAATGAGATTAACTATGACGCTCCGTTATTCTACTTTCTCAATTTACAACTTTATTATCTCTTCACATCAATCACCTCTTTAGCTTCTCTTTGAGATGGTTTTTTTTATGGGTATTTGTGTTAAAATTAATGATTGTCTTGTGAATTATATAATGAGCAATTATCAAGAAGGGTAATATGTAACTTTCTTTTTTATTGATGAGGGAGAAATTAACGGGGTCTGACGATAATTGTTTTATTGATATCATTATTGAAATCCGTTTCAATGGTGGAGGTATTCAAATTGACGATTTAGAAGATACATAGTTTTAGTTGATATATAATTAAAAAAACTTAGCTATATATTGGGTTTTTAACTAGATGAAAGTGAAAGGGAAAAGTATGAGAAAAAAAGTTATTTTATCATTAATGTTAATGACATTTCTTTCTGCTGTAGAAGGAACAATTATTAGTACAGCAATCCCCCGTATTACGAATGATCTGTCCGGTGTCGAACTTGTTAGTTGGGTTTATGCAATTTATATGCTTGCCACAGCTGTTTCGACTCCAATCTACGGGAAACTGGCTGATTTATTCGGTCGTAAAAAAGTTTTACTGATCGGAGCTACAATATTTTTAATTGGCTCTGCACTTTGCGGTATCGTTACATCGATGGAACAGCTCATCGTCTTTCGTGCCCTTCAAGGTCTAGGTGCTGGCGCTATTATGCCAATAACAATGACAATCATTGGTGACTTATATAGCGAAGTGAAAGACCGTGCAAAAGCACAGGGGTGGATTAGTGCTGTTTGGGGTATCTCTGGTGTGATCGGACCATTAGTTGGCGGATTTTTAGTCGATTCCCTTTCTTGGCGCTATATCTTCTTCTTAAACGTTCCATTTGGAATTATCGCTTGCATAATGATTGTCATTTATTATAAAGAATCTATTAAGCCAGCTAAGCATCATGTCGACTATCTTGGTGCAACAGTATTCTCTTTAAGTACAATCGCTCTACTATACGCGTTATTAACAGGTAGCAGTCAGCAAAACTGGGAGGACATGACAATTGTTGGTCTCTTAATCTTTGCAGCTGTTTCATTCATTATTTTCTTATTCATTGAGAAAAAATCTCCGGAACCATTAATTCCGCTAGCACTTTTCTCTAACCGTACATTATCTATTATTAATATACTAACACTTATTTCGGGTGCAATGATTATTAGTATTACAATGTATCTTCCGATTTGGAGCCAAGGTGTATTAGGAAAAAACGCCACAGACGCCGGACTCATTTTAATGCCACTACCTGTAATGTGGACATTCGGCACTATTTTTTCAGGTAAATTAGTTGGTAGTCTAAATACAAAACAAATTATTCTACTTGGAGCTAGCGTTCTTTCAGTTGCTGCCTTTTCATTATTTACATTATCGACAGATTCACCAGCATTCCTAATTTATGTTGCAGTTGGGTTATTCGGCTTAGGGATGGGACTTATTACACCTATCTACATGGTAACAATTCAAGCAGCTGTTCCAAATCATACGCGCGGGACGGCAATTGGCTTAAACACATTTATCAATACGTTTAGCCAAACATTAGGAGCCGCAGTTTTCGGGGCGATGTTCAATACGATGATTCATGCACGTGGTATTAAAAACCTTGATCTTGTAACTTCTGGAGGACATGAAGGAACTACAGCAAACGTAGTAACCGAATCGCAAGAAGCATTAGCTTCAAGTGTACATTTTATTTATATGGGAACTTTTATATTAGCACTAGGAACTTTAGTAATTGTTTGGTTCTTATTAAAGCCAACCACACAAACTAGGGAGCAATAAAAAAAGAGGACAAAGCTTGTCCTCTTTTTTTATATGTATATACTAGTAACTCCATATTGTTTTCGATTTTGTTTATCTAATTTATAGATTGCGGACCATCAGGTAAAGTTTGATCACAATAGATTTGTTGTTCTTTATCTATACCTTTAATAGATGCATACTTATTACCCCATGCACACATTGTGTTTAATACTGGCACAAATGATCTTCCTAAATCCGTTAAGCTGTATTCTACTTTTGGTGGTACCTCTTTAAAAATTTCTCTTCGTAAAAGTCCATCTCTTTCTAACTGTTTCAATTGATCCGTTAAGACCTTTTGTGTAATTCCAGGTAATAAATCATAAAACTCTTTTGTCCTTATTGATTTTTGGCTCAAGAAAAAGAGTATTAAACATTTCCATTTTCCACCTGCGATATTCATAAAAATGTTGATTCCAGTATTATAGTTAACCATGTGCTTTCTCCCCTAAATAGGCACATAAAAGTGGCTATACCACATTTTTGTGCGTTATTTTCTTATTTATTATTGCTTACTATAATTAAAGGTGCAATAAATAAAAATGTCGGAGTTGATACAATGAGTGTAAAAAATATTTTGGAAAAAAGACGTTCAGTTAGACATTACGATTCAAGCTATAACATAAGTTCTGAAATTCTAACGTCATTAGTTGAAAGCGCAAGTAAGTCACCTAATGGAAATAATATTCAAGCTACTCGATACTTAATTATTGATGATCCGGATTTAAGAAATTTATTAATGCCTATAGCTTTTAATCAACAACAAGTGACAGAAGCTTCAACTTTAATTGTTATGTTGGGTGATTATCAGGCATTTGACAAAGATAATATTATTAAGATACATGAAGAAGGCTTTCAAGCGGGCTATTTTGATGAATCGCTAAGAGATTATTTAGCGAATGCGGCAATAAATTATTATGAAAATAAATCAAAAGAAGATTTAAAACTAGAATTAACTCGAGATGTGAGTCTTGCGTCAATGTCATTAATTTTGTTAGCAAATGAAGCTGGTTTTGACACAATTACTATGTCAGGCTATGATTCTAAGGAATTAAAAGATATCTTAAATATTTCTGAAAGGTATTTAGACGTTATGCTTATAGCCATTGGTAAAGGTACTAAAGCCGGCCATAAGACCGTAAGGCATAATGTTAGTAAGATAATGTATAGAAACAACATAATTTAGTGTTCTTATCGTCTTTACAAAAATAGTATCACCTTAATTTATTGACAATTCAAATAAAGGTACTATAATAATTAACAAGATTTGCATAACGAAAAACTGTTGATAACAGTTTGGAGTATAAGAGTAAAAGCATAGAAGAGAACGAGTAGTTTTAATGGAACTTACAGAAAGTAGCCGGTCGATGAGAGGCGCAAGGAAAGTTAAAATGAATACATCTTGGAGCTGCGTACCGAACTTTAGTAGGCTACGACGGGTTTGCATCCGTAATCATTGCAAAGGTATCGCCATTTGGCCGTACCTATTGAGAAGGGTTATGTGAATAACTCTTAAATTAAGGTGGTAACACGTTCATACGCGTCCTTTAGGTTAATTCCTAAAGGGCGTTTTTTTTATTTTCATTAGCAAAAGAGCATCTGCTGAATGAAGATTTAGCTTTCGGACGTAATTACGCCAAGGCGAAATTGATTTTTGCTCTTATAGAACTTGCAATATGAATTCAATATTTAAGGAGTTGTATTGTATGTTTTTAAAACCAGAGGAACAATTAGAAATTATTCAAAAGGGTGTAGGTAAGATTGTTAATAGAGAAGAGTTATTAGTAAAATTAGACCATTCTTTTAAGGAACAAAAGCCTTTAACGATTAAGCTTGGTTTAGATCCTTCTGCGCCAGACATTCATTTAGGGCATGCTGTTGTGCTACGGAAAATTAAACAAATGCAAGATTTAGGTCATCGAGTGGTCATTATTATTGGCAATTTTACGGGGCGTATAGGAGACCCAACAGGAAAAGCAAAAGGGCGCATTGCGTTAAGTGATGAAATTGTAAAGGAAAACGCTAAAACATATTGTGAGCAAATTTATAAAATTTTAAATAAGGAAAAGACTGCTGTACCTTTTAATAGTGAGTGGTTATCAACGTTAACGTTTGAGGAGTTTATCAAATTAGCTGCGACGACTTCTGTAGCGCGTATGTTAGAACGTGATGATTTCCAAAAGCGCTATAACAATCATGTGCCAATTGGCATTCATGAATTTTTCTATCCTTTAATGCAAGCGTATGATTCAGTCGAAACTTTTGCTGATATTGAATTAGGCGGTACCGACCAAACGTTTAATATTTTAATGGGGCGCACATTACAAAAGCATTTAGGGCTTGAGAAACAAATTGCCATTTTCATGCCGTTATTAGAAGGTTTAGATGGTGTTGAAAAAATGAGTAAAAGCTTAGGGAATTATATTGGCGTAAATGAAGTACCAGAAGTAATGTTCAAAAAAGTAATGGAAGTACCTGATGCATTAATTATTAAATATTTTGAACTTGCAACAGATGAACATCCTAACGTGATTAAAGAAGTGGAAGAGCGATTATTAAAAGGTGAAAATCCGCGAGATATCAAACTAGAGTTAGCAGAAATTATTACTACTTTGTATCATGGGGGAAAGTCTATGAAGGAAGCGAAGTAATATTTTGAAACAGCATTTCAAAAGAAAAAAATCCCTGATAACATACCCTCGATAGTAATTGAAATAGGAAAAGAATCTGTACTAGATATTATTCCCTCATTAATTGCCAAAGACTATATTAAAAGTAAAAGTGAATTTATACGTTTAATGAAACAAAATGGCGTTTCTTTAAATGGTGAAAAACTTACAGTAGATGATATTGATAAAATCTTAATGAATGATGAAGTTTTACAAATTGGGAAGAAACGATTTATACGATTTATAAAATAAGAGTGATTAAGTTAATTATTCGTAAAAGGGTAGAAAAGATAAAATCACCTTCGAATAACGAAGGTGATTCTATCTTTTATTATTTCCCTAAAACAAATTCAGCAATTTCATCTAAAATCATTTCTTTACCAAGAGGGAAGTATCCTTTATTGACTGCATCATTTTTAATAATAAATACGTGGTTGTTCTTAACTGCGTTCATGTTTTTCCAAATTGTTTCTTCTTGGAATTCTTTTAAACGTTCAGAACCGTCACCTGTTGTAAATACGAATAGGTATTCTGGATTGTAGTCAATTAAAGCTTCTTTTTGTACTTGTACTAATGGTTCATCCATTGGTGTACCTGGAACTGCTGGTAATTTTAAATCTTTAAAGAGTACGCTACCATAACCATAGTCACCGTATACACGGAATGCATTTGGATATGCTGCCATTTTCATGAACGTCGCGTCACCAGTTTTAGCAACGATTTTGTCGTGTAACTTGCTTGCCTTTTCGTCATACTGTTTGAACCATTCTTCTGTCTCTTTTTCTTTATCGAAGATTTTGCCTAACTCCTCGAACTTTGGACGCCATTGATCTAATGGAGTTTTTAACATAACAGTCGGTGCAATTTTAGATAGTTGATCATAGATTTTTTCTTGACGATCATTGATAAGAATTAAATCTGGTTTTGCAGCAGCTACTGCTTCGATGTTAATTTTGTCACCCCATGCTGAGCCTACGGGTTTTACATCTTTTAATTTATCTGCAATATGTGGATCAATCTCTTCCTGAGACGTATTTGCAGTAATGATTGGTTTCATGCCAAAGATTAATAATTCTTCTGTTGAACCACTAAGGTCAGCAATTTTCTTTGGATTAGCAGGGATTTTAATTTCCCCTTTTGCGTGTTCTACCGTACGCTCTTCTGCTTTTGCGTCGGTCTTTTCTTCTTCTTTCTTATCTGAAGAACAAGCTGCAAATAGTATAGATGTAACAACTAATACCATTGCTAGTAACGATAGTTTAAATTTCTTCATATTTTTGTTCCTCCCGGATAATTTGTCTACGACCCATTTCATTCTAATGGGTGTTCAGCCTCTCAGGCTAAGTGAGGAGCTCAGCACCCATTAGAATGCTTCCTCTCTATCTATTTAAGAGGGGAAGGGGGATTTCCTAGTATGCTTTTTCCTGTCATAGATTATTAACTAATGTTAAATCGTAAGTTAAACAAATAGGCTTACTGTTTACAGGACACGAAACGATTAGTGCTTCAATTTCAAACACATTTCGAAGTGTGTCACTTGTCATTACTTCGTCTGGAGTTCCTTGATGCATCAGTTTACCAGCTTTTAAAGCAACCATATGATCAGAAAAACGAGAAGCATGGTTTAAATCATGAATGACCATCACGATTGTACGGCCTTCTTCCTGATTTAATTTTTTCAATAGCTTTAATATTTCTAACTGGTGAGCCATATCTAAGTAAGTTGTCGGCTCATCTAATACAAGTAAATCCGTTCCTTGAGCAAGCGCCATCGCAATCCAAACTCGTTGGCGTTGGCCACCTGATAAAGCTTCTGCTGAACGGTTTGCAAATTCTGTCATCCCTGTCACTTCAAGTGCCCAGTGAATATAGCGATAATCTTCTTCCTTCAGCGTTCCAAATCCATTTTGGTGTGGAAAACGACCATATGAAACAAGCTCAAACACAGTAAGACCTGTCGGCACTTCTGCAGTCTGCGGTAAAATTGCCATTTTCTTTGCAATTTCTTTCGTTGACTGTTTCTCAATTGCTTTTCCATCAAGATAAACAGACCCGCGTTTTGCCTTTAAGATGCGAGAAGCTGCTTTTAACAATGTAGATTTCCCACATCCATTTGGTCCAATAATCGTTGTAATCTTTCCTTCGGGGATCTCCACTGATAGTCCATCTATAATTAATCCTTCATTATAGCCAACGGATATCGAATCAACTGCTAAAGTTACCATTAAAAAAGACTCCTTTTATTTTGTCCTCATAAGTAAATAAATAAAATAGGGTGCACCAATAATAGAAATAACAAAACCGACTGGTATCTCTGAGGTTGTTAGTACACTTCTTGAAATTAAATCTGCAAATAGTAATAGAAGCGTGCCAATTAATGCTGCTGTCGGTAACATAATTTGATGTTTCCCCCCAACAAGGCGTCTTGCCAAATGGGGTGCCATTAATCCGATAAATCCAATTCCACCAGCAACGGCTACCGATGCACCGGCCAAGCAAACGGCGATAAATAATAACTTACGTCTTTCCTTCTCTACATTTAGACCAAGGCCAACCGCTGCTGCATCTCCTAAATTCATGACATTCAATACATGTGCCTTGCAAAATGCAATTGGTATAAATATGAGCATCCAAGGAAGTGTACTTAATACAAATTTCCAATCGGTACCCCATAAACTCCCTGCCAACCAAATAGTTGCAAAACGAAAATCATTTGAAGTCATTTTCATCGAGAAGATTAAACTAACAGCACCGAATCCTGCTGCAACTGCAATACCGACAAGAATTAAACGAGTGGATGAAACACCGTTCTTCCAAGCTAGCGTATAAATAATAACCGCTGCTAATAATGCACCAACTAACGCAAATAACGGAAGAATGAATACAGATAGTGGCGTACCGGTTTCAACTTTCCCGAAGAAAAAATAGACGAAAACTACAACTGTTAATCCGGCACCAGCATTTATACCGATGATGCCTGGGTCAGCAAGTGGATTTCGAGATAAACCTTGCATGATAGCCCCTGATATCGCCAGCGCTGAGCCAACTAAAATAGCAATAACCATACGAGGCATACGAAACTCGAATAAAATGACTGATTGTTCTTCAGAACCTAAACCAATTAACGATTTCAATACTTCTATTGGCGGTATTTTAAACGTTCCTGTATTTAAGCTAATGAGAAATACTGATACAATTAGGCAAGCTAAAATAGCTAAAACTGAAATATTCTTTGTTGTTAAGATACGTTGCCTCATATTTTCCCTCTCCCTTCATTACGAGCTAAATAAAGGAAGAATGGAACACCGATTAAAGCTGTAATTGCACCAATTGGCGTTTCAAATGGAGGGTTGATCACCCGCGATAACATATCTGCACATTCTATTAATAACCCACCTAGTACTGCTGAACATGGAATGACCCATCTATAATCGGATCCGACGAGAAAACGCGTCATATGTGGGATAACAAGTCCAACAAATCCGACAGAGCCTGCCATAGATACAGCTGAGCCCGTTAAAACAAGCACAAGTACAGTACCTATAAATTTAATGAAGGTTGTATTTTGCCCAAGTCCAATTGCAATCTCTTCACCGAAACTTAAAATAGTAATGTATCTTGACAATAATATGGCAATAACAAGACAAAGCAGTCCAATTGGTAGCAACATTTCAATACTTACCCATTTCACACCTGAAACGCCTCCTGCATTCCACATGCTTACTTCTTGAGCAAGATTGAAATAAAGTGCGATACTAGACGAAATGGCCCCAAGCAGTGCACTAATCGCTGCACCAGCTAACGCTAATTTAACAGGTGTTAGCCCTCCTGGTGAGAACGAACCCACACCATATACAATACTTGCACCAAATGCAGCACCAATAAATGAAGCAAAAACAAACATTATGTATGGGGAATTAGGGAAAAAAGCATATGTAATGGCAATTCCAAATACCGCACCATCTGTAATCCCCATTAAAGAAGGTGAGGCAAGAGGGTTACGTGTCATACCTTGCATAATTGCTCCAGATACAGCTAGAAACGCACCAGCGACTACTCCTCCAATTGCTCTCGGGATGCGAAGCTCCCAAATGACATTATGATGTGTAAGTGAATCATCAAATTGAAAAACAGCTTGCCAGACAGTCTTTAAACTAATATCTGCTGCTCCAAATGAAATGGACGTGCTCATACTTAAAGCTAATAAAATCGTACCTGCTATTAAAATAATAGAAGCTATAAGCGGTCTGCTCTTAATCTTTTTCATATTCGCTTCTTGTTGTTCTACGCTCTTTGCGCTTGCTTCCATTCGTTAACCATCCTAACTAACAACATATATTCTTTTGAATGAGAGATATTCTCAATCGATAATAAAAAAATATGGTTCTCATCTTAATTGATAATGATTCTCATAATCACTCGTCCTATTCTACATACCGTCCTTTTAAGTGTCAAACTTTATTTTTTTAAATATATTAATTTTGTTTATTTTTATACGTTTGAAAATTCGTTTACAGCGCTTACATTAAGTGGTTTATCAAGAATAGTGGAGGATGTAAAATTATACGTAGGATAATAAATTTGCATAGAAGTTTAAAAAGTAGATTTTACAAAATTTAGGTAAAACAGATTGAATTAAAAAGTTGAATTACTGTTTTTTTGTTTTCTTACTATAGTAATTATGTGAAGCTGCACTTGAAAGGTTGTGTACTATAACGACTTAGGACCTTCTTAAGGTTAATAGTATAGAAGGAAATCATTCAATAAATCCAAGTTCCTAATAGTTTAACCGCTACAATGCCAATCTAATTTTAGGTGTTGCATAAAATCCTTTATTTAAAAGATATTGATAAACAATTTATAAAAATGCAATGAATTGTTATGTCAAATAATAGGGTATATGTATATGTAATGTTTAACTGTAATATTGAATTTTTTGTTAATTTATCTCTCATTTTACCATTATCATGCGAATTGGTGGTATGCTATATCACGATAATAGTTTATGGAGGCGGTATTATGTATTACAGTAATGGTAATTATGAGGCTTTCGCACGTCCTAAAAAACCTGAGGGTGTTGATGAGAAGTCAGCGTATCTTGTTGGTTCGGGGTTAGCTTCACTGTCAGCCGCATGTTTTTTAATTCGTGATGGTCAAATGAAGGGAGAGAATATTCATATTCTCGAAGAGCTAGATATCTCAGGAGGTAGCCTTGATGGTATTCTAAATCCGACAAGAGGTTTTATTATCCGTGGTGGTCGGGAAATGGAAGATCATTTTGAGTGCTTATGGGATTTATTCCGTTCAATCCCATCTTTAGAAGTAGAAAACGCTTCTGTTTTAGATGAATTTTATTGGTTAAACAAAGAGGATCCTAACTATTCTAAATGTAGATTGATTGATAATAGAGGGCAAAGACTTGAGGATGATGGCAAGTTTACATTATCTGATAAATCTTCTGAAGAAATGATTAAATTATTCTTTACTCCTGAAGAGAAGTTAGACGATGTGAAAATTACAGATGTTTTCTCTGAAGAGTTCTTTGAATCAAACTTCTGGCTATATTGGTCAACGATGTTTGCTTTTGAAAAATGGCATTCAGCAATGGAAATGCGTCGTTATATTATGCGTTTCATTCACCATGTTGGGGGTCTACCTGATTTATCTGCTTTAAAATTTACGAAATATAATCAGTACGAATCGTTAGTACTGCCTATGATTAAATATTTAGAAAGCCATAATGTTGATTTCCAATTTAATACTGTTGTAGAGAATGTTTTAGTTGATAAAGTGGGAGACAAAAAAGTAGCTCATACTTTAGTGTTAAAACAAAATGGTGTGAAAAAGAACATTGAGTTAACAGAAAATGAATTAGTATTTGTTACAAATGGCAGTATTACGGAGAGTACAACTTATGGTGACAATAATACGCCAGCACCTATAAGCACTGATTTAGGCGGAAGCTGGTCACTTTGGAAAAACATCGCTTCTCAAGATTCTGAGTTTGGTAGACCAGAAAAATTCTGCGATGATCTTCCAGAAGAGAGTTGGTTTGTTTCAGCAACACTAACTACATTGGACGCTAAAGTAGCTCCATATATTGAAAAGATAAGTAAAAGAGATCCATATGCAGGCAAGGTAGTAACTGGTGGTATCGTAACTGCTACAGATTCTAATTGGATGCTAAGCTATACATTAAACCGACAACCTCACTTTAAAGATCAACCAAAAGACCAATTAGTAGTTTGGATCTATGGTTTACTATCTAATAAACCTGGTGATTTTATTAAAAAGAGTATCACTGAATGTTCTGGAAGTGAGATAGCGCAAGAGTGGTTGTATCATATGGGTGTACCAGTAGATGAAATACCGGATTTAGCGCAAAATTCTTGTAATACAATTCCGTGTTACATGCCTTATATAACATCTTATTTCATGCCTAGAGCAATGGGAGATCGTCCTTTAGTTGTACCTAAAGGATCTACTAACATAGCCTTCATTGGTAACTTTAGTGAAACAGAAAGAGACACAGTATTCACAACTGAATATTCAGTAAGAACAGCGATGGAAGCTGTTTATCAATTGTTAGATATTGATCGAGGCGTTCCAGAAGTATTTGGATCTACTTATGATATTCGTACTTTGTTAGCTTCAACTGCTCGCTTACTAGATGGTAAAAAGTTAACAGATGTAGATGCGCCGTTTATGTTAAAACAAATAGGTAAATTTGGTATTCATAAAGTAAAAGACACGATTATCTATGATTTACTAAAAGACAGTAAATTGATATAAAAATATATGTTAAAAAAGCTGATTCAATTATGAATCAGCTTTTTTATATTAAATAGTGAATTTTTTCATTTCGTCTCTTAAAGCATCAGCAATAGTATTTAGGTCTTTAGCTTTTTCAGAGACAGTCTCGATGCTTTTAAGCTGTTCATTTGCGGAAGCAGAAACTTGTTCTGTTCCAGCAGAAGTTTCTACTGCAGAAGCAGATATATTTTGTACGGCACTAATGATTTGCTCCTTACGCTCATCCATCTCATGAGATAAATGTTTCACCTCTTGTGCCACTTCACTCGTTTGATCTAGAGCAATTTTTATTGTATTAAAGATCTCACTAGTATCCTTTGTAGCTTTTGCATTTTGTTCGACAATGCTAAGGCTTGTACTAATTTCCTGCACAGCACTTTTAGAAATATCCTGAATTGCAGAGATTTTATTCTTAATATCTTCAGTAGCATTAGATGTCTGTTCCGATAATTTTCGAATTTCATCAGCAACAACTGCGAAACCTTTCCCTGCTTCGCCCACGCGAGCTGACTCAATGGATGCATTTAGAGCTAATAAATTAGTTTGAGTTGCGATATCTGTAATTGTATTGACAATACTTGATATATCAGATGAAGTTTTATCTACTTCTTGAACGATTTTACTTACCTGTTGTGAAGATTCACGATTCTTCTCTGACCAAACAGAGAGTTGGTTAACAGTTTCTACACCTTCATTACTTAAATGATCAATATCCTCTGTCATGGAAGCAATCTTCTCTGTGTGCTCAATAACACGATCAATATTTCCAGATAGTTGATTTAATTGTTCTGCACTTTTCTCTGTATCATGAGCCTGCTCCTCTGTAGCTTTTGCCATTTCATTAATGGCTGAACTAATTTCATCAGTCGTACGTACCGTATCTTCAGCTATTTGAATAAGAATCTTAGAGGAATCTGATAACTCAGAACTAGTATTATGTATATTGACTGTAACATTCTTTAATGCAGAACGCATGCTAGAGATGCCTTTTGCCATAAGACCAATTTCATCTTGATGATTTAATAGCTTCTCTAATTCTTGATTTTCGGTAAAGTCTAGGCTAGTAGTTTGATGAATGACATTTTCAAGGTTCTTAATGGCAGCAACGATGCGACCGATAATCCACCACATTAAAGCACCTATAATGATAAAACTCACTATGCCTGTAATAATCTGATAGCTTAGTACAGAGTTTGTAATAGATTGAATACCGCTTTCAGGCACCCCGATATCAATTACTCCATAAAGCTCACCATCTTTATAGATAGGCTCCATGATGTCATATGTCCATATACCTTGAACTTCGGCATACCATCTTGTGAATTGTTTTTTCCCGTGTTTAGCACCGTCGATTGTGTATGCATCCTCATATGATTTCCCTAATTTCCCCTTATCACTATGCGCCACTGCTTTTACATTGGTATCAATGACAATGGCATAGGTCACATTATCTTGTTGTGCTTTTAACTCCACAAAATCTTGTAAAGATGAGATGGGATCACTCTCGGAATTTAATATAGTTTCTGCTTGCTTTGCGATTTCATAGACTTGTTCATTGGCCTTCTCAATTAAAACTTCTTTACTATTTTTACCAACAACCCATACACCTAATACGGAATTAACTACAGATGACAATAACAGCAAACTTAATGTAAAAAACAATAATCGTCTTTTAATGCTTTTGTTTTTCATATAGGTCCCCCTCAGAGTTTTCGGAACTTTATACCTAAAAAAACTCGAAATTTAAGTATAGTATTATGTAATAAAACAGGAATGTCAATAACGGATTGCGAGACTTGCTACTTAGTTTGTAGCAAAGTGAGGTATAAAAGTCCTTTGGATTTTCGACAATTCTATGAAGCTTTGAACAGATCGAAAATACCTAGAGAGTGAACAGTTAGAGTAATAAACTAATAAATCATGCAACTAACTATCAATTAAAATGCTCTAACGGTATGTAAGAGAAAAAAGAGGTGATGACATGGAATCTGAGTTTCTTGTAAAAAAAGCAAAGAAGGGCGATGGAGAAGCGTTTATACAATTAATCCGTCAATACGAAATGACACTTTATCGGACAGCAAAACGACTTGGTTTGAAAGATGAGGATATTGCAGACCTTCTACAAGATACGATTCTGACAGCGTTTGAAAAAATAGATTCTCTAAAAGAAGCGAAATATTTTAATACATGGATTTGTCGAATTCTTCTAAATAACTGTTATCGCTTTATGAAGCAGGATCAGCGTACTGTACCACTGGATGTGACGACATTACATGAACTACGACACCAAGATCAAATTTCACTTGAGTTCGATGAAGCTTTAGAGAGTTTAGATGAGCACTATCGCATTGCTTTAACGCTTTATTATGTAAGTGGACTCACGACAAAAGAAATTAGCGAATTTCTTCATGAATCAGAAGGGACGATTAAGTCGAGGATTTCTAGAGCGAAGCAATATCTGAAAAATAATTATTATGTTGAGGAGGCAGCATTACTATGAAAAAATCATTAGACGAACGTTTACATGAGGAAATGAATAAAGAACAAGAAATACCGGATATTGTGCAAAAAGCTTTTGATCGTTCCTATACAGAGATTCGCTCTACATCAAAGAAAAAGACAAAAAAACGTTGGTTGAAGCCTATCTCAGCTGCGGCTGCATGTATAGTGTTCGCATCGAGTGTGATTTTGTCTAATGATACAGCAATAGCTAAACTAAAAGCATTCCTAGGTTTCCAGGAGGATGCTGGGATTGAACTTGCTAGTCAAAATGGTGCAGTACAATATGTTGGGGTATCACAAGATTCACAAGATATTACGGTTACACTTGAAAATACATTTGCTGATGCTTATCGTGTAGGACTTCAACTGGAAATTTTGCCGAGAAATATGGATATAAAAGATATTTATAACGTAGACATTGAATATCGTATGTATGATTCGGCAGGGAAAGAAATTAACTCCCACGTGTCAGATTCAAAACCTCTCGCCCCAACAGCCATTTCGGTAAGCCCATACATGAATACGCTAAAAGATAACGATCAATCTATAATAGTAGAACTTTTATTAGAATCCAAAGAAATAGCATGGCCATCCTTAGATAATGCCCAATTAGTCATTGAAACCATTCATTTCTATACAGAGAAGAAAGGGCTTGTCACTATTAATGGAGAATGGCCATTTACATTGACACCAATGAATGTTGTAACACAATCATTTGAAGCGGAAAAATTTGTTGAGGGCATTCAACTTCAATCAGCAACTCTTACGAATGGCTCTATGCATGTAGCTTTAACGGTCGATGCAGATATTTACGAGGATGAAAATCAATTGTTTGAATGGGCATTAACAAATGAAAAGGGACAGTCCTTTTATGCACGAGGAGCCAATATAGAAATGAAAGATGGAAAAAACGTTGTTAATTTAGTTTACCCTTATAGTATTTGGAATAAAGAAAAACAATTAAGCTTAAATATAAAAGGCTACGAAAAAATAAAATTAATAAGTAAAGAATGATAGATAATTTAAATATTTAGAAGTACATTAGCAGCTATATCGCTAATGTACTTTTTCATTTGTTTATCAATAATAAAGCGAACAGGGAACATGAATCTATAAAACCTCTTTGTATTTTTGGTAATATGGGGCTCATTACCGAAAGGTGTGGACGACATTAGTAAAAACGTATGCTATGAACATAAGTAGATCTTCGTCGTTACGCTGGGCGACTCCTTGGGGATTAGCGATTTAGAGGAACGAAGGCTAAAAGCATCACGTCCTATGATAACGCCTTCGTGACCAACATCCTGTTGCCCCAAGCGGCTCATCGGACACCCCCAGGAAGCTTTGCTCTGTGCGAAAGCGAAACGACAGCAATAACAAAGCGCCCGGCCGTAACGGAAATCAACCACACGTTTTGGTGATGAATCTTATATGGTATAATATGGGTTAAAACTACAGGGATATAAGGGGGATTGTTTGATGAGAAGGTATACTATTTTGCATAGCAAAGGCTATTGCAATATAAGATAAATAAAATAGCCTTTGCTCTTCCTAAGAAATATTAACATTTAGGAGTGCAAATATGAGCTATAAAAAGGCAAAGCATATTCTACCAGCTGAGTTATTAGAGTTAATACAAGAATATGTTGATGGTGAATATATTTATATACCGCGGAGAGCAGAACATAAGAAGGACTGGGGATCCAATACTGCGACAAGAAAAGAATTAGATGTAAGAGATTTTAATATTTATAACGATTATCTGTCGGGAGCGGACACGGTTACTTTAGGTAAAAAATATTATTTGTCTTCAAAGAGTATTCAAAGAATTGTACTAAAAGAGAAAAGAAGAAGAATAGAATAGAATTAGCCAGTGTGGTTTTGACCACATTGGCTTATTTTCTTTTAGGAAATATATATGAGGTTTTTTCAGTCAATCTAGGCAGGGTATAATTTAATCAGCTTCTTTTGAACTTTCATCTTTAGTTTATTTTGATATTCATTCAAACAAAGGGGAGAAAAAAATGAACTTTACCGAATTATTAGGAACCTCTTTTCCAACAGTACAAACTGAACGGATTATATTAAGAAAGTTGAAGTTGGAGGATGCTCCTGCGCTATTCAATTATTATTCAAATGAAAATGTATATCGTTATCTTGATTGGAACGGACCAGAGACTTTAGAAAGAAGTTATGAAGTAATTCATTTTTGGAACGAAGGCTATGATAAAGGTTGGATTATTCGTTTTGCTATTGCTAACAAAGAAACGGATGAAGTTATTGGTACCATTTTCTTGAGTGAATTTGCAGGCAAACGAGCTGAACTAGGCTATGAATTATCTGAAGAATATTGGCATCGTGGCATTATGTCGGAAGCTGTTAAAGAAGTATTATCAATAGGATTTAATCAGTTAGGTTTAGTAAGAATACAGGCAATTGTCACGGAAGAAAATATAGCTTCAAAGCAGTTATTGTCGAAATTCAACTTTAAGGAAGAAGGCTGCTTAAGACAGTTTGAATGCCATAGCGTTACAGGAAAATGTAAAGATATGTTGATCTATAGTTTGTTGAATACCGAGTTTTCGAAGAAGAATATATAAGTTATATGGTAATCTCAGATGAGTTTCCAATGAAAAAAGTGTATTGGATCATAATAATCTCGAAGATGTGATATGGAAATGATGATGATTATGCTTTGTGATATTTATAGAATATATTTATGAAACGGATTGTTATACGGGCTTTGAAAAAATGCGACAAAAACCTATTTAATGAGTTTTGTCGCATTTTTACTTAGTGTTCTATTTTTTTCTATTTTCTAAACTTCCTGTAAATAGAAATTCTGATATGTAATAATAATCATAAATTCTGGTAATTGGAGGGGATAAAATGGAGAAAAATATTTTAAGTTTAAAACTAAAAAGATACCGAGAAGAAAAAGGAATCACTCAACAAGAACTAGCTGAGATCTTGGATGTAAGTGATAAGACTATATCTAAAGGCGAGGAGGAAATTCAAATGGACGGCCTAAAGTTGCCGTAAACGAGTTGAAGTTGTTGCACTTAAAGGATGCTGGGAAAAGTAATAGAGAGATTGCACGATTACTTCGCGTTTCAGAAGCTACTATTCGGAGACGATTGAAAGATTTAGAAGGATGATTTTTCTTAGTAGTCATACGTATATATGCTAGAAAGAAAGGTTTGTATATTTCTTTATTTCAATTCCAATATGATACCGCAAACGGTTTGTTTTCAAATATTGATTTTGTGACTTATTTTAAAGAACGAGGGGATGGGTTAGGTTGGAAATATCAATTAATAGCTTACAAGAACGTGACGCAGAAGAATTGTATCAGTTTGAAACAGATAATAGACTATTTTTTGAACAAATGGTATCTAGTCGTGGGGAAGATTATTATAAGTTTGAAGCGTTTAAAATAAGACATAGAGAACTTTTAGCTGAACAAGAAGAAGAGAAATCGAAATTCTACTTAATAAGGGATAACTCAAGCAATATTGTTGGAAGAATTAATTTAGTGGATATAGATATAATGAATGATGTAGCAGAGGTTGGTTATAGAGTAGGTGAAGAATATGGTGGGAAGGGGATAGGGGCCAAAGCTTTAAAACTACTATTAGAAACAGAAATTAGTGTTAAAAAGATTAAAGCAAAAACAACAACAAATAATATTGCATCTCAAAAGGTTCTTGAAAAAAACGGTTTTAAACAAGTGTGTATAAGTAGTGATGAGTTCGAAATGAATGGCCAAAAGATGCGGTTTATCGATTACATGTTGGAACTCTAAAAGCTATACAAATGTTGTTGGCGGAAATTATTAATTTGTTTTTGATGAATAGTAAAAATCTTGTGAGAGGTGGTTGAAATACAGGTTTAAACGAATCTTGATACTTTTTTCAATCATTGTGACAAGTTATATTATTCATCAAAACGATTTATCAAAGGAAGATCAATTATTTACGCCAACAGGGAAAAGGGTAGAAGTGAATGGTCATAAGATGCATGTGTACCTAGAAGGAGCTGGAGAAGATACGCTTGTATTTATGTCTGGTATTGAAGCATTGTATTGGGCTCAAGTCTACCCGAATGAAGTAAAGCAATTATAGGATTGGATATGGCTGTTCCTGCTACATATAAAGATTATGATATAAATATGCCTCTAGTTCATTTAAGTGCCTTTACTGCTAATATTGGTTTTACTAGATGGATTTCTGGCCTGTCTGAAAGTTAGGCTATAGAATATGGGACTTTGACAGATGAAGAAAAAGAATTGTATAAAGTGATTTTTTATCGTAGAACGGCAACTAAAAATATAATGAATGAAGTAAAGCATATTCAGGCAAATGCTGAAAAAGTAGGAGCAGCAGGAATACCAAAAGTACCTATGCTTTTGTTCTCTTCAAACGGTCAAGGGACAGGTTGGAATGAGGATGAGTGGAATGAATTTCAAAAGAAGTTCATCAATAAGCATAAAGACGGCACATTAATAAAATTAGATTGCTCACACTATATTCATGATATTGAATTTAAGCGAATAGCTGATGAATCAGAGAAGTATATAGAAAGTTTAAATCGTTAAATCTTCAGAGCATGTTTTGAACAATCCTTTCAAAACATGCTCTACTTTTATGTGATATGAAAACCCCTAGTTTTTGAAATCTAATGTAATCCCAGATAGTATATAAGGAATTGACAATTTAATAAATTCCTCTGGGGATATATCCATACTATTTTTTCTCCATTCCATAGAAGCACCGTAAATTCCCCAGCTTAGTATGACAGCGGTAGTTTTTAGTGCTGCATCCTCTTTCGTATTATGTTGTTTTAATAACATCTTGTAAAAAACGATTTCGAGATGTTCCCTAATAATACGAGAAATAGTATCTTCGTATCCTCTATGACAACGATTAGATAAAGATTTCTGAAAGGTCGTTATGGCTGTGAAAATTTGAATAATCAATTCTTCATTGAGTTCGCCGTTTTCGAAATTACTATAATTTAAATTAACTAATAATACTTCTGATAATACTTTTTCCAATAGATCATATATATCTTGAAAGTGATAATAGAATGTTGCGCGATTAATCATAGCTTCTGTCGTAATATCCTTCACAGTAATATCCTTAAACTCTTTTTGACCTGAAAGTTCCATAAAAGAATCCATAATTAATTTGCGAGTACGAAGAACACGAGGGTCAGTCTTTGATTGAGTCATTTTTTTGTATCACTCCTACTTTTTAATCAATTTCTTCGATGTGTTGTATATACGACAAATCTAAAGAACTATTGGTACAGATGATTTTTATTATTTACTAAAATACGATTATAAAGCAATTAAAATGAAAGTGGTGAGTAGGATGATGAACAATAATAATTTAATCTGTGATTTGGAAACGGGTGTATGTGGTGTTTCAGAAGATAACGAAATGCAGGTGGTTGATTTCGATCAAAAACGGAAGTCGATTGATTTATATTATGTGACAGATCCAATCTGCTCGCATTGTTGGGCATTAGAGCCAGTTCTTCGTCGCTTTGTAGAGCAATATGGTCATTATGTAAATTTCCATACTGTTATGGGCGGTTTGCTAGAAAAATGGGCAGGCTTTGCTGATGTATCTAATGGTATATCAAGCCCATCAGATGTGGCTGGACACTGGAGAGAGGTTGGTGAGCATAGTCGTATGCCGATTGATGGTACGCTTTGGCTTGAGAATCCCATTCAATCCTCCTATCCTCCATCTAAGGTTTTTAAAGTGATTCAACAGCAAAATGAGGTTTTAGCAAATATATTTTTACGCCGTGCAAGAGAAGCAGTTTTCGTATCTAATCAAAATATTGCAGAGAAATCTGTTTTAATTGAAATCGTTAATAATATCGGACTTGATGGGGAAAAGGTTATAAAAGAGGCCGAACTACCGATTGGACAGCAATTATTAAGTGAAGATTTTGCGCTAGCTTCAAAACTAGGCGTTAGAGGATTTCCAACGATTATCATGTTGAACGAAGAAAATAAAGGTGTAAAAATTGTTGGTAGCCGAACGTTAGAATCCTATATTGCTGGGCTAAAACAAGTTCTTCATTTAGATGAACTACAGCCAAAATCACAACCAGCACTTTTTAGTTTACTTGAGAAAGAAAAGCTTCTTTTTTCGAAAGAGATTGAAGTTATGTATGACATTGAGCAAAAGGACATTCACAAATTTGTGGAGAACGAGCTTTCACCAACTGATTATGATGCAAAAGAAATACTTGGTGAAACCTATTTTGTAAATAAATAAAAAAGTCATTTTTGTATAAAACTAATTGTTATAAAAAAATCAAAAAGGGAGTTTTAATCATGAAATATTTATTACAAGTTGATTTTACAATGGACGGCCCATTCGGCGAAGAAATGTCTAAGGCATTCGTTGATTTAGCAAAAAGTATTAACGAAGAGCCAGGTATGATTTGGAAAATTTGGACTGAGAATGCCGCGGAGAAAGAATCTGGTGGGATCTATTTATTTGAAACTAAAACAGATGCTGAAAAATATTTAGTTATGCATTCAGAACGATTAACAAGTTTCGGTATTACCAATATTCGTGGGAAAATCTTTGAAGTGAATGAAGTATTATCAACAATTAATAATGCTCCGATTAAATAGTTTCCTAAGCTAATTAAGGCCATCATTGGCAGTTTTATCAACTAAATAACTCAGAATTGAAAACATGGGATTGTAATTTAACAGTCTCATGTTCTTTTTTTTGAGCTCAATAATAATTTATTACTTGCAAAATAAATCCAATATGTATATATTGTATATAGAGTGTATACACAATATTTTTAGGGAGATTTCGAGAAATACGGACTTATTCTATCTGTTCGTTTATTTCGCGAAAGAAACGGACGCTCAAGGAAATGCTTACATTATTGTATACGGAGGATGGATGATGGAAAATGTCATTGAATTACAGAATATTCATAAATCTTTTAAAGGATTTCAGGTAAAAGATTTTTCGATTAACGTTAAAAAGGGCTACGTAACGGGATTTATTGGAGGAAATGGTGCAGGTAAATCAACAACGATTAAGTTGATTATGAACTTATTACAGCAAGATAGTGGTACTGTTTCATTATTTGGTATGAAATATAAGGGACATGAGAAAGAAATAAAAGAACGTATTGGTTTTGTCTATGATGAAAATGTCTTTTATGAAAATGTAACGTTAAAGGATATGAAAAAGATTATTAAACCGGCCTATAAAAACTGGGATGATAAAATTTTCCATTATTATGTAAAAAAATTCGAACTACCATTGAATAAAAATATGAAGAACTTTTCGAAGGGAATGAAGATGAAAGCTTCGTTAGCCATTGCTCTAGCTCACCATGCGGAACTAATTATTATGGATGAGCCAACTGCTGGACTCGATCCGATATTTCGTAGAGAGTTACTAAACATTTTACATGAGTTAATGCAGGATGGTGAAAAAACAATTTTCTTTTCGACACATATTACAACAGATTTAGATCGTATTGCGGACTATATTACCTTTATACATAACGGAGAGCATATTTTCACGAAAGAATTTTATAAGATTGAAGAGGAATATGCCATTGTCAAAGGGAAGCTGGATTTATTGGATAAAGAAACGGAACAAGAGTTTATTTCAATCAGAAAAACGAATGTAGGCTTTGAAGCATTAACAGCTGATAAAAATCGTGTGGCGAACATATTTGGGGATTTTGTTATTATGGAAAAACCAACGCTTGAAGATATTATGTATTATACGAAGAAAGGATGGTAACTGTATGTTTAACCTTATATTTAAGGATATTTTAATACAAAAGAAAGTATTTTTATTTTACATTGCTACTTTAGTAATTTACTTATTGGTAGATATTTCTCCAATTCTTATTGTAGTCGTATATAGTCTAACATTTATTAATACGGCTTTGTCTTACGATGAAAAAGATAACGCTAATATTCTGCTCAATTCGCTTCCATATACGAGAAAGGAAATTGTATCTTCAAGGTATGTAGGTGTATTAATATTTACATCACTATTTATAATGCTTACTTACGGAGGGCGTTTCTTCTTATATGGAAAAGAAGCATCGTTTTCATGGAAAGCTATATTGTTAATTATGGGTCTTGTTATGGTCGCTATTTCATTCATGCTCCCTGTGTTTTATAAATTTAAAAGACAGTATTTAGTGTTTTTTGCAGGTGCTTTAGTTGGCATCTATCTATTAATGAAAAATTTTTTAGTCCCCAATTTAAATAATGCATTAAGGGATTTAACACAAAAGTTCTTAACTTTACAAGAAACGCAAATGTATTTCGTAGCTATCTTTACAATTGTTATATTGTATATTGGGTCATGGCTACTATCTATTCGTATATATGAGAGAAAAGCTTTTTAATACGATTTTTTACTTATAGGCTCCAACAAAAACAGCTTCATCCTAATTGACTAGCTATTAAATAAGTGTAGCTCTGTGAACACATCTAATGACATGTTTTTAAAGGAGGAGGATAATTATGGGCAAATCTATTGTAAAAGCTCTTATTTCTACATTAGTGACCTTACTTGGAATTTTTGTTGTTTTTTGGTTATTGGATAAAATTGAAGCTAGTGTAAGGGGAACTGACAATCTATTTAGCACTTTAGATAATGTAGGCATTACATTTATAAATTTATACAATTTAGAAGCTTATAATATCGGTGCGAGTATTGCTGTAATTATCTCTGTATTACATTTAATTGTTGTTGTAGCTAGTGAGAAAGTTAAAAAAGCTAATGAAAAATAACTTGATCCGATTAGACCAAGTTATTTATACATAATAGTTCGTAAAATGTAGGTAGGAGGGGCATCCACTAAGCAAAGTGATGGTTAGTATAGCTTGCTGGATTTTTTACGGTCATTAAATATTACTGTGTTCGTTTAAAAACTAGTTTCCATATAATATAGTTCATGATAATAAGCACAATTAGATAAATAATTGACCCAAAGGAAATCTGACTAGCTATTAAATAGTGTAGCCCCGCCAGCATACCTAATGGAATTAACAACAAAAGAGTTTTCCAGCTCTGGGCATCGCCAACTTCATTATAAGGCTTTGTGAAAGGAATCTTACTTCCTATGCCGAGGTAACAAATGACTGTGTACATGCAGCTTGCTACTAAAACAGTCAGTAAATCAGGGATAATTCTCGTACCATAAATGAAGCAGAAAATGATGCTCAGAACAATATACAATGGAATATACAATTTAATCAAAAATGCTTTTAAGCTACCTTTTTTTAAGTTTGTATAATCTTTCATTGGAAAGACTTTATAGATCCAAGCGGCTTTATATTTTCCTGAATGCCCAAGCAAAAGCACAGCTGTCGGAATAATTAGCATGCTGAAATAAATATTTAAATAGCCCATGCTAACGGAATAATCAGTAGCTTCGTTCCTTGAAAAAGAAAACATAAAAATAAATGGAATAACAAACGAAAATCCTAAAGATGGATATACTTTCAGTTTAAACTCTCGCTCCTGTTTCATCATAAGGGAGGCGAAGCGGTAAAAAGCTCTTTCTTCATTTGTTCTACAAATGATTGTTAATAAAAGCGTCTTAAGTCGATTGTTCTTTTCTTTTTTCGATTTGCTAGTGTTTAATAGTTTTTGCAGATTACGTTCAAAGGTTGGAATTAGCTTTAGGTAAAGCCATATCGAAATGATTGGCATGACGACAGCTAAAATACTAAATATCACTGTAGATAAAGAGAAGTCACCATTTAGCAGTAACTCATAAGGAGCGGCAAACCACATAGGAATGAGAAAAACACTCCACCAATGAAATGTTACTACCATATCAAAATTGACGAATTCAAAGGATCTAATAAGAACTTGATAGCCAATCATCAGCATTAAGGATAAGCCGATTTGTACATAATTGATGATATCTTTCAGCTTTTCTCCATCAAAGAATCTTAAAATAGCAATATATAAAACAGCAGTTAATACGACAATAAAAATATTAATTAAAACTAGTAAGAGCAACGTTAAAATAAAGAATACAATTCCTTGTCTGAATAGGCCAACGACTAGGGAGATGGCAGTAAAAGCAATCGTTAAATATGTCAAGTAGATGAAAATATGCATAAACTTGGCCGCATTGATCGTTCTAGCAGAGATAGGTTTGGTCGAGAGAATGCTTCTGTCCCGTACATCCAAAAGTACGGAAGAAAAATCAGAAATCAATGTTGTCATGATGATAAAAATAATCATGGCATAAGCAATACTCATCTGGAAAAGATAGTTTTGACCAAATCCTATAAAAGGAATTAACATCAGTCCAAATAAAACATAAATCCATAAAGATTTGATGTAGCCGTATTTTTGCTCTTCTTTGTTTTTATTTGATGCTTGGTTAAATATAGTCGGTACTTTGCGCTCATCCATTGTTAGTTTAATATGGAGGATCTTTCGCATGATATCGTAATCGACGCCCATTTTCACAAAAATAAATTGAATTTTATCAAGAAATTGTAGGATTTTGAAATCTTTCATGTTCATACCTCTTGTACAATAGAAACGAATTTCTCGCCAATTTCCTGATGATCATGGAAGCCTGTCAATTGGTTGAAAATTCTTTCCAGAGTTCCTTCAGTATTGTCTGCCTGTAGTTGGGCAAATGTCCCGTCGGCAGCAATTTTCCCATCATTCAACAGGATGATACGACTACTGATTTTTTCGACAACATCCATGATATGAGAGGAATAAAATATCGTTTTTCCTTGGGCAGCTAGTTGAGTCAAAATTTCTTTGAAAATCATCACACTATTCGCATCTAACCCATTGATTGGCTCATCTAAAAATAACAAATCAGGATTATGTATAAGGCTAGCGATAATCAATAGCTTTTGCCGCATTCCTTTTGAATAAGAAGATATTCTTGAATGATACGCTTCTCCAACACCAAATAACTCCATTAAGGATTTTGATTTATCAGCAGCGACTTCTAATTCAAGGCCATAAAGCTGGCCGATAAAGGTTAAATACTCATACCCCGTTAAATTATCATAAACGTCTGCTATCTCCGGTACATAGCCAATTCTTCGTTTATATTCAAGGCTATCTTTTCCGATACTCTCTCCGAAAAGTTTAATTTCTCCACCGTAATCGCCTTCGATCCCTAAAATGATTTTGACGGTGGTACTTTTACCTGCACCGTTTGGACCAATATAACCAATTATTTCTCCTCTCGAGACGTGCAAGTCGATCCCTTTTAAAATTTCTTTGCTACCATAACTTTTCGTCAAATTCGTAATCGTCAAGATTTCTTCCATGTTGCAACTCCTTTTTGTTTATTCACTTAATCTTATGTATAGTGTAATTGATTTAGAGAAAATATCCATAGTATTGCTTTTAAAAAGGAATAATTTAACTACCTGTAAAAATGAAGCCAGATCCTTTCTAGTCTTGTCTAACAATAGGTATGTAGTTCAGATTTATAAAAAATTTTTTCATATTATGTGAGAATTTCTTTTTTTGGAGTGAAAGGTTGACCTTTTGAAAAACCGATAAATTTTCTGTATTTCAAGATGGGTCAACTTTCTTTGAGAGATAGATAATTATACAAAATGAATAAAATTCGGGGTATTGACATATTTAGGGTTTGAATTATATATTTATCTCAGCTTAATTTTTAGAATATTCATTATAATATTACAACTTAACTTGTACCTACAACGTGTTGTCATGTAGTGGTGTTGTTGTGGATGTTTTATTGTTAGTTTTTAATTATGTAAACGTTTACGTATCACAATTGAATGCAGCATTCTTAGAGGGGGAAAATCAATGAAGAAAGTACGTATTGGAGTAATTGGAGCTGGATTAAGAGGGAATTTGGCTCAATATTGGCATAACCCTAATGGGGAATCAGAAATTGTAGCTTTAGCTGATATTTCTCAAGAACGTTTAGATAAATTTCAAGCAAAATTCGATACAGCTTTATTTTTAACGAAAGATTATAAGGAATTATTAATAAGAGACGATATTGACGCTATTGCAGTTTTATCGCCAGATTATTTACACGAAGAACATATTGTCTGTTGTTTAGAAGCAGGGAAGCACGTGTATGCTGAAAAACCTTTAGCAATTACAGTGGAAGGTTGCGATCGAATTTTAGATGCATGGAAAACATCAGGGAAGCATCTAATGGTTGGCTTTAATATGCGATATATGAGTATGTATCAAACGATGAAAGGCTTAATTGATTCAGGGGTTATTGGAGAATTAAAAGCCGTATGGGTACGTCATTTTGTTGGTTTTGGCGGTTACTTTTACTATCACGATTGGCATGGGAACTCAAAAAATACAACATCTCTGCTATTGCAAAAAGGCTCTCATGATCTAGATGTGATTCATTGGATTTCTGGAAAATATACAACGAAAGTTTCTGCGTTCGGTAGCTTAGATTATTATGGTGGAAATAAGTCAAATACGTTAACGTGTCCGACGTGTGATCAGAAAAAAACATGTCCAGAGTACGTCCCACATACATTTACGGAATGTGCGTTCCGAGAAGAAATTGATGTAGAGGATAATAACATGCTCATTATGGAATTAGAAGGCGGCATAAAAGCTTCATATTTACAATGTCACTTCACACCAGATTATTCGCGAAATTATACATTTATCGGTACAAAGGGGCGTATCGAAAATGATGATGTGAATAATAAAATTTATTTAAAAACGCGTAAATCAAACTCTTGGGAAGAGCTTAGCGATGTTGTTTATGAAATGAAACCTGAAGAAGGAAGCCATGGGGGAGCGGATCCTAAAATTGCACAAGATTTCGTAGAACTAATACTTTACAACAAAGAGCCACTAACAACTCCATTTGCAGGACGTATGAGTGTCGCAGTCGGCTGTGCAGCAACGGAATCAATCCGCGATGGAGGGAAGGTCGTTGAAATTTCACAAGAATCTACAATTCTACAGCATTAATGAATAGGGGGGGTATGTATGACGCTTTTGGACGAAAGAACTATTGAAGAAAAGCCATCCAAGGCAAGACGTTTTTTCAAAAAGCAATCAAAGGTAAAGAAAAATCACTGGGTAGAGTGGAAAAAATCTATCAGAAAAAATTGGGAGCTTTATTTATTACTAGTTCCTGTAATACTTTACTTTTTGGTTTTCCATTACTATCCATTATACGGTTTGCAAATTGCCTTTAAGGACTTCATTGCTACGAAGGGGATTACTGGTAGCCCATGGGTAGGTTTTAAGCATTTTGAACGTTTCTTTGATAGTTATTATTTTTGGAGACTTATTAAAAATACAGTAGGTATTGGTGTATTTACACTACTCATATCTTTCCCTGTACCAATCATTATTGCATTGCTGTTGAATGAAGTGAAAAGTCTTCGTTTCAAAAAATTTGTACAGACCATTATTTATGCACCGCATTTTCTATCAACGGTCGTTGTAGTTGGTATGTTGTTACTGTTTTTAAAGTCTGACGGGATGATTAACCAAGTTATCACGTTGTTTGGTGGTACACCGATTGATTTTATTTCTGAGCCAGCATGGTTTAAGTCAATCTATGTATTATCAGACGTATGGCAAACAATGGGATGGAGTTCCATTATATACATTGCAGCTTTATCGGCAGTAGATCCAGCGCAGCACGAAGCAGCAATGATGGATGGGGCATCGAAGTTCCAGAGAATTATTCATATTAACATCCCAGCGATTATGCCAACCATCGTTATCTTATTTATCTTGAACGTTGGATCCGTTATGGCAATTGGGTTTGAGAAAGTGTTTTTATTGCAAAATGAATTAAATATGTCGACTTCCGACGTCATTTCAACCTTTGTGTATCGAAGCGGAATTTTAGAAGCACAGTATAGCTTTTCAGCGGCTGTAGGTCTATTCAACTCTATCATTAACTTTATCCTTCTCATTATGGTGAACCGAATAGCGAAAAAAGTAAGTGATACAAGCTTATGGTAAGGGAGTGGCGAAATTGAAAGAATCGAGAGGGGATCGAGCGTTTACAATCTTTAATTATGTTTTCTTAGCAATTGTTGCAATTGTTGTGCTTTACCCATTGCTTTTTGTGTTAAGTGCTTCACTTAGTAATCCGCAGTATGTTATTTCAGGTGATATGTGGCTATGGCCGAAAGAGTTTACTGTCGAGGCATATAAAAGAGTATTCCAAAATCCAGATATTATTAATGGATTTATCAATACATTGAAATATACATTTTTCGGAACGGTATTGAATATTGTGATGACCATTTGTGCAGCCTACCCACTTTCACGTAGAGACTTGAAAGGTAAAGGTTTCATTATGGCATTTATGGTATTCACGATGTTTTTCAGTGGAGGGCTAATTCCAACATATTTATTAATTCGTGACTTAGGCATGATTAATACATTTTGGGTCATGATTATTCCGAATGCTGTTGCTGTATGGAACATAATTATTATGCGGACATTCTTTCAGTCGATTCCTCATGAATTAGAGGAGTCCGCAATGATTGATGGAGCAGGAAACTTCCGTATTTTATGGAGTATTGTATTGCCGTTATCATTCCCTGTTATGGCCGTAATGGTTTTATTCTATGCAGTAGGACATTGGAATTCTTATTTTCAAGCTTTAATTTATTTGCAAGACCAAAGCAAGTATCCACTTCAACTTATACTTAGACAAATCTTAATTCAAGGGCAAGCCGATGATATGATTCAAGCAACATCAGAAAGCTTTCTAGCTCAAAAACTTAGCGTCGAAGGGTTGAAATATGCTGTTTTAATCGTTGCCAACCTACCAATGCTAATGCTTTATCCATTCTTACAAAGATATTTTGTAAAAGGTGTCATGATTGGTTCATTAAAAGGTTAAAGAAAAGGAGCGATTTAAATGACGATAAAAAAGAAACGTGTTTATGGTTTAGTAGCAACTATGATGTTAGCAGCTAGTATTTTAGGAGCTTGTTCTGATAATAAAGGAAATAAAGCAGAGATAAGCGGCAACGCAGACAATATGAATGCTACGGGGATGCCCATTGCAAAAGAAAAAATTGAAGTAGATGGGTTTGCGGCTAAGTTTTTTGCTTCACAAGATTGGAATAAGTTAATGCTATGGGAAGAATACGAAAAAATGTCTAACATCCATATTAATTGGACAACGGTTCAAACCGAAGTATTAGCAGATAAAAAGAACTTACTTTTAGCTGCAGGGAATTATCCAGAAATTTTCTTTGCATCGGCATTCTCAAGAACTGATTTAATCAAGTATGGTCAGCAAGGCGTATTCGTGCCATTAAATGATTATATAGATAAATATGCACCGAATTTCAAAAAGCTTTTAGAAGAATACCCAACTGTAAAGCAAGGTATTACGATGGCAGATGGCAACATTTACGGATTCCCAACAATCTATGATCCAAAGTTTGAATCGCTTCGAGTAGGAGCACCATGGATCAATCAGAAGTGGCTAGATAAACTAGGCTTAAAATCACCTGAAACGACAGAAGATTTTTATAAAGTGCTTAAAGCATTTAAAGAAAATGATCCAAACGGTAACGGTCAACAGGATGAGCAAGGCTGGGGATCTGGCTATGGAATTAGGCAATTTATTGATTATTTAAGAGGTTCATACGGCTTGAACAAACAAGGAACAATGAATCCGAATTTAGACTTTAAAGAGGGAACTGAAGAATTCCGCTTTGTTCCAACGACAGATGAATACAAACAATTAATTGAATTTTTAAATAAATTGTACAGTGAAGATTTAATCAATAAAGATGTATTTACAACTGAGCCTCAAAAATTCGCTGCTGAAGCAGGTAAAGGGACTTACGGTATGCTAAGTGAAGTAGATCCGAAAGAATTGTTCAAATTAGATGGTTATGTAGGTGCGCAAGTTTTAGAAGGTCCCAATGGGGATCGTCAATATACAGCGATGTCTAACGGGCTTGGAAATTTAGGAATGTTTGTTTTAACAGATAAAGCGAAAAACCCTGAAGCGATGGTACGTTGGATTGACCATTTATATGGTGATGAGGGAGCAAAAATGTTCTTTATGGGCTTTAAGGGTGTAACTTACGAGGAAGATGCAGCTGGTAATGTAAAGTATGTAGATAACATCACCAACAATCCCGATGGTAAAAACTTAGATCAAGCAATAAGTGACTATTTAACATGGCCAGGTGGTTACTACCCTGGAATCGTTACGCAAAAGTATTTCCAAGGGGCAGAAGCTAAAGAAAATTCAATTAACAGTGCTAAGCAAGTAATGCCATATGCATTGAAAGATGAAGAAATTATTCCAGGCTTAAACTTCACATTAGAGGAAAATGATCAAGTGTCAGCTATTTTAACAGACATTCAAACGTATGTGGATGAGATGACAGCAAGCTTTATTACCGGTAAGTCAAGCTTTGACAAATGGGATGATTATAAGAAAACAATTGAGAAGATGGGCTTGGAGAAATATATGGAAGTAGCTCAAACAGCATATGACCGTACAAAATAATAGTGTAACGTCATACAGATGATGTCACCTCATTGCATCATAAAAACACAAGCTAAAACGCTCACTTCTTGTGAAAACCTTGTGTGAGCAACATTCTATTGTCTCGGAACAATAGGGCATTTACTGGCAGTTAAGCTACATCCGTTTTGGGACATTCCTCATAAGCGTGTGCCTTGCTGCTAGTTAATGCGGGGATAAGAATGAACATGCACGGCGAATTTAGTCGTGCTTGGATTTCTATTGTAAGGAGGCAAAGTAAATGAAATTTGAAGGATGGAAAGGGAAACTATACTGGATTGTTGAATTGATCACATTACTAGCTGTGTTACAGCTAATGTGGACTGGGCTAACCATACTAGGACTTGTTTTATTCGGGATTACCCCTGCAACTGTAGCGATGTTTACAACATTACGCAAAAGGCTGCAAGGGGAGGACGATTTAAAACTTCTTGTTAAAACATATTGGAAGTCCTATAAAACTGAGTTTATTTCAGCGAATAAAATAGGAATTTTTATTTTAAGTATCGGTTATTTTTTAACGATTAATTTCCAAATTATTTTATCGTTTCATGGAATGACAGGTTTACTATCACTTACTTTATTTGTGACGATTAGTATTCTATTTTGCATTATGGTAGTAAATATTTTTCCAATATATGCTCATTATGAGCTCCCATCCTTTCGGTACTTTGCGGTTTCGATATTATATAGCGTAGCTTATCCACTTCAAATGATTGGCTCTATTGCTGGGCTTGCTGTATTGTATCGTATTTTTAGTTGGATTCCAGGGTTATTACCGTTTTTTGGTATTAGTTTAACATCTTTATTTTTAACCTGGATGTCATCGCATATTTTCAAAAAGAAAACGGAAGCCGAAGCACAAGTAAAGGCAGAACATTATCCTAAGGAAGGGGTAACTTCATGAACAAGACATGGATAATTCATGCCAATATCGTGATGGAAGATGGCATTTTAGCAAATGGTTTTTTACAAATGGCAGACGGAAAAATTATAGAAATTGACCAAATGAATAATTGCCCTCCATTGTCTTCAACTGAAAATATTATTGATTGTCAGCAACAAGGCTATATTATCCCTGGGATGATTGATATACATGTACATGGCGCTTTAGGACATGATTTTATGGATGGCGACCCTGCTAATAATGTAAAAATCGCAAAATATTTAGCAAGTGAAGGTGTAACAGCTTTCTTAGCTACAACAACAACAAGCCCTATACCAGAAATTGAAGCTGCTATTGAAGCGCTTGCGTTTTCTTACAAAGAACAGCCTACTGGGGTAGCTGAAATGTTAGGAATTCATCTAGAAGGCCCATTTATTAATCGCTTAAAAAAAGGTGCGCAACCAGAAGAATATATATTAAAACCAAATGCTAGGCTATTTAATGATTTATACGACAAGTCAAATCAATCTATTCGCCTTGTCACATTTGCACCAGAGGAAGATATGGATTTTGAATTACTTCAGGCATTGAAAAGTAAAGATGTGATTGCATCTATTGGTCACTCTGATGCTAACTACGATACGACTATTCGTGCAATAAGAGCAGGTGTTTCACATGCCACCCATCTATTTAATGGAATGAGAGGTATTCATCATCGCGATCCAGGTGTTGTGGGGGCAGTGCTATTAGAAGATGATGTTTATGTTGAACTGATTCCAGATAATATACATTTTCATAAAGATTTGCTGTTAATGATTCGTCAAATGAAAGGTTTGAATCGCATGCTTGTCATTACTGACGGTATGCGTGCAAAGGGAATGCCAGACGGTATTTATACATTAGCTGGCGAAGAAGTAGAAGTGTTTGATAATCGCTGTGTTCAACGTAAAACAGGCTCCTTAGCAGGAAGTGTATTGAATATGAATACAGCAAGAAAAAACATAGAAGAGTGGCTGACACTATCAATAGTCGAACAAATTCGTCTTGTTTCTCTAAATCAAGCAATCCATTTAGGAGTTTCCAACCGTAAAGGCTCTCTCGCTTTAGGGAAAGATGCAGATGTTGTTTGGCTTAATGCTGAGGGAGAAATAGCGAAAACCTTTTGCTTAGGGAATCTAGCCTTTGAAAAGAATTGATATATCAATAGGCATCTATTTGATTAGATGATATATTGATAACAAAACCTAGGAGAAGGATGAGTGGAAGATGAAACCGTTAGATCAAACTAGTGTAATCCCACTATATCATCAATTGAAACAAAGATTATCTGCTAAAATTCAATCGGGTGAGTGGAAGCCAGAGGATAAAATTGATTCTGAAAATCAATTGATGGAGATGTTTCGCGTTAGTCGAAATACTGCTAAGAAAGCAATTGAAGAATTAGTACAAGAAGGAAAACTATACCGTATTCAAGGGAAAGGCACTTTTGTTGCGAAGCCAAGGTTTGAACAATCGCTTGGTGGTTTTTATAGTTTTAGTCGTGTGCTTCAAGAAAAAGGTCTAAACCCAAGAGATGAAGTGCTTGAAATTCAGGAAGTATTCCCTTCAACAAAGGTTAGACAGAGTCTTGAATTAAGTGAAGATGAACAAGTCATTGAAATGAAGCGCTTACGTTTTGCGGATAATGAACCAATTGTTTTAGAATCATCATTTTTACCTAAAAGTATCATCAAGGATAGTGAAGTATTACACGAAGTTAGTTCCTCTTCATTGTATAGCTTATTATCACAACGTTTTGACATTGTTGTTGTGCGGGCAAAAGAAGCTTTTGAGCCTGTTCTCATTAGTAAAGATGAGGCCCATTTGTTAAAAACGGAGGTAGGAAAACCAGCTTTACTACTAGAACGGACTGCATTTGATACTTCGGGAAAGCCGGTCGAATTTTGCATTTCGATTGTAAGAGGAGATCGTTGTAGATTTTATACTGAATTAAACTAAGCTCATAGTTGTTCTCTATGAGTTTTTATACTATGAATCATACCAACAACCCATTGAGGGAGGAACTTGATTATGCCGTTAGTGACGACGAAAGAAATGTTAGAGGATGCTTATAAAAATAATTATGCAATCGGTGCTTTCGGTGCGCATAATTTAGAAATTATTAAAGCGGTAATTGCAGGGGCAGAGAAAGTAGGGGCACCTGTTATTTTACAAACGACTTCAAGTACTTATAAATATGTAGAAATGCCCTATATGATTGCGCTTGCCAAAACAGCAGCTGAACAAGCAAAAGTACCAGTAGCCTTACATTTAGATCACGGTGAATCATATAAAGTTGTGATGGAATGTTTACGAGCAGGCTATACATCTGTGATGATTGATGGGTCCACATTACCTTTTGAAGAAAATATTGATCTTGTAAAAAAAGTTGTAGATGCTGCAAGTGCGATTAATGTGCCCGTTGAAGCAGAGCTAGGAACAATTGGTGGTGTAGAAGATGATTTAAATATTGATGAAAAAAGTTCCTTCTTCACTGATCCTAAACTAGCTGAACATTTTGTGAAAGAAACGGGTATCCAATCATTCGCCCCAGCTTTTGGCACAGCACATGGTAAGTATAAGCAAGAACCGCAGCTACAGTTTGAACTATTACAGGAAATTCATCGCGCTACAAATGTGCCATTAGTAATGCACGGAGCATCTGGCGTCCCAGAAGAAAGTGTGCGTAAATCATTAAATTACGGTATTGCGAAAGTGAACTTTTCAACAGAGCTAAAAGACTTATTTGCAGAGCAGTTAAGAGCCTTCTTTATAGAAAATCCGACTGAAAATGATCCGAGAAAGTATGTCCTTCCAGCACGAGAAGCATTAATTGAGTTAGTAGAACAGAAGATTGTGATGCTACAAAAATGATTACGACAGTCACTTTAAATGCTGCCATAGATCAAGTGTATGAAATGAACTCTTTAATGATTGGTCAGACAAACCGTGTCATGCAGAAATTGCAGCAAGGTGGAGGAAAAGGCATTAATGTTGCGCGCGTCATTGTAGCACTCGATGGCGAAGTGGTCATCAGTGGATTTGTTGGTGGATTAAATGGTGAAAAAATAAAGTTACTGTTACAAGAAGAAAGATTGCAAACAAGGTTTATCCAAATAGAGGGTGAAAGTCGAGTTTGTTTAACCGTTACAGATGAACAAACAAAGGAAATGACCGAGCTTTTAGAGGAAGGACCAACGATCCAACAGCATGAGTGGCAGGAAATGCTGAATTGGATTGAAATCCAAGGGGAACATTCTGCTTATTTTGTACTTTCAGGAAGCTTGCCTAAAGGTATACCAACGACTGCTTATGCAACTATTATTCGATTATTAAAACGGAAAGGTGTACGAGTTGCTCTTGATACGAGTGGAGAAGCTTTGATGCAAGGCGTTGAAGCAATACCTTTTATCATTAAACCAAATGAGGATGAAATTGTTCAATTAATCGGGAAACAAGTTGTAGCGTTGGACGACATAATTCAGGCTGGTGAAAAACTACAGGAGTTAGGAATTGAGCATGTCTGTTTTTCATTGGGCGAGAAAGGTGCTTTATTTGTTAATCGTTCAGGAATTTACCAAGTAAATGCCCCGAAGATTAATGTTATAAATACGGTTGGCAGCGGCGATGCTTTTTTAGGCGGACTGGTCTATAAACTTTCACAAGGTGAAGACTATACAGAAGCATACAAATGGGCTGTTGCATGTGGCTCTGCAAATGCAGGCGAAAAAGAAATTGCGAAAGTACAAAAGGAGACTGTTGAAAGTCTTCTAAAAGAGCTACAAATAACTAAAATAAAAGAGAGATAGGGGTCTTTGTTAATGCACACATATAATGAAATTATGGAACAAGATCAACAATTAGTTAAAACTAAAGAGATTGTTCAGTCGCTTATATTCAATGAAGAAGTTGTAGACATCGTTCTTTTTACAGGATGTGGGACATCGTTTTATTTAGCAATTGCAGCAGCACGTTATTACCAATCGGCTACAGGAGAAATAGCAGTAGCAGTACCAGCATCTGAGCTATTTTTACACAAAGATACTCATATTATTCCAACTAAAAAGTATCATATTATTGGTATTTCACGGTCAGGAACAACCTCTGAAATTATTATGGCATTGAAGCATTTGAACGGAGCGGAGAATATACGTACAATGGCAGTTACGTGTAATGGTGATACACCAATGGCTGAAGTAGCAGATGAAGTAATTGCTTTAAACGATATTTCAGAAAAAAGTGTTGTCATGACACAATCATTTTCTAATATGTTATACGCGCTTCAACTCTACGCGGCTAAAATTAGCCAAAGTACTGAATTGATGGACCAATTAGAAAAAGTCCCTGTACTCGTTAAAACAGCATTAGGCAACGGAGAGCAGTTAAAACAAGTAACGGAAGATTTAACGAAAAAACGTTTTATCTTCTTAGGTTCAGGGGCATATAACGGATTAGCTAAAGAAGCAACATTAAAGCTAAAGGAAATGACACAAACAGAATGTGAAAGCTATTCGAATTTAGAATTCCGCCACGGCCCAATTTCTATTGTCGATAATGAAACGATTGTTATTTTATTTACACAAAACGAAACAAAGGACTTCGATCAGGCGTTAATAAAGGATATTCAAAAGCTTGGTGGTTTTGTTGGGGTAATCGGTATAGCTTCGGCAGAATTGGAGGCAGATTTAATTATTAAGCTTTCAGAAGAAGTAGATGACTTGAATCGCCTTGTTGAAGCAGTTCCGTATTTCCAATTGTTAGCGTATCAAAGAGCGGTATGCAAAGGCTATAATCCAGATAAGCCACGTAATTTAACGCAAGTCGTAAACCTTTCATAATATGAACTATATTCAGTGGGGCTTCACCCTCACTGAATAATAAAGAGTCACAAGCTAAAACCTTCACATCCTATGAAAATGCTTGTGAGATGAATGTCCTGTTGTCTCGACCCAATCGGATAATACAGGACAAAAATTGGGGGTGAAAAGATGGGTAACATTTTAGTAGCAGACGTGGGTGGAACAAAATTAGCAGTGGCATTATTTAGTCAACATCACCAATTGTTAGGTAGAAGAGAAGTGCCTAGTGATAAAACAAATAAAGAGGCTTTGTTCACTTGTTTAATTGATAGCTTTGAACAGCTATGTGTAGGGAAGGAAGTTTCTTTCGATGAAATATCAAAGGTATGTATTGGTGTGCCTGGTATCGTTGATGTTCAAAAAGGTATCGCGGTTTACCAAAATAATATACCGTGGGAGAACTTTCTGATTTGTGAGCGTTTAACTGAAGTGTTTCCGCATGCCCATATTAAAATGGACAACGATGTATATATGGCTACATGGGGAGAATATCGAGCTAGAGATTTTTCAAAGGAAACGATGATCTATATTACATTAAGCACAGGTATTTCTTGCTGTACAATTGTAAATGGTGAATTTTTAAGAGGAAACGGATTAGCTGGTGAAATTGGCTTTAGTATTGTTAATAATGACGGGAAAACACTTGAAGAAAGTGTAGCTGGACCAGCTATCGAAAAGTTGGGGAGGAAGTTATTGGGAGAACCCGATATTTCATTAAAGGATATGATGAAGCTATTTTACAATGGAGATCCTATCGTTGATAAGATATTGGGACAATTAATCCACTGCGTGAGTAGACAGTTGCAGCAAATGATTTTACTGCTTGACCCACATTGTATCGTTTTAGGCGGCGGCTTTTTTAATCACCACCCTAAAATCATTGATCATATTAAAGAAGCGCTTCAGCAGTGTTTTGTAGACACACCTTTTGCAGGGAGAGAACAAATCGTTGAAAGCAGTATCCATAAAGGTGAAGCAGGGCTTTACGGAGCGGCGATAAAATAACAAAAGGCAGTAAACAAGTAAATGTTTGTTTGCTGCCTTTTTCAATTAATTTTTTTCTCGTATTAACGGGCAGTAAGACGCCCGCCTGGGTTACGTGGAACTGCTCGTAAAAGGTCAATTGATGAAGACTAATAATCAATGGGGATTAACCCCACTGATTAAAGTTTGCTTTATAGTATGGTTAGATTTTCTTTTAAGGCAAAGGTATAAATTTACGTAGGCTTCAACAGAAAGCGAATTAGATTTTACCAAACTGCATTACAGAACCTATTGCTTCTTATCGAATGCGTGTTTCTGTTTCTAAGTCAAAGAAATGCGCACGTGACATGTCAAATAGTAGATGCGCGATTTGGCCCTGTGTAATTTTTGTATCGGAGTTTACCCGTGCGATATAAGGCTGACCATTTAACTGTGTATGTAGCATCAGTTCAGCACCTGTTAATTCTGAGACCTCAATATTCGCGTCAACTGCCGTGAAGAACGGTTCGGGATTTACTGAAGATTTTTCATAAATATGCTCTGGTCGAATGCCAAGAATCAACTCTTTTTGTAAATACCCTCGTTCTTTTAATAACTTACTTTTTTCTGCTGGAATAGCTAGGGTAATATCATCAATCTGAATCCCGTTTTCTTGGAAAGTACCTTTAAAGAAGTTCATTGATGGTGAGCCAATAAAGCCACCGACAAATTTGTTTTCAGGTGTTCCATATACTTCTTCAGGCGTCCCGATTTGTTGAACGATACCATCTTTCATTACAACAAGACGAGTTGCCATTGTCATCGCTTCTGTCTGATCATGTGTTACATAAATAGTAGTTGTTTTTAATCGTTGGTGAAGTTTTGTAATTTCAGCACGCATTTGTACACGAAGCTTAGCATCTAGATTGGACAAAGGCTCGTCCATTAGGAAAATATTTGCATCGCGGACGATTGCTCGACCAAGTGCTACACGTTGTCTCTGCCCGCCTGACAGAGCTTTTGGCTTGCGATCTAAATATTTTTCTAAATCGAGAATGGCGGCTGCGTTGTGAACTCGTTCTTTAATTTCCTGCTTAGAAAACTTACGAAGCTTTAAGCCAAAAGCCATATTATCATATACCGTCATATGCGGATATAGTGCATAGTTTTGAAAAACCATCGCAATATCTCGTTCCTTAGATGGTACATTGTTCATTTTCTTGCCATCAATTAAAAAGTCCCCAGACGAGATTTCTTCTAAGCCAGCAATCATCCGTAACGTTGTAGATTTCCCACAACCAGAAGGGCCAACAAGTACAATAAACTCACGGTCCTGAATAGTTAAATTAAAATCAGATACAGCTGTTACGCTGTCATCGTATGTTTTAACAATATTTTTTAATATGACTTTTTCCATGTTTATAGTCCCCTTTGTTCATTTTTTATAGTGTAAAGAAAATGAAGAGGAAAACAAATGTGTAAAATGCATAATTTTCAGTCATTATTTTTGTGCATTTTTTAAAATGATCGAAGAAAACTAGCAAAGTAGACGAGTATTGCACCATCAAGATTTTTTGCTGAAATATTTGTTACTTCTTGAAATTTTGTCAGACGATAATTAAGTGTATTGCGATGAATATGTAGTTTCTTTGAAGTCAATGAAATATTCAAACCACATTCGTAAAATGTTTTGACTGTGTCTAGCAATTCCATATCAGACTGCAAAGGGATTAAAATTTGTTCTTCTATAAATTTCAATATGGAAACAGGCATTTGTTGCGTTAATAGAATTGGAAATACCGTTTCAAATGAATAAAACTGTTCAGCATTTCTAGAATGTAAGCATTCCTCAAACCATTGAGACTCCCTTTGGAATTTAATTGGGAATTGCTCGTTTACGTCATAAGCTTCTCCTTGATATAGATGGATTTTGACAAAAAAGTCTGCCTCAATTGTTCGAATGAGTGCAATAAGATCTTCTTTTCCATTAATCGAACTATCTACTGCTTCAATTAGTAAAAAGCGATTTGTGGCTACTTGAAGTACTACCGTATCTTGTTTAAAAAAATTTAAAAGCGCTTCTTTTAATTCTTCAACTGGAGGATTGTCATTTAAAAAGATTAGTTGAATAACACGAGCTTTTTTATAATAAGAAAATTTGGATGGTATACTACCATTTAAATACAAAAATTCATACCAAATATCTGGTGGTTGAGATATTGTAGAAGTAATCTCAGTATAAAAAACAGTGAGCCATTGGTAGTCACGTTGTGAAACCTCTTGCTTGGAAATAGAAAACCATTCATTTGCTTTTTGATGGTAGAAAAAATAAGAGTCATACATTAGCTTGGTTGGCTTTGTTTGATAATGACGGTAAGTAGAAAAAAGTGCTTTTAGATTTAAGTTCATTAGATAACTCCTTCCATTTACTATAACCATTAGACGTTTACAACGAGTGTTCAAAAGCCTTTACGGCGATACTTTTCCCTTGATTTCCTGTAACCGAATATGAACTGATCCCTGACAAGGAGACAGTGGACAGTAAAAATATTTTAAGTGGTTTGAGCCCTTTCTTGGGAATATTCTTATTTTTGTTATTGCCTTACTGTGTTGCCATTTACGCTGCACAAGATATACTAGCCATTTCAGTGTAACATTTTGTATTTCAATGAACATTATTAGGAAGTATTAAAACTAATAGAATGGCGGTAGTTATTTATATTCGGAAGAAAGATTGATAACATTTTGGAGGGTTAGCCTATATAATGAATAGATAGAATATTTTGTCTTTAAATAAGTGGAATGGAGGCGTAAAATGCTAATCAAATCAAACGAACAATTGCTAGTTGTATTAGATAATTTATTACGTGAACCACAGAAATTTTGGAATGAATTTTATGATCAAACATTTGAAAAGATACCTTTTTTTATTAATAAACCTGACGAGAACTTAGTAAGCTATTTAGAAAAAAAGATGATCCGTCCAAATAAAGTTTTAGAGTTGGGTTGTGGTGCAGGTCGAAATGCCATATACCTAGCAAAGCAAGGTTGTTCAGTTGTGGGTGTTGATTTATCTGATAAAGCATTGCAGTGGGCGCAAAAAAGGGTTGATGAAGCAAACGTAAGTGTAGAATTAATTTGTGCTAATATTTTTGAGCTGAATTTACAAGATGAGAGCTTTGATTTTATTTATGATTCCGGTTGTTTTCACCATATAGCCCCTCATCGTCGTGTGACGTATATTGAATTGATTCATAAATTATTAAAACCTAATGGTTACTTCGCATTATGCTCATTTGAGGAACATGGTTCATATGGTGGTTCTGCTATCTCAGATGAAGAAGTTTATATAAAACGTAGCTTAGAAGGCGGGTTAGGGTATACTAAAAACCAGCTAAAAGAAGTGTTTCAATCATTTGAAGAAATAGAAATACGGAACATGATCGCCAAGTCTGATGAAGAACAGTTTTTCGGTTTAGAAGGATTTCTAGTAGGTTTATTTAAAAAGACTTTATGAGGGGAGAAGCCGATGGGGGAGATTAAGGTTCAACTATTTGAATATAATCCAAATTGGGAACAGCAATATGCAGACGAACGAAAGTGAAAAGGCTATTTGAATTGAGCATAATGGAAGTACATCGATAAAGGGGTAAAAGCAAAACCTATTATCGATATTCTTGTAGGTGTACAGAGTTTAGATGAAGTGCCGAACTTCATAGACGCTTTAAGTAAAATTAACTATGAATATATTCCGAAACTTGAATTTAAAGATAGGAAATTTTTTAGAAAGGGATTGTGGGGGCAGGAAAAAATCTATTTATATATTTGTGAATATAACAGTGGATTGAAAAATTACTTTTCCGTGATTTCAAAAAGCTAAGGTGTAAGATTCATAGCGTAATGCTGATTTCTTTTTGCTATTCTTTGGAAATAATTACGGTTAATTGCTTAAAGAACGGGCTGATAGAAAGGACTACAGTAGTTAGCTCTTTATATAAAATTATAGTCAAATAAACGTATTTTTAATTCTCAATTATAATTAACATATAATAGGCGCAATTCTTCATTCTGAAGGGTTGCATTTTTTGTGAGCTAGAAACTATACCACTATGAAGGAAAAATACATATACTGTGGACCTTTTGAGTTAGATACGGTTATGCAAAAATAAAGCAAGGAGGTCAAGGAAATGTTTAATGATTTTAAGCTTATCGATGATCGTCCGGTTTATATTCAGTTAAAAGATTATTTGAAAGAAAAGATTATGAAGGGACACTTGCTGGAGCATCAGAAGCTTCCATCAACCCGTGAACTAAGTAAATTATTATTGGTCAGTAGAAATACGGTACTAAATGCATATGCAGATTTAGAGCAAGAGGGCATTATCTATGCAATAAAAGGAAAAGGAAACTTTGTAGGGAAGGTCGCAACATTGAAAGTACCCTCCATCGAGCTTAAATGGAAGGAAAGGCTCAATAAAGCTACCTTATTAGCGGATGAATTAGATTTAATGAAGCAAGATATTCACTGGGAAAAAGGCATGATTTCCTTTAATAGCATTGCCCCCGAAGAAAAGCTTTTTGATGTTGAAAATTTTAAAAGATCTTTTCTGACTCGGATGTCCCTTGAGGGAGATATCGTTTTGAATTACGGATACGCAAAGGGTTATAAACCGTTAATCGAGTACCTTCTTCACTATATGGAAATGAAGGGCGTAGATATTTCCAATAAGGATATTTTGATTACGAATGGCTTTACCGAGGGATTGGATATTTTATTATCTTCCTTAGCGAAAAAATCTGGACGTGTTATTTGCGAAAATCCTACTCATCATGCGGCATTAAAGCTTTTTCGCTTACATGGATTTGACATCCACGGAATCGACATGAAGGATGACGGTATTGATATTGAACAAGTTGAGAAAAGCTTGTCGGAAAAGGAGTTTGATTTTGCCTACTTAATCCCGTCGTATCATAACCCGACAGGCATTGTTACATCCTCTGAAAAAAGAGCTGAAATTATTAAGCTTTTTTCAAAATATCAAATTCCGATTATAGAGGATGGCTTTAATGAAGAATTACGTTATTCAGGCTCGCATTTAGCACCGTTAATGACTTTTATCGGTGAGGGCAACAATGTTATTTATATCAGTAGCTTTTCTAAAATTCTTTTTCCTGGCTTACGTGTTGGTTGGATATTAGCAGATAAGGAGCTCATCAATTGTCTGGAAAGTATGAAAAGAGCCCGTACTATTCATACATCGACACTAGATCAGGCTGTACTTTATCAATATTTACAGGATGGCTATTTTGAAAAATATTTAAAAAAGGCCAAGTTCGTTTATAAGAAAAAATATGAATTAGCCCGTCAAGCATGCCATCAATACATTCGCTTTAAGAGAATGACAGGAGATGGTGGACTGCATCTTTTTATTGAGCTAGAAGAAGGAATGAACGCTCGTACATTATTGGAAAAGTGCTATCAAAGGGGAGTTGTTTTTTATCCTGGAGATGTTTTTTACAGCAATGGCGAAGGAAGTAACACATTTCGCTTAGGGTTTTCTCGGCTAACAGAAGAGGATATTGTACGTGGTATTAAGATTATTGGAGATACCTTGAAAAATGAAATGGGGTGTTGAAATTATGAAGGTTGGCGTTATTATGGGAGGCATTTCCTCTGAAAAACAGGTCTCGATCATGACAGGGGAAGAAATGATTGCTCATTTAGATAAGAGTAAATATGAAGTTGTAGCAATTGAATTACATGATAAAAAAGAGCTTATAGAAAAGGTGAAAAACCTCGATATAGCCCTGCTAGCGCTTCACGGAAAATTTGGAGAAGATGGAACGATTCAAGGTGTGCTAGAAACGTTGGATGTTCCATATACCGGAAGTGGGATGCTTTCTAGCGGTATTTGTATGGATAAAAATATATCGAAAAAAATTCTACGTTATGAAGGAATTGAAACTCCGAATTGGCTTCATCTTTCGAATATTGAGGAGCTTAAGTGGAATGAATTAGACAAAATGGGATATCCGTTAGTAGTAAAACCTAATTCGGGTGGCTCCAGTGTAGGGGTAAAAATAGTTTATGATAAAGATTCTTTACTCACTTCGGTTGAGGAAGTATTCCAGTGGGATGCTGAAATCATTATTGAGAAATATATAAAGGGTGAAGAAATAACATGCTCTATTATAGATGGTAATCTTTTACCGATTATTTCGATTCGCCATACAGTAACATTTTTTGATTACAAGGCGAAATATGAAGATGCCGCAACGATAGAGGAGGTTGTAGAACTTCTGCCTGCTATACATGACCGAGTTGCGAAAGCTGCAAAGGCCAGTTATGTCGCATTAAAATGTAGTGTTTATGCCAGAATTGATATGATGCTCAAGGATGGAATTCCCTATGTCATGGAGGTAAACACATTGCCAGGAATGACAAAAAACAGCTTACTGCCGAAAAGCGCATCCTCGGCAGGAATGTCTTATACACAACTTTTAGATACGATTATTGAAACTTCCTTACAAGTTAGAGAATAAAGGGTTCAGTGAAGTATGAAAAGCTAAAAAACACCTTTAATGTTGATAGGGGATTGAACCCATTTTCAACAAAAGGTGTTTTCTCAGTTGTCTTATTAAGCCTTAGATAATTCAATAAATCCATGTCCAAAGACATCTCGTACATCATGAATGGCAATAAAGGCGTCCTTGTCTATTTCTTTGACAATTTTCTTCAGTTTTACAACTTCTTGTTTACTAATGACAATATACAGAATTTCTTTTTGCTCCTTCGTATAATAGCCATGACCTGATAGGACCGTCACGCCTCGATTCATAAAACCATTTACATGACTGGCAATCTCTTCTGGTTTTTTCGAAATGATCGTAACAGCTTTTTTAGGATTCACACCTTCAATAACAAACTCCATCACCTTAGTACCGACATAAAGCATAATAATAGTAAGCATTAATGCTTCTGCCCCAATAATAAAATAAGATGAAAAAGCAACGATTAAATCAAAAAACAATAAACCATAACTAATACTCCAGCCTAAATATTTGTTGGTCATTCTAGCTAAGATTGTTGAACCTGCTGTTGTTCCACCAACTCTTATAATTAAGCCTATGCCAACTCCAGCGAACACTCCGCCAAAAATAGTATTCACGATAATTTCATTTGAAGAAATTGACCACGATTCTGTTAAATGTAAAAAGAGTGAATGGAGGGATACGGCAATAATCGTATAAATAGTCGTTTGTTTACTTAAAAATTTATAACCAACTGCTAATAAAGCTGCGTTTAACACAAGGCTCACAATACTAGGCGACCATCCGAACAAATAATAAGCAATGATTGTTACACCTGTTACGCCTCCTTCACCTAAATCATTAGGTATAACAAATAAGTTTACAGCAAGTGCAAAAAGCAGCGCTCCGACCGTAATCATTAAAAAATCCATACTGAACTTCTTCATATATACACCACCAAACAAATTGATTATTCCTAAATACATACTATATCAAGTTCTAGTCAAATTATATACTTTTTGGAATGTTCATTTTTGATAAATCTATAATTAATAGTATGACCTTTATCAGGAGAAATATCGCATTGAAGAGATTGTTTACAAGGCTAGTATTAAACATACCTCTCGAAGTGTTTTTCTTCATTTTGGAGAATCGTACCTTATTTACACTACAATAACCTAACAAATGGCGAATTAAGAACTGTGTGGGAATAGTAAAGAAGGAAATGGGGTAATTTTAGAACGAGTTTAACTACTTTCAACAAATGTTTTTGTGCCGAGCATAATTGATAAAAGGATGATGATTAATAATGAATACTGACGTAATTACCAAATTAAAAATCCATAAGCCTGCAAGTGAAGTATTTGAAGCTATTGTATCTCCAGATAAAATCGGGGACTTTTGGTTCTCAAGTAGTTCAGAGAGATGGGAAAAAGGAAAAAAGCTTACTTTAACATATGATGAGTATAAAGCAGAGGTTGTTATTACGGTGCTTGATATCGAGATCAATAGGACGATTGCGTTTACTTGGGGAGAAGAGCATGGGAACGGAACGGTGGTTACAATTACACTTACGGGGGAGGAATCAAATACAGTCATTAAAGTAGTTGAATCAGGACTTAAGGAAGAAAACCTGGACGTAATAGCAAAAATGATGGAACAAAAAGAAGGCTGGGTGTATACATTAACTTGCTTAAAGGGGTATTTAGAAAACGGAATAACTACTTTAAGAGCATCGTTAATTCATTAAGAGAATTTTGATATATAGATCCGTTGTAACAAGTGAACTCCTTAAAGCTATCAGTAGTCCAAAGTGTTATGTCTAACGATGATGTTTGCAAATGGCGTACATTTCCTTAGCAAGTTGCATAGGATGTTCTTATAATGTGTGAGGGGATTGAGAAAATGTACTACATTCCTTATTACGGAAACATGTCTATGTATAACTATGGAGATCAGCTTGTTTATTGGACACTTCCTTATCAGATAGGGTATGCGAACAGCGCTGAACCTTCTCGTTTTTCCAATGGTGAAAGTATTGAATTTAAAGATTATGGAACTCAGCCACTTGTTATTGATCTTGAAAATGCGACTAAACAAAACGATACGTATCGTACGGCTCTGTGGACGGGAAAGAACTTACAGATTACTTTAATGAGTATTAATGTTGGTGATAATATTGGTTTGGAAGTACACCCTAATGTTGAGCAATTTTTATATATTGAACAGGGTGAGGGACTTGTTCAAATGGGCCCTAGTAAAAACAATTTAAACTATGAAAGAAGAGTCCATGAAAATTATGCCATAGTAGTACCTGCAGGAACATGGCATAACCTTACAAATACAGGGAATGTGCCATTAAAGCTTTATTCGATATACGCTCCTCCTAACCATCCATTTGGTACGGTACATGTTACGAAAGCAGACGCTGAGGCCTCGGAAGCAGGCTACGGACATGGCGATGAATAATCAATTTTAAATATGTAGCTTTTTCCTCGATCATACAAGCATAACTAAAAAAGACAACTCCTACTTAGAGAAGTTGTCTTTTTTGTCGTCGTTTAAATGAAATATATATAGAAAATAAGCCATTCAATGTTAAAAGAGTGACCATCATGATAGTCAAAAATGCAATATCAGGAGCAAAATATCTAATCGTATGCCAAGGTGTTTCTATACTGTAGCTTAATAGTGGAATTGAGATCATGGCTAAAACTAAAAGTATGAAACCGAATATACCCAACGCGCCTCTTTTATTCACTTTTTTAGCTTTAACCTTTATTAAAAGATAAATAAACATCACAAAAAGTAAACATATTATAGCAATCGCTATGATTTGTAATGTTGGTTTATATTTAGGTGAGTCAACGGGCTCTTTCCCATTTAAAATATTGATAATCCCTTGTTTTAAGTAAAGAAGGGACTTTTCCTCTAATATATGACTTTTGTTAGTGAGAATCACACCGCCCCAATCGGTTTCTGGTAGATAAAATACTTCTGAGCGTGCGTCAGGATTTGAACCAGAATGCCAAATCATTTCTTCTTTAGATTCTGGATAGGAGATTCGTACACCAAGGCCGTAATATCGAGATTTACTAGTTCGAACAAACGGTGAAATATAAAGATTCATCGCATTTTTACTTAAAAAATTGTTTTGCTTATGTTGACTAAGAAGTCTAATATACTGCATCATGTCTGTTGCGCTTGCCGTTATATATCCATACGGTGCACCTCCATTATCATAGGTGACTGCACTTTTGACAGGGTGGCCAAGCCATGATTGATAACCAGATAAGTATCCATTTTCATAGGCCATGCTACTATTAGCGGCTGCATTTTTCATCCCTAATGGAGAAAAAACTTGTTCCTCCATATATTCAGAAAATGTTTGATTAGTCACTTCTTCGATGAGAGCGCCAAGAATAGAAAAGTTAGCATTACTATACTGATGCTTTTCTCCAGGTGCAGCAGTCAGCATAACATTCGATAAACTTTCTACATTTTCTTTTATAGCACTCAAATCATTAGATTCTTTGTCCGATATAGATAAGCCAGTATAAGTGCTTATCCCACTTGTTTGCGTAAGTAAATGTTTAATCGTTATTTGAGAAGCGGCTTGTTTATCTTTTAGGGTAAACCAGGGCATATGCTTTTGAACTGGATCATCTAATTGTATGTTGCCTGCATCAACCAATCTCATGATGGCTAAGCCCGTTAGTGATTTACTAATAGAGCCGACTACAAATGGAGTTTCAGCAGTTACCTTTTCTTCGGATTCTCCCGTTACGCCCCACGATTTAGAATAAAAGATATCATTTTTATGAACAATAGCAATAGATGCCCCTGGAATTCGCTGCTCTTCTAAAAAGTTTTCAACAAATTTATCTATAGTACTTTTAATGTCTTGTTCTCCGGAATCTGCGGAGATTTGTGAGGCTGGTTGAAATAGATAGAACGGGATTAATAATAAACAAACTAATATAGCTTTATATATTGGTTTTTTTGTCATTGTTGTTTCACCTATTTCCTCCGAAAATTTTTATTGCAAGTATAGATATTAAAGAGGAAGTGGAAATACTAATTAAAATAAGAAAGAAATTCCACCAAGCGACATCAGAAACCTGATAAACAATATTATAATCGAATGTTGGAATAGTTTTTTGCGGATTAAAGGAATCTGTCAAAAACATCGATAGTATTAGCTGACAAGCAAGATAGGCAATAATAAAAGTACAAAACCCAATAACAAATGATATTCCAGGTCGACTTTTATGCATTTGTTTTATTTCCGAATGAAGATCTATACCTTTAATTTCTAAAAAATCTTTAATAAATGTCGTAGTATCTCCCAGATCATTTATACTATCAATTCCATTATCACGAGATTCTTGAATATGCTCTAAAAGTTGTTGTTTTATATTCTTTCTTTCTTTTGAGCTGATACGATACTGTTTTAATTCTTCTAGAACTTCGGTTAAATATTGTTTTTCTGCTAAACTCAATTCCATACTCATTCAAAAAGTTCTCCTTTCAGACCGCTTTGAAGTAGGGATTTTATATCTTGTTGCAACTCCAACCATTCATTGATTTTTTTTTGAAGATAAACTTCTCCTTTTTCATTGATTTCATAATAAACTCTGACTTTCCCGTTTTCTGTCATTTCACGGTAAGTATCAACCCATTCTTGATCTTTTAACTTAGTCAAGATGGGATAAATACTTCCTACTCCCTTCAATTTTAAATTGTGTTTTTCTAACTCCTTCATAATTTCATATCCATAACTTTTTTTCTTTGACAATATAGACAATACGCACATCTCTAAATGACCTTTTATTAAACTTGTTCTATCCATAGGATAAATTTAACAAAAATATATACTTCTTTCAAGTATATATTTTTGTTGTGAATACTTCCGAGAGGTAATGATGAAATATTCGAACACATATACTTTATTAAATCCTATAGAAGAAATGTGAAAATTGTGCCAATACCTTTTGCACATCCTAACAGTACTTGTTAAAGTAGGGTTAGTAGAATCTAGGGTTCAGTAGGGGGTATATAATATTATTTTCTAAGTGAGCATTCCGGGAAAGCGCTTAGTGGAACGGAATTTCAACTCTACGTATGGTGATGAGCCCATTTTTATTCATTGGAGGATAATATGAATGGACTATAAACTATTAGGAAATGAAATTGAAGATTTAGTGGAACTATTAACTCAAAATAAGTGGATGTATCATACCGACCAAAATTTAAAAGAGGAATCCGTTAGAAAAGTATATGCGGAAGGATACTATCACAATGATCGCGAAACGCATTGGATAATTGATAATGAAGAAAAGGTCGGGATTATTATCATTCATGACATAAGTGATACGATTCCGTTATTCGATATCCGTTTAGATACGCGTTATAGAGGAAAAGGATACGGAGTAAAAACCCTCCTTTGGTTACAAAATTACCTGTTTGGAAAAAAGGATAAGATTCGTATCGAGGGTTATACGAGGGTTGATAATATTGGTATGAGAAAATGTTTTGCGAAAGCTGGTTTTGTAAAAGAGGGCTATTTAAGAAATGCTTGGGAAAACGCAGATGGCACTGTAACAGATAGTATTGTATATGGTGCAATCAAAGATGATTGGATTTTAGGTAGAACTACGCCAATTAAAATCGATGACATACCATATTAAAACTATAGGTAGAAAAGGACGTTAAGGAATGTATACAGAAAATGATCTGTTAAAAGCTTTAAAAAAATCCTGGTCCATTCAATCTAGCTCAAAATGGACTTTAGATAATCCTGCAAAAGGCCAATGCGGAGTCACTGCATTAGTTGTAAATGATATCCTTGGAGGCGAAATTTATAAAACGTGGCTTGATGAAGGCTGGCATTTTTATAATATTCTCGATGGGGAAAGAATGGATTTTACACAAGAACAATTTCCCTACAATCTCGAATATCAGGATGTTCGTTCAAATAGGGAAGAGGCTTTTCAAGATACAATCGATATTCAATATAGCTATCTAAAATCACTAGTTTATGAGAATTTAAGAAAAAGCTAGGGAGTGAAAGTGTTTTTCCTGATGGAAATCCACCTTTGTTTATTTTTGAATTTAAAGCTACTCATCAAAAATTGGGATGGTATATGTGATGTAAAATAAGTTGATTGGAGTGGAGACTGGGTGATTCCTTGGGGATCAGCGATAGAGGAACTAAGGCTAAAAGCATCACATCCTGTGTGTGACCAACATCCTGTTGCCCCAAGCGGCTCTTCGGACGCCCCCAGGAAGCTCTGCTCTGCGCGAAAGCGAAGCGTCAGCAACAAATGTTTTAACTGTGCGAAAGCGGAGCGTCAGCAACAAAGCGCCCAGTAGGAACGGAAATCAACGACTCGTTATAGTGGTGAGCCATATTAATGCAGAGATGTTGTAACCTTATAACATTTCTGCTTTTTTTAAAACATTAAACAAACATGTTGACGTAAATTAAACCATCGTGTTATTATTATCTCGAATTCAAGATAAATAAATTCAAGATAAACGAATTCGAACCTTTTAATCCATGTAGAAAGTAAAGTTTTACTTTTCATCATAAGGAGGTAATCATAATGGGTTTTTTAAATAAATTATTTGCTTCAAAAAAAGAGGAGGAAAAAACAATGGCAGAATTAAATATCGGAATTATTATCGGATCAACACGTGAAGGTCGTGTAAGTCCACAAGTAGCACAATGGGTAAAAGAAATCGCAGATCAACGAGGCGATGCTAATTATACAGTTATTGATATTGCAGATTACAAATTACCTTTACTAGGTGAACCAGGGCAAGATGCTTCAGGCGCTCAAGCTTGGTCAGAAATCATTGCAAAACAAGATGGATTTGTATTCATCGTACAAGAGTACAATCACTCTATTACAGGTGCTCTAAAAAATGCGCTAGATTATTTACGTGAAGAATGGAACAACAAAGCTGCGGGTATTGTTTCTTATGGTTCTGTAGGTGGTGCACGAGCAGCTGAACATTTACGTGGTATTATGGGTGAACTTTTAATTGCAGATGTACGAGTACATCCAGCATTGTCACTATTCACAGACTTTGAAAATGGTACTGATTTTAAACCAAAAGAAGTGCAAACAGATTCTGTTAACCAAATGTTAGACCAATTAATTCCTTGGTCAAAAGCTTTATATACAATTCGTTAATAATCATGTTCAAAGATTGAGGTAGAACGATATTGGGTAAAGTATAGGTGAGAAAATACATTTAGTCATGAAGGGGCTTGTTAACATGAAAAAACATACTGCGGGTATTCACCATATCACAGCCATTGTAGGGCATCCACAAGAAAATATTGATTTTTATGCTGGTGTACTAGGCTTGCGTTTAGTTAAACAAACGGTAAACTTCGATGATCCTGGCACATACCATCTTTACTTCGGTAACAAAGGTGGTAAACCTGGTACAATTATTACATTCTTTCCATGGGCAAATGCTTATCAAGGACGTATTGGTGATGGCCAAGTTGGCGTAACTACTTATGTTGTACCAGAAGGAGCGCTACCATTTTGGGTTAATCGTCTTGCGAAATTCACTATTCCATTCCAAAAAGCTGAACGCTTTGGTGAACAAGTATTACAATTTGATGATCCACACGGACTTCATATTGAATTGGTGGCACGTGCAGAAGGCGAATTGAATGAATGGACATTTGGTGAAGTAACTCCTGAGGTTGCCATTAAAGGATTTGGCGGTGCAACACTGTATTCAAGTCACTCAGAAGAGACAGCAAAAGTATTAACTGAAGTTATGGGTCTTGAAAAAGTAGTAACAGAAGGCGAGTATACTCGTTACAAATCCAGCGCAGATATTGGCAATATAGTGGATTTAAAAGTTGTTCCTGGTATGCGCGGTCAAATGGGCGTTGGAACAGTTCATCATATTGCCTGGAGAGCACAGGATAATGTGGATCACCTAGAATGGCAAGAGCACGTAATGAATCATGGACAACATGTAACCGAAGTGAAAGATCGTAATTATTTTAATGCGATTTATTTCCGCGAACCCGGTGAGATTTTATTTGAAATTGCGACAGATCCACCAGGATTCGCTCATGATGAGACACCTGAGACAATGGGTAGCCAATTAATGTTACCATCTCAATACGAACAGCATCGTGAACAATTGGAAAGAACATTAATTCCAATCGAAGTGCGTGCACTTGATTAAAGGAGATGGGACGTTTGATTTCAATTGATCCTAAGAAAAATACAGAGCGCGAGAACTATAAGTTATTGATTGGCAGTATTATTCCGAGACCTATTGCCTTTGTTACGACGAAGTCAGAGCAAGGGGTCATCAATGGCGCGCCTTTTAGTTTTTTTAATATCGTGTCATCCAATCCGCCGATGATTTCTCTAGCTGTTCAAAGACCAAATGGGCGCATAAAAGATACCGCTCGCCATATTCATCATCATCAACAATTTGTTGTGCATATTGTAGATGAGGATAATGTTAAGCAGGTGAATGAAACAGCCGCATCCTTACCTGTGACTGAAAGTGAAATTGATCGGGCACAATTTACATTAATCGATAGCCAATTGATATCTATACCAGGTATTCAAGAGGCGAAAGTTCGAATGGAATGCCGTTTAGTACAGTCGATTCCTTTAATGAATGGTGACGAACAGACAGGTGATTTGTTTATTGGTGAAGTCGTACAATTCCATATAGATGAGACCATTTATAATGAAGGACGAATTGATCCAAGAAAACTAAAAGCAGTTAGCAGACTTGCCGGCTCAAATTACGCAAAAATTGGGGATATATTTGAGATAGAACGTCCTGATTAAAATAAAATGCGAAAATGTTGGTATAACAGCATTTTCGCATTTTTTCGTTCTAAAATTATTTTAAAATACGCTCTATATTCACTAAATCTTCGTTTGTTAATAGGACATCCGTTGCTTTCACATTGTTGGCCACTTGTTTTTTATGTTTCCCGCCTGGGATAACTGCATCAACGCCATCTTGAGCTAATAACCAAGCAAGCGCTAAATTTGGTAATGTCGTTTTCTTTTCCTCTGCAATTCCTTTTAATGCTTCTATTTTTACTAATGTTTGTTCAAATAATTTGCCTTGGAATAAAGGGTCTGAAGTTCGCCAGTCACCTTTACCTAGCTTAAAGTCTTTTGTATACTTTCCACCAAGTAGGCCATATGCAAGTGGACCGTAAGGAATAAAAGAAATTTCATTTTTTATACAGTATGGCAATAAATCCTGCTCTCCTGAACGATTTAACATATTGTAAGGAGATTGTAGGACAGAAATATCATTATGCACATTTGCTTCTATAAGCTGTTCTAATGTTACGTTTGAAATGCCTATTGCTCGGATCTTTCCTTCTTCTTTTAAGCGTGACAATTCACCAATCGACTCCGCAAGAGGAGTTTCGTTATCCGGGAAGTGTAGGTAGTAAAGATCTACGTAATCCATTTGTAACCGCTTCAAGCTATTTTCAAATGCCCCACGTAGATATTGCGGATGATTATCTGTTTTTACTGAACCATCCTCAAACCAATGTCTACCTCCTTTTGTTGCTAAAACGAACTCATCCCTGGAGTAATTTCTTAATACTTCGCCAACAATTTCTTCTGAACGCCCTTTTCCGTAAATGTCTGCTGTATCAATAAAAGTGATCCCTAAGTCAAGTGCAGCTGAGACTAGTTCCTCCCCATCTTGTTCATTTAAGTTTTCAAATAAGTTATGCCCACCTACAGCATTCGTCCCAAGACCAATTTCGGAAATCTTGATATTTGTCTTTTTTAAAGTATGAAACTTCATATTCCTACCTCCTCGTTGTTCTGTAATCAGAATAGAGTAAAAAGGATGTTTTTTACCAGTGTGCGTTGTTATCGTTTCATATATAGAAACAAGTGCATTTTAATTGCAAAAAAGGACCAATCAAAGGTCTTAACATTATGCTAAAAGATAATGAAGTTCTTCGGTCAATTGCTGACTTGCATCGCTTAACTTTTTTGCATACGACCGAATGGCAGTTTTCTTAATTTGATTCGTCGAACCGTGGAAAGCAATTGCCCCGATAACTTCTTCATTCACATAAATGGGAACGGCAATACAACATTTACCTTCATTCGTTTCTTCATTATCAACAGCATATCCTTGAGATTTAATGACCTGTAAATGAGGAATCAAAAGACCATAATCATAGAAGGTTTTTGTTGTAAAGGTATTAAGTTCAATACTATTTAATAGTTCACGTTGTTTTTTAGGTGACAGATGAGCTAACACTACTTTTCCTAACGCGCTTGAGTGCATAGGTGTTCGAGTATCGATCGCATGAAAAGCAGGCTGTTCAAAAGGCTCACTAATCACATTTTTTATTACCATCTCGCAATCTTCCAAAATACCAATATAAGTAGTTATTTCTTCTTGGCGGGCTAATTGGTATGGCGCCACGAGAGACGCCCACTGGATATCTTTGTGCCAATATAAGTGCTCATCCCTAAAAATATGAGGATTTAATTGATAATACTTATTATATTTAAGAACATAATTCATTTTTTCTAGCGTATAAAGCATGCGAAAAACAGACGTCTTATTTATTGATAATTCTTCCATAATTTCAGTTAATGTAAGAGAATGCTTCTGACGTAATATATCTAAAATCAAAAGGCCCTTTTTTAATGTTGATACTTCATAGGAATCCATTTTGTCCTCTCCTTGCTTCTAGATAGCTTGTACAATATCATCTTTACTATTGATTTACTAGGGTGGGGAATGACTGTAGTTATCTTAATCCTCCTTTAGATATGCTTACTAGAGGAGGGTTTTTTTTGCCCGTTTTTTTTATTTTATTGAAACGATTTACATATTTACAACATCTAACATATAGAAACACGAAAGGATGGTGAAAAAATTGAAAGCGAAGTCATTATTGTCAAAGGCGAAAAAGGGGAATGACCAAGCGTTTATAGAGCTGTTACAGGGAGAAAAATTAAAGCTATATAAGATGGCCTATATTTATATGAAAAATGAAAACGATGCATTAGATGTAGTGCAGGAGACAATAACAAGGGCGTATGCCAATATCCATACAGTGAAAGAAGAGCAGTATTTCGCCACTTGGCTAATGAGAATTTTAATTAATACAGCATTAGAGATGCTACGAAAAAATGAAAAGATTGTTCCGTTGCTTGAACAACAGCCGGAGCACGAGCAAAGTTTAACTAACGATGAAAAGCTAGATTTATTGCAAGCCATTGAACAATTAGACGAAAAATATAAAACCGTTATCTTATTGAGATACTATCGAGATTTGCAAATAAAAGAAATTGCAGATTTATTAGGTTGTCCAGAGGGGACAGTCAAAACAAATGTGCATAGAGGCATTCAGCAGCTAAAAAAATTTCTAAACAAGGAGGGTGAACTTTATGGAGAGCAATATTAAAGAAGCTATAAATAACATTGACGTACCATTAGAGAAACTTGATCAAGCTATTGAAAAAGGAATGCGCTCAGAAATGAAAAAAAGCAAAAAAGGTTGGAGAACTGCAATTGTTTCTATTGTAGCAAGTGTAGTTTTGATTTTAGGTTCTGGTTTTATCTCTCCTCAAATGGCAAATGTGCTAGCAGATATGCCGCTTATTGGCTTTATGTATAATATCGTAGAACAGGATGAAGGGCTACAAAAGGCGCTTTCTGATGACAATAAGGTGAAGTTAAATAAAACGGTAACTAGTAACGGTATAGCCATTACAGTAGAGGAGATCGTATATGATGGCGCACGTTTGAATGTGATCTTTTCAATGCCAGAATATATGGATATCACACCAGGCTTTTTGTATGTTAATGGGAGAGAACTCAATACGGGTGAAAGTTTACGGGTTTTAGAAGATCAAGATGGATTTCGCGGTTTATGGGAATTTCCTATCGACGAAGAATTACCCGATGAATTTGATTTAACGTTAAAATTTTTACAAGTAGGATCAACAAAAGGGGAATGGGTATTCTCTACACCTATAAAAAAAGTAAAAAATGATAGTCATAAATTAGTAGCTGGTCAATCAGGAAAAGTTAATGGCATCTCATTTGGTGTAGAAAGTGTGGAGGCTTCAACAACATCGACAAAGATAAAGGTGAAATTTGATGCTACCTCGGATAAATTGATTTCCGAAGAGGCTGGGGTTTTAAATGCTACTATAATGGACCAAAACGGAGCTCCACTGAAAGTATTGCACCAATCAGGAAGTGGGGATGACAAAAGTACAACTTATACGTACTTAACAGAACCTTTAAATAAAAATATTACTGATATAAAGATAGCTTATTATTTCTCCTCATTTGATATGGAACGTAAAGATCTAATTGTCCCACTTGCTGATACATTACCGCAACGAATTTCACAAGGGGAGATGGGGGATCTTGTTATCACAGAAGTGACAAATAAGGGTCAGAAAGCTACGCTGTCTTTCTATGTCGATAGTGATTTCCCTTATAATAATAATCTAATATCTCTTGATGTTAAGTCGGAATCGGGTGAAAGCCTAATCATAGAGTATGCTCATGCAATTGGACCAAATAAATTTCTAGTATCCTATCAGACGAATGTGGGAAAACCAATTATTCATATTTTAGAGACACCGTATATGGAAGTTGAGACATCTGCTAACGTCACAATTCCAGTAAAATAGTATTACAAAAGTTTGATATAAAAGAATGCGTCGATTAACTCGTTTTCTAGTAAAAGATAAATTGCTATAATAATCTAATTGTTGACTCGATTTAAAAATATATATAATATACTGATTATTAGTAAAAATGCATAAAAATGATATTTATCAGCTGTTTATTGGAAATGGAGTGGTTATTATGGCGAATTTTTTTCGAAGAAAGTCAATTGAGCAAGCCAATAAAATAACTGAAGTCGAACGTTTTAAACTGAAGCGTGAATTAGGGTCGTTGCAGTTACTGCTGTATGTGCTAGGGGCTACAATAGGAGCTGGAATTTTTGTACTGCCAGGAACTACAGCTGCTCTTCATGCAGGTCCAGGTGTCGTAGTTTCTTTCTTAATTGGGGGTCTTGTAACAATTGCAGTTGGATTAGCCTATGTCGAATTCGCTGCGATGGCGCCCGTTGCAGGTAGCGCTTATACCTATTCTTATATAGCGCTAGGTGAAATTATTGCCTGGATGATTGGTTGGGACTTATTACTGGAATTCATCGTTATTTCTAGCACGGTCGCAGTTGGTTGGAGTGGCTACGTCGATTCATTTTTACAATCTATCGGTATCCACTTACCGGGAGCCTTAACAAAAGATATTGCTCATGGTGGGGTGGTCAATCTACCAGCTGTGGTTGGTTGGCTTATTGTAGCTTGGATTGCTATGAGCGGGATTAAAAATGTTGGTCGATCAAATATGTTATTTACAATGGCAAAAGTCGGCGCGATTGTTTTATTCCTTGCTATCGGGGCCTTTCACATTAACCCTATAAACTGGACACCATTTACACCGTTTGGCTGGTCAGGTGTAATGGCGGGAGCTGCGTTAGTGTTCTTTGCCTTTACTGGATTTGATGGTGTAACAACTGTTATGGAAGAAGTAAAAAATCCACAAAAAACAATACCAAAAGCTTTAATTGGTGGTCTGAGTGTATTAACGCTTATTTATGCATTAGTTGCGCTAGTATTAACAGGTATTGTACCATTCCCTGAATTGGATGTTCCAAATCCTACAGTGTATGCACTACAATCTGTTGGTATTCAATGGGGAGGTGCTATCATCGCAGTATCAGTTATTTTTGGATTGCTTGCTACGATGATTGCAAATACAACTAGTGCGACGCGCGTGTTGTTTGCAATGAGTCGTGATGGGCTTCTGCCAGAACGTATTGCACAAACAAATAAAAAAACAGGGGTACCTGTATTATCAACTTTAATTGTAGTTGGAATAGGTATTCTCTTATCGGGATTTTTATCAATCGGGGAATTGGCGGAATTTGCTAATATCGGAGGTTTAACTGCTTTTGCTTTAACAACAGTTAGTGTCGTTGTTCTTCGTTATACACGACCAGATCAACCGCGTATATTCAAAGTACCTGCGTTATGGCTTGTAGCAACTGTAGGGGTTGGAGGATGTATTATATTAATATTTAGTCTACCGTTATTTACTATAGTGCGCTTTATGATTTGGTTAGCGATAGGTTTAGTTATTTACATAGGCTATGGATATAAGCACGCTAAAATGGGCTCTGAAAATGAAAATCTATAAATGAGATAAACACCTCTTTAGCTCTAAAGAGGTGTTTTTTTAAACTAAATTTAATGCAGATCTGGGCACATCCTTGTGAATCACAACATATGTATAAGTTAAACTCCCTTATATGCCCAGGCATCGATTTCGCAGAAGGCATAGCCAAGAAAGTCGTTTATAATTTTTTGCTTTTCTTGTACCGTATTAATTTCCCGAAATAAATAAAAAGACTATCTTCGTTAAATCTTGAAGTTCCGTCTGTGCACTTTCAAGGCTCTTTTAGGCTATTTCTATGCTAACTTCATTTGAGCTAATGGCTCTTCAGGTACAGCCCCATCTTGTCCAGATATTTTATGGACTCGTTACTGTAAATTGATGTTCATAAGGAGTAATTGGTTATGAATATCCTTCGAGGTTTATGGAACTTTCACAAATTCCAACTTTTCTATTATTAACAGTTTAAAATTTTAATAAGAATATCATACTGAAACTAAGGAGCAATGCCAAAATCTGCTCTTGATAGGAATGAACGCAATTGTGCCGGAGCATAATTGATTCTCTTCATAAAAGTAGTTACATTAGCTATGATGGTGTTCAAAGGGGTATAATAGAATAATAGAATTAAGGCTTATAACGCTGATACAGCTTTCAATAAAATACAAAAGTATGGTCATTAATTTACAATTTGATAAGACATATAATTCTTTTCGCTCCATGGATTTATTTATTTCTTATAAGACTTATAAAGTGGCATGCAAGTAAGTCTTTTTCTAAGTGATGATGGGAATAATAATCCAAAGAAGGGGGCATATACATAAGAATGATACGTAATGTTTTACATCAATTTATTAATTGCTTATGTTCATTTGATAGCGAAACCCAGGCAGTAAAGGCAGCGAAGCCGTTTTGTAGAAGGAGTGAATACATGAGTAATTTCTTTCGAAGCCACGGATTTAAACGTTTTATAATTCTTGTTGGTATCGCTATTGCACTATATTTGATGCGAAGTATGATCAATCTTATTCTTCTCACGTTCATTATTACTTACTTGATGAATCAACTGACTACGAAGACAACAAAAGAGATTAGAAAATACACACCAATGAATGAAAAGGCTGTGACAGTTACCCTTTATCTTTTACTTGTCGCAGGTATTGTTGCAATTATCTACAAGTATTTGCCTGTCGTAACCCAACAAATTACACAGCTCTTTGACCTTATAGCTAGCTTTAGTCTCGATCCAGATGATAACGAGATTGCAAGGTATTTAGCTCCAACCTTTGAGAAGATTGAACTGGGTAAATATTTAGAGCAGGGTGTAGACCTCACGCTAAAAAATCTAACGAATATTGGTAAAATTATTTTGCACATATTCATTGCACTAATTTTAAGCTTGTTTATTTTACTTGAGAAGAAGCGGATTATAGATTTTACAGCGAAATTTAAAGATAGTAAAATGAGTTATCTGTACGATGAACTACATTATTTTTCGAAGATCTTCATTCGTTCTTTCGGTAAAGTTATTGAAGCGCAGTTCATTATTGCCGCTGTAAACTGTGTTTTATCTGTTATTGCTTTATACATTATGGGCTTCCCGCATTTAATTGCATTGGGAATTATGCTCTTTATACTAGGATTAGTGCCAGTTGCAGGGGTCATTATGTCCTTGATTCCTCTCACTATAATTGCATATAGTATCGGTGGACCAATGTACATTGTTTATATTTTGATGATCGTTATGGTACTACATGCTATGGAGGCATACTTCTTAAATCCAAAGCTGATGTCTGCCAAGACAAATCTTCCAATTTTCTATACATTCATCGTCATTCTCTTCTCAGAGCATTTCCTTGGTGTTTGGGGATTAATTATTGGTATTCCATTATTCATGTTCCTTCTCGATATTCTAGGAGTTACTTCCTCAGAGGATGGACGGCAAAAGATAATGGAAACCCAAGTGGACAAATAAATTGAATAAAGTTTCGAAAAAGGAATCAGTGTGTCTGATTCCTTTTTGTTTTATTAATTGAAAATATATACATATGATAAAATGAACTATGACACAAGTTAGGGGGGATAGATGTGAGTAATTATGTTAAGTTGCTAGATACGGAAGCACCCCATGCAAAGCCTAATTTTGATATGGCAATACTTTGCATGGGGTGAATTTCAATATTTTCCTTGAAGTATTTCTTATAAAATTAGCTTTGCTACCTTATTTTATTCATTTCAAAATAAAATTGAGGGGTTGGCATAAATGGCTTATAAGAAGGCTTCAGCAATATTACCGAAGGAGCTTTTAATAGAAATCCAAAAATATGTTCAAGGTGAAACGATTTATATTCCTAAAATAGAAAACACGTATTTAGAGTGGGGTGCTCGTTCAGGCTCAAAGAAATATATTGAGAATAGGAATAAGTCTATAAAAGAAGCGTTTACGAATGGAGTTTCTATTGAACAATTAACTAAGGAATATCATTTAGCTGTAGAAACGATTAAGAAAATTATATATACAAAGTAATTTGTTTAAGCACTAGCACCAGATATGTTAGTGCTTTTTGTATGTCTAGTACGTTTCTTAATCGAACTAGGCATATTCTTTCCGCTAGAAATCTTGTTCAATATAGTTAAAGGGGGAGGATAATTTATGATTACAGGGCAAAGTGTATTTTTAAGACCAATTACTGAAGAAGATGTAGATAGTATCTACGATTGTTTTCAAGATGAAGAAATTATGTATATGACAGGTACACGTAACATTTTAACGAAGGATCAGATTAGAGAGGCTTTGAATCGATTTTGCGAAGATTCTACACGCCGTGATTTTGCTATTTGCTTAGTAGAAAATAGCCGAGTTGTTGGTGATTTAGCTATTATGGAAATAGACTTAGACGATAAAAAGGCAATATTTCGCATAGCTTTACATAGGATAGAAGATTGTGGCAAGGGATATGGGGCTGAAGCGGTTCAGCTTGTTCAAAAATTTTCGTTCGAGGAGCTTCAGCTTAATCGTTTAGAGTTACAAGTATACTCCCATAATATTCGGGGAATAAAATCGTACGAAAAGGTAGGAACTTTAAGGCAATCCTTATATATGAACGGTAAATATTCAGATGAAATTATTATGAGTATTTTACGTGATGAATATATGGAATTAAAAAAGAGCCATTAGTCTTGATCCTTGCTTTAGTGGTATCTCGCCAGCGTTCCTAGGAAAGCGCCAAGTCGGAACAGAGATTAACTACACGTTAAAGAAATGACTTTCATCAAATATTTACATGAATAATAAAGAAAAGAGACAAATTCGGTCCTTTTTGAATTTGTCCTCATTTAAGTGAAAGAGAAATATTGAACACATATCCCCCTTTCGATTGAAGGGGGGGATACTTCGTTTATTGTGTCTTTAAGGAACTTGCTTCTGAAAAAATTGTATGCGTTTTTTTCTTCATAAATATAAAAATTAGCAATGCGGTAATACCTTCTGCGACAGGGAATGTCCACCAAATAGCTTGTGGGCCAAAGAATTTAGGCAATAGTACGAGAGCAGGGATAAATAATAGAATACTGCGAAGTAACATGATGGTTGTGGCAAGACGTATTTTTTCAATTGACTGGAAGAATTCTGCAAATACCATGTTCACTCCAAGGAATGCATACCCAATTGCAAAATGTACAAAGCCTTGCGAAGCCATATTGCGAATGTCAAATGTACTATCACCAAATAATGCAATTAGCTGAGACGGGAATAATGTAGCAATAATGACAGTCGTTAAACCTATAATAAATGCAGTGGCAATACCTATTTTCAATAATGCTGTTAATCGCTCAATCAACCTCGCACCGTGGTGATAACTAACTAGTGGCTGTAGGGCCATACCAATGCCGAGGAATACTGTTAACAGTACAGTATGGATATAGTTAACCATTGCATAAGCAGTAACGCCATCTGATCCTAAATAATGTAAAAATGTAACATTATATAAAATAACCATTACAGCGACGGAGGCTTCAACGATAAAGCTCGGTAGTCCAATAGCGAATATTTTCTTTAAATCAGTCAGGCTGAAAAATGTACGAACAAATTTTAATTCGGATTGCTTTCGGAAGAAGTGTAGGCATAGCACCGACATACCGATTATTGTGGAGAGTGCTGTAGCTAGGGCACAGCCAGTTACGCCGTAATTAAGCACGAAAATAAAGATGTAGTTTAAAATAATATTTAATACAGATGTAGTGATTAAGCCCATCATCGCAAGCTTTGGATTGCCATCATTTCGAATAAAAATACTTAGTAAGTTTTCAATTGTATAGAACACACCGAAAATCAAAATAACATGTAGATACTCTTGAACATAAGGGAAGGTGGCGTCACTTGCCCCAAATATATAGGAGATTTCCTTTAAATTTAATAAAAGGATTAGAATCAGTGTCATGACGACAACGATCATTGTTGTAAACGCTAATGTAAAGAGCTGATGTGCTCGTTTTTTATTGCCCTCACCGAGGGAAATTGAAAATAGTGTTGCTCCACCCATACCAATCCAAAGGGAAATGGATAGTAAAATCGAGAAAATTGGTACGGCGATATTTACTCCTGCTAAAGCGGCTGGTCCAACTCCATGACTAACGAAAATACCATCTACTAAAATATTGACTGACATCAGCAACATACCAATCATAGCCGGGAATAAATATGATAAAAACAAGGGCCTAAGCGGCCTTGTTTCAATTGGATTAATGGTAGTCATGAGCATGTACCTCCTTTACCATCACCTTTTCACCTTTATCATCTAGCTCACCGTTAAAGACGAAGCCAAACTTTTTATATAACTGAATAGCTACTGTATTGTTGTCATAAACGCTTAAATATATATTTTGACAGCTGTATTTAGCTACTAAATATTGAATAAGCTGCTGTAAAAAGTATTTTCCCAATCCTTTGTGCTGGTAGCGCTCATCAATGAAATAGCGATCTAACCAAACACGTTGTGAATTGTCCTTTTGTGGGAACATGCCATACATCGCGAAGCCGACTGCGTTATCTTCCTTATACAATCCTACAGGGATAAATCGTTTATCTACTTTTGCCTCCGCTAAGCATTGTTCTGTACTTTCAATAAAATCTTGCTGATTATCAGCAATGCGTAATGCTAATACTTCCTCTTTGTTTAAAGCTGTAATGTCACGAATCTCCGTGAACATAATTTCAAAACCTTTCTATTTTTAATTTCTTTCAGCAGCCGTCACGGAAATCGGAAAGGGATCTTTATGCAATCACAAACCGATTCCGGACTCAATTATGCAGTGGCATAATTAATTGTGAATAGCTACAATCTAATGTATATAGTTACTATATAGTCAAGGAGGAGAATTTAAAAATGTTTAATAAAAATGTAAAATATTTTACAACTGGTGAGTTTGCTAAAATTTGCAAGGTCAATAAACAAACGTTAATTTACTACGACCAAATTGGTTTATTATCACCAATTATGAAAGATAGTAAAGACTACCGTTATTATTCTGTTGCACAATATGAATTTTTTAGTGTGATCGAGCTATTAAAGGCGGTCGGCATGTCTTTAAAAGATATTCAAAAATATATGGCAGAAAAATCACCTGAAAATTTTCTAGACTTGATGTATCAGCAAAAGGAAATTGTAGCGAAAAAACGCATGGAGCTGGAGATGATTGAAAGCATTATTGATGTCAAAATCGATTTAACAAAAGAAGCCTTACACCTTGATTTTGATAGTATTACGATTGAACATCTGCCAGAGGCAACGTTGTATTTAAGCAAAAATATCGAGGACTCGACGGAGGAACAGTTTACGAAGGCTGTTTCAGACTTTATTGATGAATTAGATCGCTCGCAATTAGACACAGGCTATCCCATTGGAGGGATTACAAGAAGAGAGCAAATATTAGCCGGAAACTATGATAACTATAGTTACTTGTATATAGAGCAGCCGCATCCGCGAGAAGGGCATCCTTATTTCGAAGCGATTGAAGGAGATTTTATTGTTGGATACCATGTAGGGACGTCCACTACATTGGGTGAATCATATGAGCGATTATTTAAGGTCATGCGAGAAAGGGGCTTTGAACTAGGGAAATACGTATATGAGGAATATATTTATGACGCCGTTATTAAAAATCGTGAAGAGGATTATGTAACGAAAATTATGATAGAAATTAAAAAGGGTTGTTGATCCGTAGTATGAACTCTAGGTACAAAAAATAGTTGGTGAATAAAAGGGGAGAGAAGAATGAACTATTTCACAATATTTGCATCTAAGAATAACATTGACGATATTGAGTTTAAAATTTCAGATGTTTTTGCAAAAGGTTTTGCTATTGGTAAAAATGAAAACGAGTATTTATTAAAGTCCAAGTCGCTGTTTAAAAAACATAAATTAATCGTTAGAGTCATGTCTGAAGATACGAATCCAGACTACTTCGTTAATAATATTCCTGGGATGATGGGGTATTACAATAACATTCCTTTTGAAGATGATTATTTAAAAGAATTAGTGTTGACTCAAATATCTGTTTTAAATACAGTGATTGCGGTCGAATCAGAAAAAGAAATAAGTGAAGACCAGTTGCTGTTATTTACGGACCTGCTATCAAAAATAGGGGGGATTGGCTTTTTACCGAATGGCACTTTATTAGACGATGAAGGGGCCGTTATTGTTTATCCTGACGGGCAATCAGGACCTTCCAATTTCAGACCACATGCGTGTACACGCAAAGTAATGGAACAAGAGATGGCATCAGAAGAAGGCGAGCAAAGAAAAAATAAAACGATAGCTTATTTAAAGGAAAGAGCTATTCCATATACAGCTTCCCTTCCTCAACTCCCAACAATAGAGGCTTGTCAGTTTAAAACCGAAGAAGACATTGCTAGAAGAGCTGTAGCTTTGTTAATTGTTATTCAATTTGCTTGTGATGTGGCACAAGGCGGAAATGTGGAAGAATCACGAGACTTTTTCATTAATATGTTACGCACATATAAAGTGGAAAACTATCTAACTGACAATGAAAGAAACTTTTTACAAGCTTTAGAACCAGATGTGGAAGAAGCCATTAATATTTCATGGCAATACGAGGCGTATTGGACGCTTATTTGGGCACTTGGCTTTGTTGAAGAGCTTGATTTTCCTGATGAAGTATGCGATTGCGAGTATGCCATTCAAGTTGTTTCTAACTGTGAAACGTTTGAACAATTTTATCTTCAAGCTGTCATGCGTAGTCAGGAAGAGCTTTTGGATGAAGCCGATAAAATTTACAGATATCATTGGGCTTGTGTAGATAATCGTATACAAGAACGACCAACTCCTGCGGGGATGAATGAAAGTATCGTTATGGAAAGACGTAGGGGCTTGTTCTGGATGATAGGGCATCGCAATGAAGAATGGGATAACATGTCGATGGATACTTGAATATAAAAGAAAAATAGCAAACTAGTAGGTTGGGCTAGTTTGCTATTTTAATAATATTATTTAATATAATTTGGTTTACTTACTTTATCAATCAGAAGAAGGCCATCGTATTGGTCACGTGGAACAAGACTTTCCTGAATCATTCCCCAGCTATACGATAAACGTGGCTCAAACATCCATGAGTTGCCTCGCTCATTTTGACGGTTTCGCATGTCGATAAATGTGTACGGTTTATTTGAAGATGAAACAATATCCTCGATCGAACCCTTTACAGGAGGTAAAACGACCATAGGTTCACCCATATTGTTTGCGGTTTCACCACTAGCCATATAAAGGCCAAGTACATAGCTATATTTCTTGTAGATATCTGGTAGACGTTCACCCATCAATTTTACCGGATAAGGAGAACCCATTACTTCGGATTGTGCTTTACGAATATGGTCATTATGCGCCCAGACGATAAACTTTTCAGTCGGATAAATCTCCTCCGCCAACCAAAGTAGGTTTTCCATCATTGCTTGGTCACGCCATTCCATTGTCTTATAAAAAGACTCGGGGTTATAATTTTCTAGATCAATATTTGATTGAATTGATAGTTCTACATATTCGTCTGCTAAACGGATACGGTCAGCCAAAGTACGTTCCATAAGTTTCACAATATGTGGTTCGCTTGGATAAGCTGCTTGTAACTCTTTTTCTTTAAGCTGTACTTGTGATTTTACTTGTTTATACACTTTGATAATGCTAGGTTTCGCCCCTTGGTAGCCTTTTAGATCCTTACTGAAGCTCCAATCAACAAGTTGCTCCTCTACTTCACTGAACTGTTTCGCAAGCTGACTATTTTGTAGCCAGTCACCGTTCGTAAATGCATTTTGCTGTTGAATATCAAAACCTGCTAATTTTAAAGGTTTATCTGTTTTCTGTGTTTTTTTAGTATATTCAAATAACGGTAGTGTTTCTTTTGTCCACCATACACCAAAAATAGAATCCCTCATCGTTTGTTTCGCTGTTTGCTTGTCGATTTGACCTTGAGCATTCATGGCATTCCCCATACCACTTTCGAAGGCTAGGACATTATAGCCCATTTCTTGGTGTAAAAATTGAATTAAACGTGTTTTTGCTAGGTTAAATTCTGCTGCGCCATGTGAACTTTCCCCTAAAAAAACGATGCGCTTATCATGCAATAAAGGCTTTAGCATTTCTAAATCTTCAAATTTATTAGATGGAATGCTTTGTTGAGCAACAGATTCAGGCTGAATGGACGTTAAACTGTAAGCATGATCGTTTGTCCACTTTTTCCACTCTTGAAGTGTTTCATTAGATGTGCGAGCTACCTTAACTTCTAATTTATTATCTAAAGCTACACGTTCTTCTATCGCCGGAACTGCCGCGGATGCATTTGAAATTCCGTTGAATGCTACAAAACTTGTTAGTGCCATACTTAATGATAATAAAACCTTACGTTTCTTACCTTTTGTCACTCTCTATCAGTCCTTCGTTATATGTTAAGGCTAATTATAGATAGTGAAGTTTAAAGTAAAATGGGATTTTGTTTAAATTTTGTTTAAATTTAGTCAAATGTCTTTGTTTTGAAATATTCAAGCGGAGGAAGGTAAAAAACATCTCCAAAGTGTAAGTACACTGTAGAGATGTTTTTTTATTTATAGTGATAAGTGCTAGCTCTAGGATGATTCCGTTGTATTTGATTGAACCAAGCACGATCCTTTTCCTCTTGTTTTAATGTACTAACAATGGTTGATGAGCAGCTAACACAGATTTTTGTCTGAGTAATTTGTCCACAGCGTTCACAAGGTGCGCCTAAATTAGGGAAAATCGATTTTTTTAACTTTCCTGCTTTTACCCATTTAAAAAGTAGGTCTGATGAAACCCCAGTTAATGCAACTACCTCATCGTTCGTTAAATAGCGATTATTTTTTCTTAGTAAAAAATGATGTAATTCCGAAAAAATATCTTCTTCTCTCACATCAATCCTTGCAGTAAATAGCAGCATATTTATTACTCTCCCCGTTTACATTAATTGATGACTTCCCCTATATTGTCATTTACGTTGTTAGGTTGATCGTCATATTTATAGTTTTCCCAACGATTTCGTGCTAGTTTTCGATATTTATTGGAAGCATGTCGATCTGCAATTAATCGAGAGAATCCTTTTTTCGCCTCAGCAATATCTCCAAGTCGAAGGCTTAATTCTGCATGTAAATATTGAATTCTCTCGCTGCCCTCTTGATTGGATGCAAAAGATTTACTGTAAAAGTCTCTTGCAGCAAAGAGGTAACGCATTTCCGATTCATGATCATTTTTTAAGCGATATAGCCAGGCTATTTTTAGTGCAAAATTGGCCATAAGAAGTGACTCTTCCATTGATGCTCTTGATACAAGATAGGCTAATTTAAGGCTTACAATGGCATCATCAATCGTACGTTCCTTGCAAATATCCATTGGTTTTTGTAGCTCTTTAATGTACAGCTCATCTATAAGAAGCATGAAAGGTCCATACGTTCTTGTCATAGATTTGTGATAAGCGTAGCCACAATACGGACAAACGGCAACCTCATACAATAACGGGTTTAAACCTTCATAAACTGGCATGAAGTCTGTTTGTTCCTCGATAATTTTATATCGATTAGGGCGAACTTTATATGTAGTAAAATGCTTTTTGCAAAACTTACAATCTACACTACTTTCATAGTAGTAAATGTTAAATGCCATAAGAATCAACTCCTTTACACCCAAATAATTTTATGTAGAAGACTACCTCTGACGGTAGTGAGAGGAATGTGGATATATTTCTTTTGTTCTATTTATATGAAGGGCAATGTCGTTCAATGTATTTAATTTAGTTTCTTTTATTTTAACAATTCTATGTTCTTTGGTATACTCCTTTGGAATTATTAAAATAAAAATGTTCATTACTTTCTTAGTTATTTGAAATTTAGGTATGTACCCGTAATAGTGTTTATCGGTGTAGTTAAAGCAAGTTATACATTCTTTTTAGTTTGTCAAAATACGTACATATATTTAATTAAAAAGCTATTATATTTTAAAGTTATTGTATATGCAATATTACCTATAATCAACTTCGATATAAAGATGTTTCTTAATTTAGAAAAATATAAGCTTATTGTTGACCAGATGGAGTCATTCAATGCTTGCCTGTAGTGAAAATTAGTCTTTTTATTATAGATTTATCATCATGCACCTGGTGAAAATATACAAAATGATAAGGAGCGAACAATGGATTATAAAATTGTATTCTTTGATGTAGATGGAACGCTTGTTAATTATGAAGATGGTCGTATGCAAGAAAGTACAAGGACCGCAATTTAACAATTGAAGGATAATGGAATTCATATTGTAGCTGCTACAGGAAGACCTTTATCAATGTGCCAGGATTTAAGAAATGTAGGAATAGAGACGTTTATTACAGCTAATGGTGCATATGTTAAGCACCAAGATCAAGTCATACATAAAATACCGGTTGCCAAAGAAGTGGTCCAAGTAGTAAAGGCTTTTGCTGATGAAAATAAACAAAGTCTATCGTTTTTTACAGAAACATTATCAATGAATAACGTTCAAGAAGAAAAGACATTAAAAGCTATGAGAGAAACATTATCATTGCGAGAGTTTCCCGTTATTAATGAAGATATTGTAAAACAAGAGGTGTATTTAATGTGTTTATATGGTGATGGGGACGTTGAGAAAAAGTATGCCTCCGCATTTCCTCATTTATTATTTAAAAGGTGGCACCCTAACATTACAAATGTTTTGCAGCATGATGTTTCTAAGTCTATTGCTGTTCAAGCTGTACTAACATATTTCGACTTGAGTCCTGAAGAAGCACTTGCTTTTGGGGATGGAGATAATGATATCGACATGCTAGAGCAGGTCGGCTTCGGTATTGCAATGGGTAACGGTAGTGAAGCATTAAAAAATATCGCTGATTTTGTAACAAAAAAATCAACTGAAGATGGTATTGATTATGCTCTTCGCGAGTTAAAAATCATTTAATGGAGAAAACTGTATTGAATTTATAACACTCATAATGTTGTCTCCATTGAGTTATGATAAAGCTAACTATAAAAATTACTATGCTTTAGGTGGGATGGATTTATGGCACAGCACGTGCAATCTCTTATTGAGCATTACGGATATTTTGGCATCATTGTTATCCTAGTTGGAGGTATTGTTGGGCTGCCGCTTCCAGATGAGATATTTTTGACATATGTAGGGTATAGTGTATATAGCGAAACTCTCGCGCACATCCCAGCTTTAATCAGCGCTATCGTAGGTGCGGTAGGGGGGATTACTTTGAGCTACTATATAGGCTATAGATTCGGGCTACCTTTATTGCAAAAATACGGTTCGAAAATTCATATTACTGAGCAGAAAATTGATTTCACTAAAAATTTATTTGCAAAAATAGGGCCGGGATTATTATTAATAGGATATTTTATTCCTGGTGTGCGTCATCTTACAGCATATATTGCGGCTATTAATAATTATCCTTATAAAAAATTTGCTTTCTTTGCGTATGCGGGAGCAGTTATATGGACATTTACGTTTATTACTTTAGGTAATGTACTAGGTGACAAATGGCATTATGTTGAGGTGTTTTTATCCCGCTACAGCATTTATACTATAGTATTGTTCATAATAATTATGTTGATCGTTTATGTTGTTTTTAAAAAAAGGAATCCCGCTAAATAAATGATTAAGAAAGGTCTGGTTCAAAATTTATTGAATCAGACCTGTTGCTATATTAAGGCAATATAGCAAATGAACGGACAGGGAATCCAGATGCTTTTTCCGGCTTCGGCACAATATTGAATATAACGGCCCCTTTTGGAGGTAGCTTATCCAAATTTGTCATAAGCTCAATTTGATAAGTATCTTGCTCAAGCACAAAATATTCGCCGTCTAACTTACCGTTTTTACGAAAATCTGTTGCTGAATCCGTATCAAAAGTTTCGTGGCCGATTGCACTTACTTTTCGTTCGTTGAATAAAAATTGCAACGCTTCTAATCCCCAACCAGGAATATGATTATTGCCATCATTATCTTTGTTGCTGAAAGCCTCTTTATCTGGCCAACGTTTACTCCAATCTGTACGCAACGCAACGAAGGTACCATCTTCAATTTCTCCATATTCAGCTTCAAAGTTAAGAATATCTCGAACGCTTAACGTGTAGTCGTTGTTAATTTCTGCTTCCTTCGATTTATCAATAACGATTAGTGGGAGTACTAGTTCTTTTAGCTCCAATTCCTCTAAATAGCGTGTTTCTCGCACGAAATGGATCGGTGGGTCGATATGTGTTCCGTATTGCCCAGGGAAAGTGAATTGTTGTGCAAAGAAGCCATCATCATGGGAAAATAATGTTTCAAATTTTGCATCATCAAACATAAAGAAATGAGGAGAGTTTGGACCAAAAGTATGTGTTAAATCAACCCATACTTTTGATTTCAAAAGTTGTATTGCTTGTAAAAGTTTGTTTGTCAATATAGTTCCCTGCTTTCTGTTAATTATTTTGAATGCAACAATAAAAAAGAGTCCTCCTTGTAGAAGAGGACTCTTGTGCAAAGCAACAACTGTAAGTCTTCTCATCTTCAAGGCTAAATTTTGCCATTTGGAATTAGCACCATACCTATAGGCTGGTTGCTGAGACTTCATAGGGCCAATCCCTCCGTCTCTCTTGATAAGAAAATGAAATATAGGAATTTTCAGAAATTAAATTTACAAATACTTTAGCATATTTGTTTATAGGTTACAAGTTCCATAGGGATACATGGTTAAAATTCATAGCTAAAGGCAAAAAAGAGGCCCTCTTCAAAGGACCAACTTTTCACCAACCCAAAATTAGTGTTAGCTTACAACAGCTACTTTCAGTAAATGTTATACGAAATCCATCTGGTGTATAGGTAGTTTCGAATTTTATCGTAATGCCTGTTGACGCAATTAACTTTTCAACTTCTGTTTTATTTGATTGTTGTGCTGCATTCATAAGATCATGCGCAAATTGCTCGGATTCATCAATTTTATCCGTAAGTAATTGTGCTTGCTGCATAAGAACCTTGATTCGTTTCGTGGAAGTCTTTAATTTCACTGTATTGATGGATGGAAATGGACTTCTATTCGTTGGATCAGGCATTGCTAGATGTCTAGAAGGTTGTTGAGTAGTTGGTTGATTTGCCATTACCCATGCCGGATAATAATTAGGATAGATAAAATACGGATAAGGATTGTAATACAACTAAATTTCCTCCTATCCTATAGTCGATACATTATCTTATGTACAACAAAGACTTTCTGTGTTAATGGCTGATGCTTTGAAAAGCCTGAGCGAAAAGGAGTCAGTGCAACGGCTTAAATTCTTGACCAATTTATTCTTCTAAAGGAGTTTTTAAGATGAATATTCGTGCATACATAAAAAAGGGTTTTGAAGTTTACTACGAACGTTATAATCAGGTGTCAGAAGAAGGATTTTGTAGGTGGATGTGCCCTGACGTACCTGAAGAAATGAAAGTAGTTGATATCGATGCAGAGTGGTCTATGTGGAGAATGATTCCTTCCACTGTAACAGAGGAAGATATTCAAACGTTAGAAAAAGAGTTTGGGCTTAATTTTCCCGAATGGTATAAAGCTTTTATTTCAACATATCACCATTATTTTGGTGTAATACCTGACCAAAGTATTGAAGAACCTTTAAATAACGTAAGGGATATGTTTAATCCATCATTATGTAGTTTAGGATACCTTCCATTTTCATGGGATACAGAGTATGGAAAAATAATTTGTATTGATTTAAATAATAATACTGATGAAGAAAATTGTGCAATTTATCAAATCGAACATGAAATTTTATTTGATGATGCTGCTGATATTCAATCGTCATTAGATTATCTGTATCCAAATTTCAAGGCATATTTTGATGATACTTTTCTTGAATCTAATAAATAGCAAAAAGGAAGGGGCATTTTAGACAGCACCTTCCTCGCATTTTTTTACTTATAAGCACGTAACTATTGTTTGTTTTTATCGAAGATTAACCATAGGAACGTAGTAGCTGCAGCAATCATCACCATGCCGAATCCGTATATAGGAGTATGAGCTAATGATTGTTGGCGAACGATAATTCCTCCAATGTATGATCCTAGGAAAATACCAATGTTAAAGGCCGAAATATTTAATGCTGAAGCCATTGAAATAGCTGATGGTATATATTTTTCAGAAATCTGAACGGCATAAAGCTGTAATCCCGGTACATTCATAAACATAAATAGTCCCATAATTAAGACCATTATTAATCCACCGATTGATGATTCTAAGAAGAAGTTGATACCGAGTAGAGCTAATGCTAAGCCGATAAGGATAATAAAGATAGAACGTAAAGGGTTGTTATTCGCAAAATGACCACCTAATGTATTACCAATGGCAACGCAAATACCGTATACAACTAAAATCACGACTATTGCTTTAGGTGAGTAGCCCATATACTGCTCTAAAATAGGAGAAATATACGTATAAACTACGAATGCGCCACCATATCCGATGGCAGTAATAAAGAGAATTAATAACATTCGTATATTCCCTAATACTTTTCCGATATCGCGAATTGATATTGGATTGCTTTTCGATAACTGACTAGGAACAAGTATGGCATTACTAATTAATCCGATAATACCTATGATTACAATGAAAATGAACGACATTCGCCAATCAGTTACTTGTCCAATAAAAGTTCCTAGTGGGACACCAGTCACAGTTGCTAATGTTAGCCCTGTGAACATAAAAGCTATTGCGCTTGCTCGTTTATTAGGCGCTACAACATCTGCAGCGATAACAGAGGCAATAGACATAAACACACCATGTGCTAATGCTGAAATAACACGCCCCGTTAGTAGTAATGAGAATGAGGGTGCTAATGCTGCAAGTAAATTACCGATAATAAACAGTACCATAACAAGCAGTAATACATTTTTGCGACTTATGCGCGATGTTAATGCTGTTAAAAGCGGTGCACCAATAGTTACTCCTAGTGCATATATAGATACGGTTAAACCCGCAGTACTTAATGTTATATCAAAATCTTCTGTAATTAATGGAAGTAGTCCAACGCTTATAAATTCTGTAGAGCCGATACCAAATGCACTAATCGCAAGTGCGAGTAATGTTAGTTTGGCATTCGGCACTTTTGTATCTTTCATTCTATTAATATCTCCTTTGATTTTTTTTATAGTATATAGTAATATTCATACATATCGTAAAGTTGTATAGGGTACTTTTAGTTACTTTTGAATATTACGGGGGTTTACAATGAAAAAAGTTTTTAATATTGGTGTTGAAGCCACTCTTGAAGTAATTGGGGGTAAATGGAAACCTGTTATTCTTTGTCATCTTAACCACCATGGTAAGATTCGTACGAATGAATTTCGCCGATTGATTCCAGGCATTTCGCAAAAAATGCTAACAACCCAATTGCGTGAATTAGAGCAGTCTGGATTAATTAATCGCAAGGTTTTCAATCAAGTACCGCCAAAAGTTGAATATTCGCTAACACCTTATGGCCAAGAGATGGACCCTGTGCTGAACGTGCTTTGCACTTGGGGTGAAAAACATATCGAAATGCTGCAAGATAAAGGTGAAGATGTACTAATAATGCAACGTGATGAAGATATCGCAATACAACATACATCTTAAATAGAATGGAAAGAGACTGTCTAAGAGAAGAAAATAAGACAGTCTCTTTCGCATTTACATAGCTATCATTTACATGACAAAATCAAACTCATCTGGGTTTGGTCCAACACGTTGATCTAGATTCATGGCGTTAATGATAGCCATCTCTTCATCAGTTAGTGTGAAATCGAAAATATCAGCGTTTTGAATCATACGTTCTTTGCGTACAGATTTTGGAATTGTGACAATACCATTTTGAATATCCCAGCGTAAGATAACTTGAGGATTTGATTTCCCGTATTTTTCAGCTATTTTTGAAATAGTTTCATTTTCTAGAAGTCCACCTTGCATTAATGGAGCCCAAGCTTCCATTTGAATATTGTGCTCTTCACAGAATGAACGTACCTCAGTTTGTTGTAAGCGTGGATGAAGTTCCACTTGGTTAATAACTGGTTTGATACGAGCGATTTTAAGAAGATCTTGTAAGTGTGATACTTGGAAGTTACATACCCCAATAGCTTTAATTTTCCCTTGCTCGTATAAATCTTCAAGTGCTCTCCAAGATTCTGCAAATTTATTTTTACCTGGCCAATGAATAAGATAAAGGTCTAAATAATCTAGGGCTAATTTTTTTAAGCTGTCTTCGTATGCTGCGATTGTCTCTTCGTAGCTCAAGCCATCGTTCCATACTTTAGATGTAATAAATAAATCCTCGCGTTTTAAACCAGTAGTTGCTAGTGCTTGACTAATACCTTCACCAACACCTGCTTCATTACCATAAATAGCAGCAGTATCGATACTACGGTAACCAACCTCGATTGCATTTTTTACCATTTCTGCTGTAACATCATTCGGTACTAGGAATACGCCTAGACCCATACCAGGCATTTGTAAGCCGTTATTTAATGTAATTTTATCTTGTAAATGATTAATCATTTTTCTGTCCTCCAATTTTCGTTTGTGCTATGTTGCTTTCTCATTATGCTTCCATACCATTGCAAAAAAAAGTACGCACTTTTTAGTTTCATAGAAACGTGGAGGTTACTTTTGTGAGATATCAATGGTTCGCAGGAAGAAATTTTTATTAGTTTATGTAGTTCGGTCTTCTGTGTAGGCTACAATTAGTGGTAGAAAAGTAAATCCTATAGGGTGGTGAATAAGGTGTGGTAATGACGAAAAACTCGGCAGATCACTTAGAAATGACGGAAATCAAGATGTTTGAGTCGAGGCTGAATGCAATTAAGGAAATTCAGAACAATGCTATGGGAGTTGAGATTGGTCAATTTGATGGTGTCTATGCTTTCTCCATAAAAAAATCCCCGGTCCCTCTTACAATGTGGTAAAGGGTGATAGCTTGGGTTCGGAGAATACGATAGATAAAATCCTAAGCTTTTATAGAAAAAGAGAAATACCAGTTCGATTTGATTTAGCCCCTCAATATGTAAATGCTACTTCGCTACAAAAATTACATAATGCTGGTCTTTTTCAGAGTGATTTTCATGCAACATTATATTAGCTAAACGAAGAGACGGTAGGGAAAACAAAGAATTCGTGCATTAAACTAAGACAAATCAAGGAAGACGAATTTGATCGTTACGGAAATATCTATGTTGAAGGTTTTGGTATGCCAGCATTTTTAGCCGAAGGTGTTGCAATCAATAATCAAGTTTTGTATGACAAGCCCGGTTGGTCGTTTTATATTGCTTCTCTTCAGGGTGAGGACGTAGGTATCGGTTCCTTGTATATAAATGATGGAACAGCCATTTTAGCCGCATCTGCTGTAAAGCCAAAAGCCCGTGATCAAGGTATTCATCAAGCATTAATACAGCTTCGTATCAACGAAGCTATTCAACAAAATTGTAGTTTAATAATCGGACATGCCAAATTTGCATCCATTAGCCAAAACAATATGGAGCGTTGTAGATTGAAAATGGCTTATACAAAGAGTATATGGGCAGAAGCAACATGAGGATTGTAAGAAGCTAGAAGGGGATTCCATGCTTAAGATAGAATAAGTAATTGAATCTTTTATAAAGGAGAGAATGGGATGAATCGTTTAAATTTAATTACATTGGGTGTGAAAGATATGGTCGAGTCTCTTAGGTTTTATAGAGAGGGTCTGGGTTTTGAAGTGATTGTGTATGGTGAGGAAACAAATCCAGATGTTATTTTCTTTAATAATGGAGGGACAAAAATCTCACTGTTTTCGATTGACCGTTTAGTAAAAGATATTAACGAAGCAAATCCACCAGTAATCGGCAATGGCTTTAATGGAATCACACTTGCTTATAACGGAAAGTCGAAAGAAGAAGTTGATCAAGTGTTTGAATTAGCTAAAAATGCCGGAGCGCAAATCGTCAAGGAGCCAGAAACTGTATTTTGGGGTGGGTATAGTGGCTATTTCCAAGATCCAAACGGCTACTATTGGGAAGTTGCTTACGGGGACATGTGGCAGTTTGATGATCATGATATGTTGATTATTACTGAATAAAAGTAAGAAAGACGTAATTGGGGGAATCCAAATACGCCTTTATATGCCGTTTGTAGCCGAGTGGGACCTTGATGTAACTCCTTATATGAGTAAGGGATACCTTATAGATAAAGGTCAAATAATTAGTGATACCCAATTAAGCAGTTATACCGTTTTCCTTGGTTTAACGTTCCAAGATGTTTCTGAATGAATATTATATTATGTTATGTAGAGAACCCTGTAGCTCATCGGAGAATTTACGATAAGTTACAGGGTTCCTTTATTTAACGAGAAATTTTTTAATATATTTAATTACTCTGTAATCAGTATCGCCGCTGGGGTGTTAAGCGAGCCAGCTGTAGAAGTATAGACTGAATGTGTAACACTAGTTCCTTTAGGTACAGTAAATGTAGCAATCCGAACACCTTGGGTATTGGAAGACAGTGTAGGAACACCATAAGTTGGATCATTGTTCCAACGTACAGCACCGCCGTATGAACCTCCACGACCTGTCAAATATACCTTTAATGTTTTATCGGCTTGAGTTGGGTTTTTGAAAGTGATATTCGCCTTGTAAATAACACCATAATGCCCCTTATTAGTTGCTACAGCATCGCCAGGCGTATAGCTAGTGTCTTTAGTCATTAAGTTGTCATTAATACCATTATTTATGGAGAAACTTTTATTGCCGTCTCCGACAGTATATAGAGCAGCAGAGCCACTTGAAGTACCAAAGCCATCGATATTGGAAAAGTTCCAAGAACCACGCGGATGAGTCCCAACTGGTGACACAACTGCATTTTGATTACTACGAAGATCGGCAGTAGTGCTTTTAGCAGCTACTGTTCGGACTTTATAAGACATTGGAGAACTAGACGATAAAGTAAACTCAATAATTCCACCCACCAAATAACCATTTGGTACTTTCCATTCTTTAACTAATCCAACTTTCCCCGCTGCAATGGAACTATCAACCGGAGAACTAGGCGTTAATGTATTTCCGAGTAAAGCTTTTGCGGCACATTTCCCATGAGCTACAAAGCCGGTAATCGTATCGATACAGTCTTTAACACCAGAGACTTTATACGTACTGCCACTTGAGCCATTACCAATGGTAACACCGAACTTGATAGTCGCACCTGTGTTATTTAGATGCCAAACAAACATTCGATAAGTTACACTCTGTAATCCAGATGCAGCATCTGCCCAAAGAGTTGCATAACCATTAGTAAATGGAACAGAGCTATTAATAGTTTCTGGATTATCAGACAAGAAAAAACGTTGATTATTACTTGCCTTACCGTATAATTTTAAAGATGGCACAACATTTGGGATTGTCACAGCAGTTAAATCAGATTGAGAACATGAAGCCATTATTATTTCCTCCTAAAAGTTAATTGAGATGTGAGACTAGTGGATGTCGTTGATTAAGGTTATCCACGAACCTTGTTATCAACGATTTCTCGCTCTCATATAAGTAAAGTGTTTAAGAGGGGGAATAAAACAACCTTCATTTTATTTTTTTTTATGCAATCGATTAGGCTACTCCGAATGTTGGTGCATGTTACACGTTTTTGCTAATGTATATGTAATTTTTTTAAATTCGCTTCAAGCGAAAGTCATTACATTTCTGTTTTACAGAAAAGATTTGACGCAAGTGTATTAATCCAAGTTTCTTTTAAGGTAGCATTTTTATGCCATAAGTTTTATTTGATAGCAATAATGTTAATAGTTGATATTCTCGCTTTATGCGTGAAATATATATAAAGCTGATTGATCCTTTATGGATGAATCAGCTTTTTTGTTTTTAAAAATCATATTTGAGAGGGGAAATTAATTGTTATTTATCGAGTGGTTTCAAAGTACAAGTCAGTTGGAGTCATAAGAGGACTTCTACAAGAGAAGAACTACAAGGACAACCTTTGTTAGAAAGAGTTTTGGGTCCGATGTATGGCGGTGTAATAAATGGAAAAGTCGTTGTTCGCTACGAAGATCAAGCAGTATATGACATATTGTCATCATAAAATAAAAAATAAGATAGGGATGTGGTTAAATGAAATCAATTCAAATTTCTTTTTATGACATGACAAAAGAAGGAAAATTCGTTATATCAAAAAATGAAACGTAAAATTGTTAATGGCAATGATGTTCTTTTGAAAGAAATGATGTCTATTGTGGGCGAAGAAGTTATTGAGTATTAAATAAACAAGATATTATTGAAATAGATAAAATGATGAAAAAGAAGCGGACCACAGAAGTGGAATAGTTTTTGAAAAATAAAGAGTTGTAAGTAAAGAAAAAGAATGGGTGCATAGTCGCTCATTCTTTTTTGTACAAATAGGGAGCCGCTTCCCATTGAGTACAAATCTATGAAATCGTATAATACAAATATGCTTTTAATAACATTTATTTCAAATATATAGAGTAGTTTGGGAGGATTACCATTTTGTATAATATATTGTACATAGAAGACGAAAAAGAGATTGGCCAATGGGTGACAAAGGATTTGACGGAAAGAGGCTATGAGGTTACATGGCTTGAATCTGGGGAGGAGGTCGATCAGCACATAGCTTTTAAAGATATCGCTATATTGGATGTGATGCTGCCAGGCTTAGATGGCTTTTCAATTGGCAAAAGAATTAAGCGGGAAAATAAAGAAATCCCGATTTTAATGTTGTCAGCAAGAACTGCTGTAGAGGATAAAATAGAGGGTCTTAACTTCGCAGATGATTATTTAACGAAGCCCTTCCACCCAGATGAACTTATAGCCCGTATAGAGGTATTACTAAGAAGATATCAAAAAAATGATGATGTATTAGATCTTCAGCATTTAAAAATTTTTACGAAAGATATGCGGATTATAAACAAGGAAACTAATGAAGAAATTCAATTAACGGGTAAGCAATTCTATTTATTACAGTATTTTATTCGCCATTTAAATCAAATTTTAACGAAGGAGCAGCTCTATGAAGGTATCTGGGGAGAAAGCTACATGGAAGGCGATAAGACATTAATGGTACATATTCGATACTTAAGAGAAAAAATAGAAATAAATCCAGCTAAGCCGACAATTATTGAAACCATTCGTGGTATTGGATATAGGGTGAAACAATGAAATTTTTTCGATCATTATTAGCTAAGTATATGCTGATTATTTTTTTAGCCATATCTATTGTTCAATTATCATACTTTGCAATTGCTGCTTTTGTGTTTGGAGTAGGAAAGACAAATTTTTCAAGTGAAGTCCTCATGGAAAGCGAAGTAGAGGAAAAGTGGCTTACAGAAGCTAAGAGCATAAAAAATTTTACAGAGGAAACAATTGCTCAACATTTTAAGGATTGGAAGGGTCAGTACCCTAAATCATCCATGTTTTGGATAAGTGAAGATGGTACATTACTGACAAAGGTGGACGTAAAGGAGCACCTACCATCAAAATGGACCCCGGCATTTACAACAAAATTTATAAAAGAACATTATGGAGAAGATCCGTTTACAGTTATAGCTTTTTTAGGACGGGATGAATCAAATGGATTTATCGTTTTTGAGATCCCTAGAGAAGTGTTTAATCCACCTCTTAAAAATGTTTATGAACAATATGGGAACCTTTTAATTGCCGGTGTTTTTGCGATTATTTTATTTTTCATTATCATCTCCTTTTTATTTTTCAGAGGGATTCGAAAACGGCTATTGCACCTACAAGAAGCAATGGAAATTCGTGATGTAGATGGTTTACCTATTGAAACGAAGGTTAAGAAGAAGGACGAAATCGGTCAGCTCGAACAAAGCTTTAATCGCATGGTATGTGAGCTTAGGGAAAGTAAGAATCGCGAGCAGAAGGAAGAACAGTTAAGACGCGAATTGATTGCTAATTTATCACATGATTTACGAACGCCATTAACGAAAATACGGGCGCAATCCTATTCAATAAGTAAAGAAGCATTATCAGAGGATGGAAAACAAGCGATTAAGGCAATGGAAGCATCGATTATTAGTGTTGACGCTTTAATAGAAAATTTAATGTCCTATACATTACTGATGGCTAGCAAATATAAATTTGAGGCGAAAGAAATCAACGTTATTCGTTTTGTGCGTGAGCAAATGACTACATGGTATTCAGTGTTTGAAAAGGAAGGCTTTGAAATCGATATTGAAATATATTCATTTGAGAAAAATGATTGGCAAGTGGACCCGATTTGGCTTGGACGTATATTTGATAATTTATTTCAAAATATATTACGCCATGCAAGTAGCGGGAAATATATTGGCGTTGAAACCGAATCGACGGAGCATTATGATGCATTTATCATAAAAGATCACGGGAACGGAATGAAAAATGAATCCAATGCTAAAGGCGCTGGTATCGGATTATCTATAGTCGATATTATGGTGAAGGGCATGAATTTAGATTGGGATATTGAGTCAAGTGAATCTGGCACCAAGATTAAAATTAAACACTACAAGTAGAATAATTCGTGAAGTATGTTAAGGCATGCCTGCTTCATTTTCATACTTAGATTGATTGTCTAAATAGTATGTTTGCAAAGTTTATGGCATCTGATTTTTTGATTCATCATCCATGCAGGTTCATATGGAAAAACATAGAGAGCCTTATGTAGCTTGGATTTCCGTTCCGACTGGGCGCTTTGTAGCTGCCGCTTCGCTTTCGCTACAGAAAACATCCGCTGCTGCAGGTCTCGTCTGCGACGCTGTCCCCAAGGCGTCGCACAGTCTCCAATCCAATCAACTTAAATAAAGTGACTTTTTTAAACAAAATTTAACCTTGAACCTTACCTATTTTTAACCTTCATTTCTTATGATAATTACAGAGGTGAGGACAATGGAATATATCGTACAAACAGAAAATTTATCGAAGAGCTTTGGTAAAGAGCAAGCTGTATCAAATATAAATTTAAAAATACGCAAAGGTGAAATATATGGATTTTTAGGACCAAATGGAGCGGGGAAAACGACGACGATTCGTATGCTTCTTGGATTGATGAAGCCATCTTCTGGGACAATCAAAATCTTCCAAAAAGATTTAAAGAAAGAACGAATTAATATTTTAGCAAAGGTTGGTTCATTAGTAGAGAACCCTTCCTATTATCCACATTTAACAGCCTATGAAAATTTAGAAGCGTTACGAAAAATTTTAGGTGTACCCAAGTCACGCATTGATGAAGTATTAGAAATTGTTCGTTTGAAGGATGCTGCAGATAAAAAAGTAAAAGGCTTTTCTCTTGGGATGAAGCAACGTTTAGGTATTGCTGCATCTTTGTTACATAATCCTGAATTACTTATTTTAGATGAACCAACGAATGGACTTGATCCATCTGGTATTATCGAAATTCGTAATTTGATTAAACGACTTCCTGAAGAATATGGAATGACGATTATTATTTCTAGCCATTTATTATCTGAAATAGATCAAATGGCAACGCAAGTGGGCATTGTTACGAAGGGGAAAATGATTTTCCAAGATTCTATTGAAGCAATGCGTAGATTTGCTCAGCCAAAGGTAGTCATTAAAGTGAGCGATAGTGAAAAGGGCTGGCGCTCACTAGTTGCAAATGGCATTAAGGCAGAACATAAGGATGACCGAATTTTATTCGATGAATGTTCAGATGAAAAAGTAGCGCATATTGTACAAATCCTTGTACAAGAAGGCATTTCCGTTTATCGAGTAGAGGAAGAAAAACGATCTTTAGAGGAGATTTTCCTTCAAATGACAACAGGAGAGCAATCGCTATGATAGGGAAACTATTAACTTCTGACTTTTTGAAAATTAAACGCAAAGGATTATGGTTTTTAACAGCTTTAGGACCAATAGGTGTTGTTGCCCTACAAATGGTGAACTATGGTATAAGAAGGGACTATTTGTTAGAGCAAAGCGAGGACGATTGGGGCTACTATTTATTAAACGTTCATTCATTTACACCACTTGCTATCGTTTTAGGGATTGCTATTTTAACTTCATTTATAGCGAGCATTGAAAATGAAACGAACGCGTGGAAGCAATTAATTGCACTACCAGTGTCTAAATTGACGGTGTATTTATCAAAGTTCACTGTTCTAGCAATTTTACTATTCTTGTCTTCTACGATTTTAATGCTAATGACACTGGCTTATGGAGTCTTTTTAGACTTAGGCGATAGTACACCATATATGGAAATTGCTAAATTTGCGTATTATCCATTTTTTGCTTCGCTGCCAATATTGGCACTTCAGCTTTGGATTGCAAGCGTTTGTCATAATCAGGGGATACCAATTACAGTAGGTATTTTCGGTGTTATATTTGCTTATTCATCATTTGTCTTGCCTGACTGGATGATTTGGAAATGGCCATCTTTAATGAATCAATGGGATGAGCCCGTTATTAATGTCATGCTTGGAGTAGGCATTGGTATTTTACTGTATATTATTGGAATGATAGATTTTGCTAGAAGGGATGTAAAGTAATGGGGTCTATACTGAGCGCGGAATGGTTTAAACTGCGAAAATCTAAAATGGTGCCATTAATTTTTGCGGGGCCGATAATCGGACTTTTTATCGGATTAACATCAAATTTTAGTGACATGTCAGGTACTGGAATTAACGAATGGTATAGCTCATTAATTTCTATGAATTTATTGTATGCATTATTATTCCTACCTTTAATTTCAGGAGTATTTGCAAGTCTTATTTGTAGATATGAACATCAATCTGGTGGCTGGAAACAACTTTTAGCACTACCTGTGACAAGAGGGAAAGTGTTTGTTGCAAAGTATGTATTAATTATGCTTCTTGTGATGGCGATGCAGATACTATATTTATGTTCTATATATGTAGTAGGTATTATGAAAGGCTACTCAGATCCTTTCCCAATGGAAATTGTGTGGAAAAGTATTCTTGGCGGATGGTTAGCAACAATGCCATTAGTAGCGTTGCAGCTATGGACGTCCATCATGTTTAAAAGCTTTGCTGCTCCATTTGCAGTAAACGTCACTTTTACTTTACCATCTATATTAGCGGTCAATTCTGCACGTTTTGGACCTTACTATCCATGGGGACAGCCCTTCTTGATGATGAATGTAGGAGGCAATACAGGTGATGCATTCTTCGTGCCTTGGGATCAATTGTTAACAGTTGTAGGAGGAGGATTCATACTGTTTTTCCTTGGCGGATATTTATATTTCCAACGAAAAGCTGTATAAAGGTAAAACCTTCGGACGCAATTATACTGAGGTCTAATTGATTCAGTGGGGATCTACTTCATCCTCACTAATTCTTAGTCCTCGCCAATCGGGTGATTACGGGCATTTAATAGATTAAGGGAGATTTTTTAAAATGGTATTTGTTAAAAGGAGCTTTTTATTAATTTCAGCATTATTTCTTTTGTTTTCTCTGGCGGGCTGCGGCAAGGGAGAAGCCGTTAAAGATGCTGCAAAATATACATCTGCGGTTGAAGATATCGATGTTCCAAATGATGTGAAAGTAATTGGTTTTGGTGAAGCGACACATGGAAACGTTGAATTCCAAACATTAAAGAAGGATGTATTTCAAGCTCTAATTAAAAATGAAAATGTTCGTGTTTTTGTATTAGAAGGTGATTTTGGTGGTGCTCAGCAAATTAATCAGTTTATTTTAAATGGTACTGGCACAGCTGAGGAAGCGGTAAAAGCTTTAGATTATGGTATCTATAAAACGGACCAAATGATTGAGTTTGTTCAGTGGATGCATGATTATAACATGACTGCCGATGAGAAAGATAAAATTTATTTTTACGGTAACGATATGCAACGCTATGATTTTAGTAAAAAAGGTTTGCTGGACTATTACGAAGTAGTTAATAGTGAAGGTGCTAAGAAATATAATGCGCAGCTAAAAGGTATATCGAATAAAACAATGAGAGATCTATCAACTAGTCAGCTAGAGGAACTTGATAAAAATATGGATGCAATCATAAAGGATTTACAAACAAATAGAGACTCTTATGAAAAGCAATCGTCGAAAGAAGCTTATTTATTTGCTACTCAATATGCACAAATTATGAAGCAGCGAACGCAATTATTTTTAAATGATAGTAATTACATGAATCTTCGTGATGAATATTTAGCGAACAACTTACAATGGATTGTTGATTTTGAAGCGGCTCAAGGTCATGATAAAGTACTGATGTCTGCTCATAATGGGCATATAGAGAAAACTTCTGCAAATGTGGCAGGATACAAATCTATGGGCCAATACTTAGATGAAGTGTATAAAGATGCGTACTTTGCTATTGGGACCGACTTTGTTAACAATACTTTCCAGGCGCAAAATGGATCAGGCGAAAGAAAAGAATATACGATTGAACATCATAATACTTTAGTAGACGCCTTTAGCGAGATCAAGGACAATATTTTCTATGTTGATTTTAAAAAGGCTAAAGAATCTCAGGAGTTAGCTGGCATTGTAGAAAAAGAACAAAGAATGGGTAATATCGGAGATGATTTTAGCTTTTGGTACAAGTTCACACAAATGCTTTATACGATTAAAATGACACCTGCCGAGGCATTTGATGGCGTTATAATTGTTCAAGAGGCAACACCAACAAAAGTTATAGAATAACATCGGAAAAAGTGCTATTACCTATATGAAGGCAATAGCATTTTTTTATAATTATGTCCCAAGTTTCTTTACCAGAAGGAATTCCTTCTATAGGTAACATACCGAAACAACAAAGCCAGTAAACATTTTATATAGGATGTTTACTCCTGTTTCATTACACCTCTATAACTAAGTATTGAATACCTCAATTTTGTTAATGATAAAAAAGAGGAGGTGTGGAAACGATGGCACAAGAAATTCTTTGTGAAGTCAATAACTGTACATTTTGGAACTCTGGAAACAGATGTGGTGCAGAAAAAATTTATGTTGTAAGTCAAAAAGGACAACAGGCATCTAATAGTGAAGAAACAGATTGTAAAACATTTAATCCTGAAACACATTAAATGTTTAAAGGGTAACCATATAAATGGTTACCCTTTTTCCATATCTTTATAAATAGACATCCACTTTTTCTTTGTTAAACAAAAGCGTATGGGCAATTTTCACTTTTTCCTCCACATAATCTAATGAATACTTTCCATAGGAATCTGTTAAATCACCAATCGCACGAGATAAATTATCAATAACAGGAATCAACGCTTCTAAGTGAGTAAGTACTCCACCTTTATTCATTTCATCAGTAATTTCATGAGCAAGATGTTGAATCTTTCTTAATCGCACTTTTTCAGATTGCATGAAATCCTCCTTGTTGAACCAATCTATGATGCTTAAATATATGTCAAACAATATAATTTCATGAATGATTACGATGGTCTTCTCATTGGTCGAATCCACGAAGAACTGCTCAAACCCAATAATCGACAGCTCAGGCGAAATCTAAAAGTGTACAAGTCCTATATTATTTTTTAGGCAATGTAATAATAAACATTGTCCCATTAGAAGATTCGCTTTGTACAGAGATAGTGCCATTATGAGCTTGAACGAGCTTATAAACGATCGCCATGCCCAATCCAGTACCTTCAGAAGAAGAATCTGTTGTAGTTCCACGATAATATTGTTGGAATATGTTCTCCATCATGTGTTGAGACATCCCTACACCGTTATCCACAATGTGGATTTCTACATGCTCAACCCTATCGAAAATCTGTGTATAAATGTTTGTGTTAGATGGATTGTGGATAATGGAATTCATAAGGATATTTTGTAATATGCGTTGCATGAATTTTGTATCAAAGTCAATGTTTATAATAGATGTATCTGTTTTAAAGTGCAATATATAGTCATTTGCTTGTGGATTGTTGCTTATGTTCGCAACAATTCTTCTTGTGAAATCCACAATATCCTGATTAGTTTTATGCAAGGGTAACTGACCATCTGTATTATTAAGCTGAATAACGAGACTTAAATCTTGAATAAGCTCCTCCATATGCATGCCTTTATCTGCAATCTCTTGAATAAAAGAGTGAGCTTCATCCTTAGACCAATCGTATTGTTCATTTAATAATAGAGTAGAGTAACCTGTAATATACGTTAATGGTGTTTTTAAATCATGTGAAATACCAGCAATCCATTCTTGTTTTGCTTGTTCAACCTTTTCACGTTCTGTTTCAGCAGCTTTTAATTTTCCTGATAAGGATTGTAGATGTTGAAGTACCTCTTGATATAACATATAACGCATCCGGAGCTTTCCTTTACGTGTATAGATTTTAGATAGTCCAACAGGCTGTTTGTAGTTTTCTTGTGATAGCTGATGAATCCAAGACATTATAAAACCAAGAGGACCCCCAAAGTACCAACCAAATACAGCAATACAAGCAAGGGTACTAAACCCAAAAATCCATAGTACTAGTAAATTCTCATAATCCTCACTCACAGATTTTTTAAAGAGTGGAAGTATTCCCTCGAGACCGATAATTATACAAATACCACTCAAAATCATCCACAGAATAATCCCCAATGCAAGATGCAACGTAAATCGAGTGTTTATTCGCATAGTGTATCTTCTTTCGGGGGAATGAATTTATAGCCAATGCCCCTTAAATTCACAATTATTTTAGGCTTACGTGTATCATCTCCAAGCTTTTTCCTTAGCTTTGAAATATGAATTGTAACGGTTTTCTCCTCACCATATACATCATTTCCCCACACGAATTCATAAAGCTGTGAAGTGGTGAAAATACGATTTGGATTTTTACAAAAGAAATGCAGTAGCTCTAGCTCTTTAGCTGTACATTCGACGAGCTGATTGTTAACGGTTAATGTAGCAGATTCAGGATTTAGAGCAAAATAACCGAAATCAAATTTTGTATACTGCTGTTGCTGAGAATGCTCATACATTTTTTGACGTCGAAGGATGACCTTTATTCGAGCGACTACCTCCAAAGGATTAAAAGGTTTTGTAATATAATCATCTCCACCGATACCTAATCCCGTTAATTTATCAAAATCAGTAGAGCGAGCACTGACAAAAATAATGGGTGTGTTTGAATGCTTACGTATTTCTGTGCAAAGTTCAAAGCCACTTATATCTGGTAGCATAATGTCGAGCAAAATAACATCGTACTGATTTTCTTTTACAAGCTGTAGTGTACTTTTTCCCGTCGAGGCAGTATCAATATTTATAAAGTTTTCTTTTCGTAATGTAATTTCTAATAATTTTAATATACCGATCTCATCATCAACGATTAGGATTTTTTCAGTAGTTTCCATTTTTATCCCTCATTTCAATTTCATCATAACAGCTTCTAGTCTTTATATCCTTATTCTCTTGAAAAAATTACAGTCATTTTCCATCGAGTTTACTTTGATTTTACTTGCACTTATTAAGCTTAATGTAACGAATTCAAAATAGTAGGGAGTAGATAACATGGAAACCGTTATTCAAATACATCAATTGAGTAAAAGCTTTAAAGGAGTCGAGACCGTATCGAATGTCAATATGAACGTTAAGAAGGGAGAAATTTATGGGTTTTTAGGTCCGAATGGGGCTGGAAAGACGACGATCATGAAGATGATTTTAAACTTAGTAAAACCAACTTCAGGTGAAATTAAAATAATGAATCAATCCATTTCCACTACTTCATATCAATACTTGAGCAAAATAGGCAGTATTATCGAGTATCCGGAATTTTATGAAAGACTGACAGCTAAAGAAAATTTAGAGCTTCACTGTGAGTATATTGGGGTTTATGAAAAGGGAGCGGTGGAGGAAGCGTTAGAGATAGTAGGTCTCAATGGTGTTGAACATAAAAAAATAAACGAATTTTCACTTGGGATGAAGCAAAGGTTAGGCATCGCACGGGCAATTGTCGCGAAACCAGAAATTCTAATTCTTGATGAGCCGATTAATGGTCTCGATCCTATAGGCATTAAAGATATACGCGAGCTTTTATTGCTGTTAAAAGAAGAGCATGGAATCACTATATTAATATCCAGTCATATCGTATCAGAAATTGAATCAATAGCAGATACAATTGGCATCCTTCATCATGGGAGATTGTTGAAAGAGATAAAGATAGAGGATATTCGAAAAGAAAATATGGAGTATTTGGAGTTTAAAATAGACGATGTGAAAAATGCGATTCATGTGTTGGAGAACAAGTTAGGTATTCGAAAATATGAAATTGTGGATCTGCATTGTATACGAATTTTTGAACATAACATTTCTCAATCTCAAATTAATAAGGAACTTATTTTAAACGACATTGTTGTCAATGGAATTGAAAAACAGCAACAGCATTTAGAAGAGTATTTCTTAAATCTTATTAATGGAGGGAATCAATATGCATAAACTACTAAGGCTTGAATGGAAAAAGAATTGTATGACTGGCTATTTTAAAGGTTTAATTATTTGTATTATAGGGATTTTTACTGCAGTTGCACTTATGGCAATAGGCCTTGATGACGAGAGTGAGTTTTTAAATTATACAGAATTTATGTCGTTAACGAATATTTTAATCAGAATAGTTTTTATCATTTTTTCGAGTGTGATTTTAGCTCGTTTAGTTATTGATGAATATAAAAATAAGACAGTTCAATTATTATTTACGTATCCATTAAAAAGGAAAAAACTTATTCTTGCTAAGCTTTCTTTAGTTTTCGGATTTTGTTTCTTTAGCATTATGATTGCAACTTTTATGATTAATATTGCTGTTTATTTTTTAAATCCAATGATGGGTTTGTTTGAAACACCTGTTGAGGTTCAAGAGATGGTAGCTACTATACCGTCAACCTTTATCAATGCATTTATGATGGCTGGGGTAAGCTTAATTCCTTTGTACTTTGGTATGCGAAAAAAGTCGACAGCTTCGACAATTACGTCAGCTGTTCTAATTGGATTCGTTATGAATGCAACGGTTTCTGATGGAACTACTTCTTCAAGTCTATATCAAATAATTGCTGTGCCAATTACTTTGTGTTTATTAGGGCTTCTTATTGGTTATCTGTCTTATCGAAAGGTAGATAAAGTGGATTTAACATAATATCCATCAATGAGAAATGAGGAGATAAAGTGAAAAAAGCTATAATTTTTCTTATATTAATAATTGCTTGCGCAGGTGTAGTGCTCGTTCTTAAAGTAAATAGCGAACAGAGCTTTAAAAAGCAACAGACCTTTGATGCACAACAAATTGAAGCATTAGAAATAAATAATGAAACGTGGAACATTTTATTGGAAAGTACGGACTCTAATGATCTGACAATTGCTATTGATGGGAAGCAACAAAAAAAGCAAAATGCTCCGGTAGAAATTAAACAGGACGGTAAAAAAATTAACGTACTTCAACATGATACTGAAGAAGGTTTTTTTAAAAACATTAGCATTGGAGATAAAGGAACAATTCGTATTTCTATTCCGAATAACACAGTGCATACCATTGGAATAAGCAATAGCAATGGTGATATTAACATTAATAATTTATCAACAAAAGACATTATAATCTCCAGTGATTCAGGGTATAAGGTCATTAAAGGATTAGTGGCAGATAAAGGTGAATTTACATCACAGGATGGGGAATTGAAGATGATGGATAGCACTGTGAATGAATTAACGATTGCTGCTATGAATGATGATAGCTACATTACTAGAGTCTCTAGTCCACAAATGAAAATTACTGCTGGAAACGGTGAAGTACTTATGAAAGAAATGGATGAAGAAAAATCAATATTTATAGAAACCGGGTCAGGAGATATTTCAGTATTCTATAAACAGGCACCAAGGTCATTAGAACTGTTAGCTAGCAGTAAATCCTCTGATATAACTGTTGATTTACAAGGGTTTAAGAAAGAAACACATACTGAAGATTCGACCAAAGGTAAAATAGGCGATGCTACAAAAAGGTTAGAAATAATTAGTGAATCTGGTGTAATTCGTGTAAAATAGCACTATAAAAACTAAAAACTGTAAATAATCTCTGAGCAGTAGTTAATATCAATGAGATTTTGCGTTAAATATGGAAGCAACAGCGGAGGAAAAATGGATAGGTTATTGCAAGATATCGTTACTTGGATCAAAAAAGAAAATAAATCAATTGTTATCGGAATTTCTGGACATGGTGCAGCAGGAAAGACAACGTTTGCCAATAGGCTTATGCACCTTCTGAATCATGATGACGTAAATTATATTAATACTGACCCATATATTGTTAGTTCAGATATACGAAAGCATTCAATTATCAATTATACTTATCGAAACGAGCAGCATCATTTTAAAGTGACAGCTTGCCATCCGGCAGCGCATCATTTACCTTCTTTGGAAAGAGACATTCAAATGGTTAGAAAAGGTCTGGATTTATTGACAATAGATACGCACTATATGAAAAGTGCGTTAACTTCTTCAAAAAATAAAGTAACAATTGTAGAGGGGATGAGTGCAGCATTTATTAATCCCAAACTATTTGATTTGAAAATTTATTTTTATACAGATAGTGATACGGAAATGCAGAGAAGGTCAGGACGTGATGTACTTGAACGGGGAGCTGATATCAATTATTTAAAGCAGTCCCATGAAGAACGTCGGATTCAATATGAATTGTTTATGCATCCGTATAGTCAGCATTTTGATATCATCTTTAAAACTTCTGATGAAACACTTTATGAAGAAAAAAATATATTTAAATTTTAGCTATAAATAAATCTGCTTTAATAACTTTAAGAGCCTCCGTAGTACTTAGACGGAAGGCTCATTTTCATATTTACTTTTCAAGTTTTTTTAATAATTTATCATGTAGTTTTGTAAATAGCAGTAAAGCTAAAATTGTCCCAAGGAAGGCCGAAAGCATGTCCCATTGTGCATCCCAGCGATCTCCTTGCATACCTACAAAATCTTTCGCTGCCCCACTACCCTTTGAAATTTTTGTACTGAGCCATTCAATTATTTCATAGAGAGCAGCAATAGCAAGGAGTATACTTATGGATATGCCTGTTAACCAGGCGCCTTTTACTAGTGGTGTTTTTCGAATTAATATTTCTCTTATGACGATGGCCATCAAACCTTTTAGGAAATGCCCAAATCGATCGTAGTCATTTCGTTTTAAGTGAAATTCCTCTTTGATCCAGTTAAAAAGTGGAACCTCCGAATAAGTATAGTGTCCACCAATAAATGTTAGAATAGACAAAAGGGCAATGATAAAATAAGAAAGTGTTGTAAGGCGAAACTTGTTATAAATAGTAACTACAATAATAATTGCAACGACAGCAGGACTAACTTCTGCGAGCCAGTCTAAATAGGATACTGGTTTTATGACAGACCACACGAAAATAATAAGTACTATTAACAACAAAATTGCATGTATTTTCCGATGATTATCTTTAGACAAAACGAACACTCCTTTTGTCTAAAGTATAGGAATAGAGTAAATAGCTTATACACCATTTTTACATAAGTCCGAAAAAGCGCCTAGCGTATTGCGCTGACGCTTTATAATAATTTTGTTATACCATTCTTAATAATGCCTCTACACCAGACATTCCTTCAGAAATACCAAGTTGATGTGCTTCATATGTCACAGATTCTAATGGAGCTGTCAATAACTCATCAATTGTTTTCACGCCAACTGCTCGACCTGCAATAATTTTCCGATCTGCTAAACGGTCATTTAATAGACCAACATCTAAAGCCCCGCACATAATGTATCCCGTGTCGTTAGAAATTGTTAGCAGTGTTGTTTTTGGTAATTGAACAACGATTGCAGTGAAAAAATGGCCTTTGATCATAATAGGCTCAATTGTTACCATCGAAATCACTCCTTTTCTCTATATACATATGGCGATAGTTAAAAAGGTGTTCGGCATTTTTACTAAAAATTATTAGTTACCTAAAACAACCGGTGTTTTGTATAAGAAAGATGCTGGTTGTTTTAAATTTTTATAATGCAAACCGTTGCCTCGTTTTTTTATATTCAAACATACGATAAGTATTTTAAACAGGGAAAATGAATAGCGTTTTGCAATAATTAAGAGGAGAAAACAGCCAAACCTTCATAAGTATAATTCATTGTAATTCGTAAATAGTAAGTTGACGGCGGAGTTATGTGAATTTGAACTTGGGAGGTGATGCTTATGACACGCAAATATGTATTAGTTCTATCCCTGTTTTTTTTAATCATATCGGTAATTTCTACAGTAGTGACAACCTATGCGAATAAAGGTCGACCTTATTATGAGGAGACAGGGGAAGTTGTATGGGACATTAACACAAAAGACAAAATAATTGCTCTAACCTTCGACGACGGCCCTCATCCCGAGTATACAGCAGCTATTTTAGATGTATTGGCTAAGTATGATGCAAAGGCGACGTTTTTTATTATTGGAAAAAATGCTGAAAAATATCCAGACCTTGTTTTACGATCTTATTCAGAAGGGCATGAGCTTGCCAATCATACGTATTCACATCCGTTTAAAGCTTCCATAGCTGAATTACAGTCACAACTACGTAAGACAAAAGAAATAATTTATAGTATTACTGGATTTTCACCGATTTTGTTCCGTCCTGTAGGTGGTAATTACAATGATCAAATGATCAATGCCGCTGTAAAGGATGGATACAAAGTAGTGATGTGGTCTTGGCATCAGGACACTCAAGATTGGAAACAGCCGGGGGTCAATAAAATTGTACAAAAAGTGATGAAGGGAACGGAGCCAGGTGATGTTATTTTGTTCCACGATGGAGGCGGCAATCGTACGCAGACCGTCAAAGCATTGGAGGAAATATTGCCAAAACTGAAGAAACAAGGCTATACATTTGTTACAATATCCGAGTTGATTAAAATCAAACAGCAACAAGAGCAAGTGCAATGAGGACAATAAGCCATCTCAGTAGATTGAAATGGCTTATTTCCCCTCCTTGTTATCGCGCAGCGGATAGTAAAATTAGTCATTTCAAGATTACCAAAATAATAGTGGTGCTAGGGCAATTCCGGCAACTAACCCAAATGCGATTCCAATTCCAAAACCTGCTCCTCTGAAACCCCAACCCCATCCTAAACCATAACCACCAAATCGTCTATCAGGTAGAATCCATACTTGTCTTCTATCCACCCTAGTTATTTCTCCATAATGTACTCTGCCACTTCTTTCTTCAATTCTTACACGTTTACCATGATATTGACAACAAAGATTATAAGTATCAGCTGGATTCACAAACTATCCCTCCTTTCGACTTCCTTACAAGCTAATATATGCGGTTGCGAACATTATCACTAGCCGATTGACTACTTCAGACATAAGCTAAAGTAAGGGGGGAATGTATGTCAGTAATACCAACAGATGAGTGGCTCAATCAATTAATAGCTAATCAAAAGCTAAATCACAAAAATTTTGAGGACTTACAACGATCTATTATTTGCAGTCGTTTAGTAGAGATTTTTATTGGTGGATCTCTAGATGAAATCCAATTTGAGTTACTGCAACAGGGACTTTTTCAGTCACATGAAAAAATAGATATTAACAAGTTAAAAAAACAAAACGTTTGGGAAGTAGTGCAGAAGGAATTTATTTATTTAAAGGAGAGATGGAGAGGTCCGAATATACCCATCTATATTTTCCCAATCACGCAGGAGCAAACGATGACTAAGAAAAACGGTGTTGCCTACCCAAATGCTTTGTTTTTATATATAGGGGGGCTTGAAAAGCAGGAGCTTAAAGCGTTATTTGCACATGAGTATAATCATGTTTGTCGTCTGCAATATGTAAATAAATCTCTAGACGAAGTGACTTTATTAGATTCTTTAATTTTAGAAGGATTAGCAGAATGTGCAGTGGAGGAAATTTACGGGGATAAATGGTTAGCACCATGGTTGAGGTACTACTCATTGGATAAGATGCTAGAAATTTGGAAGGGGCATTTTTTGCCTCAAATCAATATTCAAGGATTAAATAATCATGTTGAATTCTTATATGGTGGAAAGCTTCCTCAATGGATAGGATATTGCATTGGTTACGAAATAGTAAGGACCTTTATAAAAAATCATTCATCAAATAAACTTCATGAAAAAAGTTCAGAGGAAATACTTGCTGGCTCTGACTTTTCTCTATAGACGATACCTATATAAAAATAGCCAGCTGCCGATTCATTACTCGACAACTGGTGCTATATTTCTATTTATGTGAATCATCACCATAGATTGGGGGTTGATTTCGTTCCGACTGGGCGCTTTGTAACTGCCGCTACGCTTTCGCACAGAGCTTCCTGGGGGCTTCCGATGTGCCGCTTGGGCCAACATGATGTTGGTCACGAAGGCGTTATCACAGGATGTGATGCTCTTAGCCTTCGTTCCTCTATCGCTGATCCCCAAGGAGTCGCCCAGTCGTAACGAAGATCAACTAATTATACATCTGGTTTAATCAATTTCATCCCTAACTTTTAGTGATGAGTCATTTAGATAGCAATAATTCCTAATGCTACAGCAATGAATAGTAAAGTGATGCTTAGTCCCCACATCCAGAAGAAAGAGTACTTTAAGTGTTTCCCCATTTCTAAGCCTGATAAGCCTAATGCTAGCCAAACTGCAGGAGCAAGTGGCGATACAAATGTACCTACAATATTACCGATAATCATGGCATAGGCAGTTGAAAGAGAATCAATATCGAAAGATAAGCCAATTTGTTCAACTACAGGGAATAAAGCGAAGTAATATGCATCCGTACTTAGTAATAAATCAAATGGTACCCCCAATACCCCGATAATGATATGTAAATAAGATGATAGGGCTGATGGTAGAATATTTACAGCATTGTTGGCAATCGCAGTTAACATCCCAGTACCATTCAGTATGCCTAAGAATAGTCCAGCGGCGATTATGATAGATGCCATTGTTAAGGCATTCGGAGCATGTGCTCGTACACGTTCCATTTGTTCCTTAGGAGAACGATAATTGATTGGCAGGGCGATGGCCACTCCAATTAAAAAAGCTAATCCTGCTGGTAAAATACCTGCAACTAAAATGCCGATAACAAGAACAGTAACTATTGCATTAATCCACAATAGTTTTGGTCGTTGTAAGCTTGTGTCTACTTCTGATGAAACAACGCCTTGTGTAATAGTATGATCATCATTTGTGAAGTCCAGGGTACCGTATTGTTTCAGAATACGCTTCTTTTCTCTAAAACCAAGGAACACCGCTAAAGCTAACATTAAAACGACACCAAAGATTTGAATAGTGATTAAGGGATACCAAAGTTCAGTTACATCTGTCTCTAAAACTGAAGCAACACGACCTAATGGGCCACCCCAAGGAATCATATTAATAACTGCTGCTGCTCCTCCAACTAATAACAGCAAAAGATATGGATTCATCCGTAAACGTAAATATAAAGGCAATAATGCTGGGATTGTAATTAAAAATGTTGAAGCTCCTGAACCGTCTAGTTGCGCTACTACAGCAATTATCACTGTTATCACTGCAACGACAATAATGTTTCCTTTTGAAAGCGCAATCATTTTATTGATCAATGGCTCGAATAAACCTACATCCTGCATAATACCAAAGAAAATAATAGCGAAGATAAACATAACAGCTACGTTCATCACAGAGTTTAATCCAGAACTAAAGAACTCTCCCAGTTCATCGAAGTTAAAGCCAGCTATAAATGCAGCTACGATAGGTGGTATAACCATTGCTACAAGTGGTGATACACGACCACTAATTAGTAGAGCAACAATAATAATAATTGTTAAAAATCCGATTATACTTAGACTCAAAAAATTCCCTCCCTTTGTGATTAATCATTCAGATTATTTAAAAAATATCACAGTGCTAAAGAGAGGAAAATAATATAATCATATGTTAAATAAATAACATAATATTAGTTTTGTTCATAAGTTCCACGAAAGACATATTTTCGTTCAGGTCTTCCAACGGTACCGTAAATTAGTTTTGTCTCTAAAAATTGCTCGCCAACTAAGTATTCTAAATAACGGCGAGCTGTTGAACGACTAGAACCAATTAGATCACTTAATTGTGAGGCTGTGAGCTCTTGGGTTTTGAGATCTTCGAAAATGCTTTTAACAATTTGTAATGTGTGCAAATCAATCCCTTTTACTAACGTTTCTTCATCTACTACCTTATTGTTTGATTCATTGTAAAATAAAGAATCAAGGTCATTTTGAGTGACACTTTTGCTATTTTGAAATAAGTGAAATTCCTGCAAATATTTCTGAAATGCGCGTTGAAGTCGTTGTTGTTCAAATGGTTTAATCAAGTAATCTAAAATACTTAAGTCCAATACATCCCTTATTAAACTTACTTCAGTTGCCGCTGAGATTACGACAATTTTTATAGACGGATAGAGGTGACGTATATGGCTTACTAATGAGCTACCTTCAACATCCGGAATATATAAATCTGTTAATATAATTTCTGGTAAGCTAGAAGTCATCTCCAGCTTTTCAATCGTTTCTTTACCTGTGCGTAAATTTTCAGTGACGACAAAACCTTCTATATTATGAACATAATCAGTATGAATTTTTGCTACTCTAAAGTCATCTTCAATAATCCATACACTTTTTAATGTTGTCATTCTCAATGTCTCCTTTAGGAACTATAATTAAAAAACATGCTCCTGATAAATCACCAGAATCCAATAAAATTTCCCCATATATCTCCTGAAGGGCTTTCTTACTTATAGCAAGTCCATGCCCGCGGTCTAATCCTTCTTTAGTAGATATCCCCTTTGTAAAAATTTTATCGTAAATATTGTGATCAATACCTGGTCCATTATCTTGAATCTCAAATAAGTAATGATTTTTATAATTGTTAATGGATAGCCGAATCACTTTATCTGAGGATTCCCAGCTTTTTAAAGTTTCAATAGCGTTTTGAAGTACATTACCAAGAGCTGTTAGGACAGCATCTTCTTGACGTTTAGATAATTCAATTGATGAAGAAATTTCGTTTAGCTCGAGTTTAATCCCCAGTTCTGCGGCTTCTGCAATTTTTCCCTGAATTAAGGCAAGTAGAAGCGGGGTTGTTATATTGCTATTTAAAAAAGCTTGATTTTTAAGCTGTATGCTTCGTTCTTCTTTAATAAACTCCATTGCTTCGTTGTAATGTTTATGAACAAGTAAACCTAAAATGATATGAAGTTTATTAGCGAATTCATGAGTGTAGGCCCGTTGAACATTTGCATACTGTTTCATCTGTTTTAATTCATCAGTGATTTTTTGAATATCTACTTTTTTTCTAAAGGTGTATAACGAACCGATTTTCCTTTTTTTCTCAACTAAAGGTACTTTATTTAAAATAATAATATGCTCACCAAGCGGTATCTCTAAATTATGAATGTTTTGCTCTGCAACAATTTTAGGCGTAAAAATATGTTCGATTTTTGTACCCATCCAATCTGAGAGGGATTTATTGTTAGCCGAGTCTAGCATTTCGTAAGCACTTTTATTAATGGTAGTAATTTGATTAAAGTGATCGACAGCCAGTATACCCTCCGTTGTTGTTTCTAAAATGACCTTGTTTTGCTGATATAATTTAGCAATTTGAAAAGGTTCCATATTAAATAATAGTTTTTTTATATAAATGGAAATTGCTATTGCACCTAATATGCCTATCAAAAGAATAATTACGGTGTATTTGATCCATTTGTGAATATAGCTTTTGATAATTGTGTCGATATTTTCTGTTAAAAAACCGACAGATACAACACCAATAATTTTATTGTCTAATAGGATAGGAGCTTTACCTCGAATCGATTCACCTAGTGACCCTATAGTTTTAGAAATATAAGCTTGTCTATCTAGCAATGCGGCATCGTTGTCTCCGCCAACCATTTTTTCTCCAATTTTATCTTTTAAAGGATGTGAATAACGAATTCCTTCAGAATTTCCAACGACAATATATGCAGCGTTAATTTCTTTTCTTAAAGGTTCGACGATTGGCTGGATTATTTCACTTGGCTTTTCTTTATCGAATGCCGTAATGATCTCTTCCGTAGATGCTAGGGTTTTTGCAATATTCAATGCTTCCATCCCCATCTGTTTTTCTGTAGTATCGCGAATATGTTCTAGCAAAAGATACATAAACAGTCCACATATTAAAAGGATCAGGATACTTATTAAAAAAATCATTCTAGCTGTAAGAGACTGGAACCAACTTTTCATATTTCACCTCTATGTAGTTTAAATACTCGTCATTTACTAAAGTGGCAGCAAGTTGACAAAAACATCTTAAAAAGAGCGCATTTGATTTAGTCTATCATAAATATCCAACAAATAGAGAAAGACCCTTTCTTAGGAAAGTGCCGGTTGGAACGGAAGTCACCCCACGTTAAGGTGATGAGACTGAACTTTAATATGTGATACATGCCCTTCAATGACATTGACACAAATCTTCCGCTACAATAGAAGGAAGGAGTGATTGTTATGTCAAATGAACTTAAAAATGTATTACCACCGGTTATAGATTTGTCTACAAAGGTACTAATTGTTGGCTCAATGCCAGGAAAGCAATCATTAGAGAAGCAGCAATATTATGGGAACCCGCGCAATCACTTTTGGCCGATTATTGGAGAAATAATAGAAGTGGTTATACCTCAGGATTATGGTGAAAGATTAAATTTATTAAAGAACCATCATATTGGTCTTTGGGATACTATAGAGTCGTGCGAGCGTAAAGGAAGCTTGGATGCGGCTATTCGTAATGAAAAGCCGAATGATTTTAAAACGCTTTTTGCACACTATCCTAATATTGAGTTAGTGCTTTTTAATGGTGCAAAGGCATTCGAGGTGTTTAAAAAGCATATCGGCCTTGCGGTTTTAGATGGTCGAGCATATCAAAAAATGCCATCGACAAGCCCAATACCAGGGAAGAATATTAAATCTTTTGAAGAAAAGCTTGAGGATTGGCGAGTGATGCACTCTTATTTGTCTAGATGAAAAAAATCCGCTTCGTTTAGTTTTGCCTGATGGAGAGGATTGTGAGCATTATTTAATAGATGAGGGTGACATTACTGCCATGTGTTGTAGTAAGAACCTGCTGGGCTATAAAAGAATTTAAAATGGTATTTTTCAGCTAAGGCAAAACTTTTCTCTTCATCTTTAAATCCGATTGTCATCACCTGAATACCGAATTTTTCTCGGATCTGAACTAATTGCTGCATCTTATTCAACGCCCATTCATCTTCGCCGACTACATCATACGAAAAGTTTTCCCACATAACAAAATCAATATATGGTGCAGTATAATCAGCTAATGTTTGAAAGCCCCAATTTTGAGCAACAGACAAGTCGTTTTATTGCTGCTTTATGTTTTTTATAAAGGCAAGCATTGCTGCATTTCGATAGGCTCCCAATGACCAGATCTACTTTATCCATTTCCTTGCTAATTTTATCGTTCCCTTTATCTAAATAATATTTATACTTTTTAACAGCAGCTAGCCTATCTTGAATACTTGTTGATCCTGCAGAAAAATTTGTACAGTTGGGAAATAGCCAGATCCCAAAGGACAATAAAATTGTAGTAATTAGTAAAATCATTTTTCGCATAATTACCCCTTATCTTGGAGAACATACCTTTTTTTATAGAGTGTTTACCGTGAAAATACGAATGCAGTTTAGATCGACTAAATATAAGGCTAATAGGCAATTGCTCAACGGTTATTAGCCCTCCTACATATATTGAATTATGTAAAAGGAGGGGTTTATCATGAACAATCCATTTGAACAGATTATGCCACTTCCAGAATCCGATTTCGAACCTTCATTCGGACGACCTGGTTTTGGCCAATCACCATCATTTAGACCGCCTGGTTTTGGTCCGCCGCCATCGTTTGGCCCGCCTGGTTTTGGTCCGCCGCCATCGTTTGGCCCGCCTGGTTTCGGCCCACCACCATCGTTCGGCCCACCTGGTTTTGGTCCACCACCATCATCTAGACCACCAGGTTTCGGCCCACCGCCATCGTTTGAACCACCAAGCTTTGGCCCGCCACCAGCAGGTCAAATGCCTCTAGGTCCACCACCTAGCTTTGCACCATCAACTCCACCATTCGGAATAGGTACAAGTGGTATTCGGTCATGCCTATTTAGAAATACGTATATATGGATGTTTAATGGATCAAGCTTTTGGTTCTTCCTAACTGCTGTAGGAAGAGAGTTTGTTTCAGGGTTCCGATGGAGTAGCAGAAGTGGCTGGCGCTTCCAAACTATTGCAAGAAGAAATATTCGCTCGTATGAATGTTCGAGATGGTAATTAAACGTATTGAGGAGCCTTGATAAACAGTTCATTTATAAAATAAAGGTGTCATTTTAAATAAAGTTTTCAACACTATGAAAACTCCTAAAGCACGTATGCTCTAGGAGTTTTATTCGTAATATACTTAAATCTTCTCTACGTCATGCACAAGTTGCTTATACTCTGCAAACCACTTTTGCCATTCTTCCATTGGGAATTCTTCATGTACCGTTCCATTTAATAAATCCGAAAGTAGGCCTAAGCATATATGCCACCCGGCTAAATCTTTAGGGGTATGCTCAGTTAGCTCACCAATCGATTCAAGTAATACTAATATGGAGCCGCTGCCAGTGGGTGTGAGTTCAAATCTAACTGTATCTTTGCCCCAATCAAATTCGAGCACTTCCTTCTCAACATAGTCTGTAATTGTTATTTCCATATAAGTATCTGTTCCATCATTCATATTAAAATGAATTTTACCGTTTTTTCGAAGATCAATAATTTCTAAATTATTCATCCATTTTTGAAGCTTTCCATTATTCGTTAATACAGCCCAAACAGCATCAACTGAATGTGACAGTGGTCGGTTAAATTTTACGACATAGTTTTTTTGTTGTTTTTGAATAGTAGCGAGCATGGGTATCCCCCTTATTTATTTTTCCTCATCATAAACTGCATGAAATAGTCTTGTCATGTATTCTTATTTAAATGTCTATACCCTACAATAATCCGACCATCATATTTCACTTTCTCTATACTTCTTTATTATATTTATGTCCAAAAAGTAGAACTTCAGATAATATGATTTAAAAAGGAGAAATTACCATGCCATATCACCAAGCTTTAGAGCGCTATATTGAGGCTACAAATTCCCATGATTTTAATAACGTAAAGGAAGTTTTGCATCCGCAAGCAGTGTATTGGTTTACGGATCAAACATGTACGACTATAGAAGAAATAGGTGCTTATTTTACTAATGCTTGGAATGTAATAAAGGAAGAAGTTTATTCGGCTACTGATGTGCACTGGCTTACGGTTGATGAACAATCAGCTACCTGTATTTATACATACCTTTATGAAGGCTATCATAACGGGAAATTTGTATCAGGTAGCGGGAGAGCAACAAATATTTTTACGGTCTTAAACAATGAATGGAAGTTAATCCATGAACATTTAAGCAGTTAGTGAAGCTTCAAGCTATATCATCTTTAATGATACTTGAATGAGTAGTAATGAGATGATTACTGTTAGTAATATTTTCGCTGTTTTCATTGGGGTCTGCATGAAAAAGAATATAGAACGCCATTAGCTGATATTGATGTGATATATTTTGATAAAGTAAATCTCTCAGATAACTATGAGAAGCAACATGAACAAGAATTGACGAAGTATTTACCTGATGAGCCTTGGTCTGTGAAAAACCAAGCAAGGATGCATGTAGTAAATAACAGTGAGCCGTATCAATCATCTATTGATGGCATTGCGCATTTTCCAGAAATGCCAACAGCTATTGGTGTGAGGCTTTCTAATAGAAGACTTGAGATAGCTGCACCTCATGGTATTAAGCACTTAGTTTCTGGAATTGTCGCTCCTACACCATATTTTCAAAAGGGCTCTCCGATGCATGAAGTTTATAAGAGTAGAATCCATAACAAACAGTGGCAATCAATTTGGCCGAAACTACAGATTTTCTACTAAAATGAAGCGAAGGAGCTAAGGGATGTGTCACGATAAACATCAAATAATCTCGCATTATGAAAGATCTATCGTATTTGTGGAAAGTTTAGCAGGCATAACTGAAGAACAATGGCGTACCCCTATAGAGCCTGAGAAATGGACGGTTGCAGAGGTAATTGGACATCTTACACCGTGGGATGAATTTGTGTTAAATCAACGTTTACCGTTTCTTTTTATAGAGGGGAGCTTACCAAAAGGCCCAGATGTAGGAGAGATAAATGCTTGTGCAGCAAGGAATAGTCGTGCACGAAGTAAAGGTGAAACGATAGCTAATTTTATCCATCAGAGACATCAGCTAATTGACGTGCTTTATGAAATAGTGGATAAGCAGTGGCAACTGCCTTTTACAATAGGTGCTTCTGAATTAACACTTTACAGTTATTTTGCTAGTTTAGTAGATCATGATCTACATCATTTTTCACAAATCCAAACAGTTTTAAAGAATTTAGGGGCTATAAAATGGATATCAAGCATTTAATCGATTACTATGCACATGCGTCTGTAAAATTTACGGATGTTTTTACGAATAAAATGGAGCCTGGCCAAGTAGACAAAGGTCGAACAACAGCCCCAGGGAAGTGTGGATTGGTTGTGCCGCTTACTGGTAACGCTATATTTAGTTTTAACGGTACCCCTTATGCAATGGAGCCAGGTATGGTCGTACATGCAGGACCACAAATGCCAATCGAAATTAAAGCTTCTAATGATAAAGGATGGGAGTATGCAGTTGTTCATTATCAACTTTCTACCGAAGAGTCAACTTTATTTCCATTATCAACTCAGCATTTTTTAATCAATACAGGCTATCATACAAAAATTATTGACTATGTACAGCAATTAATAGAAAGTCAAGGAATGCCGGGTAATATGTCAATATTCAAAGCAAAGACTCTATTTATGAATCTTTTGGAAGCCATTCTTATGTCGGCAAAAGTGAAGGTGCTCGATACGGCAAGTGACCAGATGGAGCAAGCTTTGCAGTATATACATGAGAATTATGCTACACAACTTTCTGTTTCGAAAATTGCTGAAGAATTTGGCGTGGAGCGTCGTAGGTTTGCCTATCTGTTTGAACAGCATACAGGGATGAATCCTAGCGTCTACTTAACGGAATATCGCATTCGGCGGTCGAAGGAGTTACTAAAATATGATGATTCGCCAGTAGCGGAAATAGCAGAATGTGTAGGTTATATAGATTGCTTTTATTTCAGTCGAGTATTTAAAAAATGTACTGGAATGTCGCCGACAACATATCGAAAAACAATGCTTGAGGAAGCTAAATACTTATAAAAAGTTGTTTCTTGAAAAAAGAAACAGCTTTTTTTGTGCTCGGAAATCGGCAAAAGTCCATGTTATTCGTGAAATCGTCCATTCACAACTGTTTTCCACTTTGTTAGGATAGTATCCGTAAATGATAATAGATATCAATTAAAAAATAAATACTATTGACTTATAAATGAAAATGATTATCATTATCATTATAATGAAGTTCGTTAGGAGAGAATATCTATGAATAAATATTTTAAAATGTGTGCACCTGCTCTATTAGCTCTATCTTTGGCTGCGTGTGGAACGGATAAAGCAGAAGAGTCATCTGCATCTACAAATAATGCAGCAGAAACTAGTGCATCAGAAACGCAAAAAAATCAAGCGAAGACACAAACGATTACATACTTAGGCGAAAAATATGAAATTGCCGCAGATGTTAAAAATATAGTAGCTGCAAGCTTAGAGTCTATGGAAGATGCGGCAGTGCTCGGTATCAAGCCTGTTGGTGTGCTTGATATCGGTGGGAAAATTCCAACATATCTTGCTTCTGAATTAGAAGGTGCCGAGCTTGTTGGAAATAAAATGACACCGAATACTGAAGCCATTCTTCAACTTGATCCAGATGTTATTTTAGGTTCCTCAAAATACCCTGAGGAAATGGCTGAAAAGCTTAATAAAATTCAAACGATGATTCCGTATTCACATGTCTCTACAAATTGGAAAGAGAACTTAACGTTACTTGCACAGCTTTCAGGGAAAGAAGATGAGGCAAAAAAAATCATTGCAGATTATGAAGCGAAGGTTGCTGATTCCCAAGTGAAATCTAAAGAGCAATTAGCGGACAAGCAAGTTCTAGTTATTCGGGTACGTGGAGGCATCATGTATATCTATCCTGCAGGCGTTTACTTAAACCCTGTTCTATATGAAGATTTAGGGGCTCCAATACCAGAGGTGCTAAAAACTGCAAAAGCACAGGCTGAACTATCTCTTGAAACATTAGCAGAGGTTAATCCTGATGCTATTTTCCTTCAATTCGAGGAATCAGAAAATGCTGACGCACCAAAAGCGTTAGAAGAGCTACAAAAAAATCCGATCTTTACAAGCTTAAAAGCATCACAAAATAATCAAATTTTCGTGAATGCCATTGAACCTTTAGCACAGGGTGGTACTGCATGGTCTAAGGTGAAATTCTTAGATATCGCAGCCGAAAAATTACTTAAATAGTATAAAGAGGCTGGTAGTAGATTTGGTGGTATCACCAGGCTATTACCAGCCTTTTATAAGTTAGAGGAACTCAGTCTAAGAACGCCACGTCCTGTGGCAACGACTGAGTGACCAACATCATGTTGTGTTGCTGTCGCTTCGCTTTCGCACAGAAAACATGTGTTGGCCCAACGCCTCCGGACGCATTGTTTATCCGCGCGACAGCGGCAAATGTTTTCTGTAGCGTGGTTACAATTACGTCGAGGCATAATTGATATAGAAAAAGGTGTGGAAGTTGAAAAAAACAAACATTGTAGCATTTTCAATATTAGCAGCTTCTCCATTCCTAATTGCGATTGTGGCATTAGTATCCGTTATGTACGGCACGAAAGACATTAGCGCAATAACGGTATGGCAGGCGATTGCTGAATTTGACCCTTCGAATGTGGACCACCAAATTATACGAACAGGACGTATTCCTAGAATTGTAGCGGTTTTACTGGTGGGAGCATTTTTAGCAGTAGCTGGCGCAGTGATGCAAGGTATTACACGGAATTATTTAGCGTCTCCATCATTAATGGGCGTGAATGATGGGTCTGCATTTGTGATTACGTTAGCAATCGTATTTTTCCCAGGGCTTCCTAATTACCAAATGATTTTACTTTCTATGCTCGGTTCAGCATTAGGTGCAGGGATTGTGTTTGGTTTTGGCTCTTTAATTCGCAATGGCTTATCACCAGTAAGGCTTGCCATTATTGGGACGGTCATTGGTACGTTTTTAAGCAGTATTGCTACAGCTATTGCGATGTATTTCCAAGTATCTCAAACGGTAAGTGTTTGGTATAACACAAAGGTCCATATGGTAGATATGGATATGCTCATGCTATCGATTCCATTTGGTTTAGTTGGTTTAGTGCTTGCATTATTATCAGCTAAGGCCATTACGATTACTTCATTAGGAGAAGATATCGCTATTGGGCTTGGGCAAAAAACAAAAGCCGTGAAAATTATTAGTATGCTTGCTGTTGTATGTTTAACAGGAACGGCTGTCGCACTTGTAGGAAAGATTGCCTTTGTAGGGTTAGTTATTCCTCATATTACACGTTTCCTTGTTGGAGTTGATTACCGCTTTATCATTCCATGTGGAGCTGTAGTAGGTGCGTTTTTCTTAGCGCTTTGTGATGTGCTCAGTCGCTTTGTTAATTATCCATTCGAAACTCCAATCGGCGTCTTAACGGCATTAGTTGGTGTCCCATTCTTCTTATATTTAGTTCGTAAACACGGAGGTGAAAAACGTGCGTAAAAAAACCTCGAGTGTATTCGTGATGACTGTTTCAATATTGATATTATTAATTTTTGGTGCAAGCTATCTCCATCTTACAAATGGTGTCTTTGATATGTCGGTGATGGATGTCATAAAAACATTGCTACGCATCGAGTCGAACCCTAAATTTGATCTTGTCATTTTTGAATTCCGATTACCACGTATTGTCATAGCAGCATTAGTCGGTGTTGGCTTAGGAATGGCAGGGGTTGTACTACAAGGTATTACGCGCAATGGTCTAGCAGACCCTGGGATTCTAGGGATTAACGCGGGTGCCGGTGCAGCAGTGGTCATATTTATGTTTTTCTTTCAATTACATCTTACATCTGCAGATATGAGTAGCTGGTTATCTATTTTGATGATGCCGATTTTTGGGTTTGTCGGTGGTACGATGGCCGCTGTGTTAATTTTCTCATTTGCCCTAAAAAATGGTCATTTAGATATGCAACGGCTAATTTTAACAGGGATTGCGATTAATAGTGGCTTCGGGGCATTGTCATTATTTTTATCATTGAAAATGAATGCTCAGGATTTTGATGCTGCTGCAGTTTGGATGGCAGGCTCCATTTATAATGCAAACTGGATTTTTGTTGTGACTATGCTGCCGTGGCTTATTTTATTAGGCTTTTACGTTTATCGGAAATCATATTTGCTCGATTATTTTCAATTAGAAGAGGATAGTATTACTAGCTTAGGGATAGCGGTAGAAAAAGAGAAAATGAAGCTGTTATTGGCAGGCGTTGGCTTAGTCAGTGCCTGTGTATCGGTATCAGGTAGTATCGGTTTTATTGGATTAATGGCACCACATATTGCTAAACAGCTTGTAGGTATACAACATCGTTACGTCATGCCAGTAAGTGCATTAATAGGTGCGGGATTGCTTATTGCAGCTGATTTTATAGGAAAAACAGTATTTGCGCCGTCTGAGTTAGCAGTTGGTATTGTTGTCTCGATTATCGGGATTCCGTATTTCTTATATTTACTAGTGAAATCGAAGGCATAGGGGGAAATCGTATGCAAACGGCATTTAGAATGGAAAATTTGGCTTCTGGCTATGAACAAGTTCGTGTGTTTGAAGGCTTAAATTTAACAATAGAAGAAGGGAAGATTACGACTATTATTGGCCCCAATGGATGTGGGAAATCTACACTTTTAAAAACGATTGGTCGTATATTAAAGAAGCAGCAGGGGACGGTTTATTTACAGGACCAAAACATGCAAAATTTATCGACGAAAGACATTGCGAAAAAGCTAGCTATTTTATCACAGACACCTATTGCACCAGGTCAGTTAAAGGTTGAGGAGCTCATTGCTTATGGTCGTTATCCACATCGAAATAATGTGAATCGCTTAACAAAAAAGGATGAGGAAATGATTGAATGGGCTTTAAATGTGACAAATACGATGGAGTACCGAAATCGAGAGCTTGCACAGCTTTCTGGAGGTCAACGCCAACGTGTATGGCTTGCAATGGCCTTAGCGCAAGAAACGAGTATTTTGTTGTTGGACGAACCGACAACTTATTTAGATATGGCACATCAGTTAGAGGTGTTAGAAATTGTGAAAAACTTAAATGAACGGCATCGTTGTACGATTGTTATGGTATTGCACGATATTAATCACGCGGCGCGATATTCTGATCATTTAATCGCAATGAGGCAGGGGGCTGTAATGAAAACTGGAACACCTGAGGAAATTTTATGTGCAGATGTTATGCGTAACGTATTCAATATTAATGCACGTATTATGCAAGATCCAGTTACGAAAACACCCGTATGTTACGGCTATGATGTTATGAAGGAGACCGACAAATGATTGAGGAGAAAGCACTTGATTATGTGACGCAAGAAATTGTATCGAAGTTTACGGATTATACGTATACGGTAAATATCTATGTACCGAATGGAGAAGTACCGGAAGGAGGATTTCCAGTCTTATACGTATTAGATGGATCGTCCTATTTCCATCTTGTTAAGGAAGCGGTCCGCCTACAAAGTCGCAATGCACCTAAGACGGGTATTTTGCCAACTATTGTTGTAGGCATTGGGCATGGTGTGGATATGCATGAACGAAGATTTTATGATTTTACAGGACAAGCCGAAACATATACGTATCCTGCAAGATTTAAAGGAAAGGGCTATGAGAAACATGGAGGAGCTGTAAACTTCAGTACATTTTTAGAGAAGGAATTAAAGCCAAGTATTCAGGCTCAATTCCCTGTAAATATGCTGCAGCAATCACTGTTCGGGCATTCATTAGCAGGCTACTTTGTGCTTTGGAAATTATTCCATCATCAAGCAACTTTCCAACGTTATATAGCGATTAGCCCTTCTGTTTGGTGGAATGAGCATGAACTATTCAGTTATGCTTCAACATTTATAAAAGAGCGCCCTTTTGCTTATGAAAAATTATTCATCGGCGTAGGGGAACTTGAAACCTTTATGGTGGATGATGCTCAACAAATTGCGAGTGATCTAGAGAAAATTATGGACATAGTGTTTTATGAAGCGTTGGAGGAAAATCATGCATCAGTCGTCCCGACAGTAATGAGTAAAGCCATTCGTTTTGTGAATAAAAACTAATAGTACGAACCGCATTGTCTTGTGATGATGCGGTTTATTTTTGATAAAAGGGAGTGTTGATAAGCTGAAACGCTTACAAAATAAGGGTTTTACTTAGAAGAATGAAAGTGAATGGCGTGAAAAATATAAAATTGGTAATATAAAGTAAGGAAATAGGAATGGAGGATAGCTACATGACCGATTTACGATACCCAATTGGACAATTTCAATTTCCGGAAGTAGTTACAGCGCAGCAAGTGAAGGAATGGATAGAGGATATTCGTCTATTGCCGAAACAACTAGCAGAGGCACTTAACGGAGCAAGTGAACAATCCTTAATAAAATCCTACCGAGAAAATGGCTGGACGGTTACGCAGCTTGTCCATCATATTGCAGATAGTCATATGAACAGCTACATCCGTTTTAAGTTAGCTTTGACAGAGGAAGTACCAACGATTAAGCCTTACGATGAGGAAGAATGGGCAAAGCTTCCGGATGCAGGAATGCTTGTTTCGACATCGTATAAAATGATTGAAGGCTTACATGCACGCTGGGTATATTTGTTGGAAAGCTTAACAGCAGTGCAAATACAACGAGCATTTAATCATCCTGATTCAGGGTTAATGACGCTTGAAAAAGCTATAGCCTTATATGCTTGGCACGGGAAGCATCATCTTGCTCATATTCAGATTGCTTTGGCGAAATAATAACTATATTTTAGAACGAAAAGTAGGCGATTTTCCGATTAGGAGAAAATCACCTACTTTTGAAATTGTTTTCATGTAAATATCGTATGTTATACGGATAATGGTACTATATTTAGCTATAATTTAACTTACGAACATAATTTTTTATACAATATTGATTCCTGCACTTGCGTTACCTGTAATAACAGCAGCAAGCCCTGATGTAGTAACGGAGAACACCATTAGTAAACGATCACCAGCAGCTACTGGTACTGGTGTAACGTTTCTAGTACCAAATGCAATAGTACCAATTGCTATTGTTGATAGAGCTGGTGCTAAATCAACAAATGCATCTGTAGGGCTGAAAATATTACTTCCCGCAGGCGCGCGGTAAATTTGTGCTCTGATTGTTGCTGTTGCTCCTATAAGGGTTACAGCAACTGTTGCAGAAAATGATGCAGATATAGATGTAATAGTACCTGCACGTGGAACTGAAAAGGCCTCCGTTCCAAGAACAGCACTTGTTACGTCTATAGTTGTGCCAACAAGAGTTACCCCAGGAATAGACGTGCCGAACCCTACCTCACTTACAGTACCGATCAAGCCCCCAGCAACTGCTGTTAAAACAACAGGAACAATACCTGATGAGAATGGGATGATTGAGCCTGTTGCTGGTGGAGTAGTAATACATGCAGCATCTATAGCTTCAAAAGGACCGCGTGCAACACACTCATTATTATTATTATTTACACAACCGCCACACGTTGAATTCATACAATTCATACACATTTTTACACCCCCTTTCTTCATTATTCTATTCAGCTAAGATTATAGGGTTAGGGCAAATATCCACATTGTAGTTTTTATATGTGGAAATTATTGAGGCATTTTAGAGGCGTTATTGTCAATGGCAAGTATTCTATAATGAATTTGACTTTCTGGTTAGTTAAACAGAAAAAGTCCAATAGGTATTTTCACACGTATTGGACAAATTTATCGTACATATCTAGATTGTCAGCCTCGGAACACCACAGCTTTAACTTCTTTCAGCAGAACTCTCCCATCTCTACAGATGGTGAGATGAATGCGATTTAAGTTACTCTTCAGCGGGTGTCCAAACACCCGCTGAAATATAGGAACTCAGTCTAAGAACGCCACGTCCTGTGGCAACGACTGAGTGACCAACATCGTGTTGGCCTAAAGCCTCCGGCGGATGTCACAGAATCGGAACGGATTTCAATATAGGATGTTAGCCTAAAACCATCGCATCCATGCGATAACGGCTAACAGACCTGCATCGGTAAAAACGCCACGTCCTGTGGCATTACCGAAATGACCGACATCGTATCTGCCCTCGTGCAGGCCTAAGCACAAAGCCGATTCTGGACGCAATTATGCCGAGGCATAATTGATACTAACTCCATTTTCGAAAGAAATTGAAAAATAAAGAACCCTTCTCTTTTTTCTTGTTTTCCTCAGGTGATTCGTCTTTTAACTCGGGTTGCTCGTTTACCTCTTCAATTTGTGCATAGGTTTCATATACTTCCCCTAATGTAGGTTCAAGAATTTCACATTCGTCAACTTTTAAAATAGAGGATTTATTTGCGTCCTCTCGCTCGTTAACCACTTTAGCTACTTCCAAAATGACAGGCTCAGTAACCGTATCGTCAGCTTCCAAAATGACAGGCTCAGTAACCGTATCGTCAGCTTCCAAAATGACAGGCTCAGTAACCGTTTCGTCAGCTTCCAAAATGACAGGCTCAGTAACCGTATCGTCAGCTTCCAAAATGACAGGCTCAGTAACCGTATCGTCAGCTTCCAAAATGACAGGTTCAGTAACCGTATCGTCAGCTTCCAAAATGACAGGCTCAGTAACCGTATCGTCAGCTTCCAAAATGACAGGCTCAGTAACCGTATCGTCAGCTTCCGAAATGACAGGTTCAGTAACCGTTTCAGCAGTTTCCAGAATGACAGGTTCAGTAACCGTTTCAGCAGTTTCCAAAATAACAGGCTCATTAACAGTTTCATGTACGCTTGGTTCATTCGTTAGTGCAGAGTGCATTTCATCTACAGTGACAGCAGTATTTTTTCTTCTGTAATTCTCAGGAGTTGAGGTATCCTCAGGTTGTAAGGCTGGCCCATTCATACCAATTGGAATTTCGTGTGTGCTCGTAGCGTGTTTAAAATGGAAGGTGGATTCGGCGGTGGTATTTCTATATAAGCCATTATATATTTGGCTTGGATGAGTATTGATTGATTGAAAGTATTGTTGATTAAAATGGCGTTCCTCGGGTACCTCTCTTTGATTTTCGGTGCGAGGAGAAGGTATACCATTGTTACCATCTAATTGCGTATTTGTTGCTTTACCTGCAAGACTTTGTAACATTTTATAAGATGGCTGTTTTGATGTAATCGCCGATTGATTTGTTGTTTGTGTAACGTTCAGATCCCTTCGTACACTGTTAGTAAAAAAATTAGATGTGTTTTCAGTTTTAGGTATAGTGGTTAAAGATTCAGTATTTTCAATCGTGAGTAATTTGTTTAAAACCATTAGTATTTCTCGGTTCATGCCATCAATCGTGTGATTCAGAGACTCAATTTGTGCCGATAGAAACTGTACCTGCTCATCGTATCCCTTAATTTTTGAATTTTTTTGCTTATCATCTATAGTTTCAGTTAGCTCTTCTAAAAGTGCCATTTGTGTTTTAATCTCATCAAAATCCATTTTCATAAATAGGTAATCTTCAACTGAATTTCCCGTTTTTAATGAAGTTAACGTGTCCTTGTAGGTTTCTATCTTTTGCTTCATTTTTTCAATGTCTTGAGTGGAGTACAATTTTGAATTTTCCATTGCATTTCACCCCTTTCTGTCCATTCATATTTTATTAAAAATAGTTACTTTCTGTTACAAATATACCGTCCTTTCGAACATTTTAGTTCCTCCATTAGAAGAGGAGAAAAGCATAATGATACTGGAGAATTTTAACTTCTTCTTTTAGTGGTGTATAACACCTGTACCTGTCGCTACGCTTTCGGTACAAAAGACATTCGCTGAAATAGAGGGACTCAGAATAAGAACACCACGTCCTGTGGCAATTTAACTGTACGAAAGTGAAGCAACAGCAGTACGGCTTTATTTGTGCGACAGTGGCAATTTTGTTGAAGCGTAATTGATTAAAAATCAAAACAAATTATTCATTAGCCCATACACTTATAGCTAGAAAACATATGATACAAACGAAAGATAAAAAACTTATGGAGGTGTCAAAAGGATGCTAGACAATATGCCATCCCAGGCGCAAGAATTAATTTGTATAAACGTCGACAAGGTGTTTGACTGGATTGTAAAGGAAATGTCGTTTGATTTTTCCCCTACTGGACCAATTACTTTTGCAGGAGTAACGCCAACGACTGATTTATCAGGTGCGGTAGTTACATGTAAGGTAGTTCCATCACCAACTAACCCTATCGTTATTTTGAACCGTGAGAATCGCCAATTCTCCATTGATGGTTCAACTGTATGTCTTCAAAATTTAACTATTCAAAAGAATTTTATTCTTACGATAGTTGTTTGTTTACCGAACGGCACTATGTTCACAAGCAATACTGTTTCACTTTCTCGTTGCGAACAAGTTACATTATGTGCGCCAAAAGGGACAGATGTAGAAATTTTATTCACAGATTTAGATTGTTTCGTATGTACAACTGGAACATTAGTAGCTGGGGCAGGTACAATTACGTTTTCTGCATTAACTATTACTGTATCTGTTTGCCAAAGTATTCAATCTACATTCCCAGTTACTGTGGAATTTTTAGCGACTTTCTGCGAGCCAAGAGCAGAATTACCGTTCGCATGTCCGGGTGTAGTTCGCCCAGCGCAATGCCCTGCTATATTCCCACCTGTCGGTTAATGGTACTAACACATAGAAGAACATCATATTGTAAAGAGAGGGTAATCCTCTCTTTTTTTTTATGGAAGGACGTAACTGCCACATAAAGAAGTTTGAAATTGCTTTGATTAATTTAATACTATTAGCAAGGGGGTACTGATTATGCTTACTCGCATCGATCATGTAGAAGAAAAAATAAATGAGTTGAAAAAACAAACGGATTTTTATGTTCATGAAATGAAAAAAACGATTGGGGAGCTGATTGTTCCGGAGAGTGTCAACGTTATAAGTTATTTCACATCCTCAATCAATATTTCTTATAATCCCGATGAGGAAAGCTTATGCCTGGGCTCTTATCATATTCGTAATATAGGTAATCAGCCTATAACGAATCCTTCTCTATGCATAAAGCTACCTGAAGATTCCCCATTCTCTTTCTCAGGAAGGTATGTCTATGAACATTTCGCTCCAAATTTAAAAGGAAACAGTAGCTGGGAGCGAATTAATGATCAATCGAGTAAGGAAGAGTTTTGGCTTAGACCTATAGGAAAAACAACGTTAGAGCCAAACGAGACACTATCATTTCCTAACTTTCAAATCAAATGGGGTAATAATTCATCTTATTCAGGAAGTATTATGGGTTTTACATATTGTGATCAGTTCGAAGAGGGTATCGTCGTCTTAAATCCGATTAATCTCAATGGAATGAGTTATACACAGGAGGATGAAAATGAGTGAAAAAATAGATAGTGTTGCCCATCAAATTATGAAGGAACAACTTGCAAATCTACCTAACTATATTAATGAAGAAAACAATAGCTTTGCTTATCTCGAAAAAGGCACGTTAAACCTACTTATTACCCATTTAATAGCAGGAGAAAAGAGAATAACTGATAAAATTGGCGATGAGGAAATAGAAACTAGGATGATTAAACAGCTTGATGAGATGTTAGAGGAGAGTAAGGAGCAATTTGAAGAAGTGATTAGTTCACTAAAAAAATTGTCGGAATAGGAGGTGGGAGTGTGGATAATGATATTGTCAAAAACAATGATCCTATTCAACTTCAGCAAATGATCATTTTTTTAAGAGCCGAATTAGCGAAATATAAAAATGAAGTTAAAAGGCTTAGAGATGGTGATTATTATTCACTAATACTGAGATTAGAGCGAGAAAATGTTGAATTAACAAAACAGAAAAAGGAGCTTTCGATGGAGCTTTTAAAGCTGAAGAGAGACCATGATAGAACAATAAAAACTTACTATGATGATATACAAGCAAGAGAAATACAGAAGAAAAAACAACTTTCTTCGATAGAGGGTTTATTAAAAGAACTGGAAGAACTGCGTGCAGAAAACAAGCTAATAAAGGAATCTCTAAAATTCACTAAAGATGAATTACTTTCTATGAATTCAGATAAGATTACAGTGGATAGTCTTGAAAATAAGTTGAATGTTTTTACAAAAGATATAGGCCAACAAATGAAGTCGATCATTGAAGCCATCGAAAGATCCCGTCTAGAACAAACCAATTCAGACAATCTTAATAAGCATTTAGCCAAAGAAATAGAGGAGAAAAGCAGTGAGATAGCAAAATTATCGGAAGAATTAGCAGATGTAAAAAAACAAAGCCCTTCCCTAAGTGGAAAAACGAAGATGGATTCCGAGTTCCTGACACGCGTAGATGCCCAAGTGAAAAAGGTATTGGCTCAATCAATGGATTTTGAAAAGCAGTTGAATCATAAATTACGCTTGCTTGAGGACCTGGATCACAAATTGAACGAGCTAACAATAGAAATCAATACTGATAAAACTGTATAAAGTATGTTGTAGAAGGCTGTTTCAAAAGTAAGATGAAACAGCCTTTTCATGTTGTAAATTGGAAAAACAAAAAAGATTTCGGCTAGGATTCCGAAATCTTCTTGTGAAATACATGATTATAATTTGTTGCATCTCGTAAAGCTTTTTCCTCAATTGGAATGCGTACAGATAGCATTGTTACATTTAAAAGTGTGAAGCAGAAGGCTGTGAAATACGCTTGAAACATTAAAGGTAGAAGAATAATTTCTAAGCAAACCACTGCGTAATTTGGGTGACGCATAAATGTATAAGGCCCTTTTCGTACCACTTCTGCATTAGGCAATATGAGTATTTTGGTGTTCCAAAAAGACCCTAAAGAACGGATACACCAAATGCGTAATGCTTGAACGGCAATAAATAATAAAAATAATAACGGAAATAAAGGCGATACACTTTTATGATTAGTAGCTACTTCAATTATTAAAAACAAGAAAAAGGCGGCGTGCAAAGTAACCATATACGGATAATGAGAGGAACCGACTTCATAGGCCCCTTGTGAGAGCATCCATTTTTCATTGCGTTTTGCAATGAAAACTTCTGTCAATCTTTGTAGAATGACGAGGATCAAAATAATGTAAATAATCATGCTACTCCCTCCATTTAAGTAATACAGCTTCAGCACAAAAGCCAGGGCCAAGAGCGACGAGCAAACCTGTATCCTCTACTTGTCCTTCACTTAACATAAATTGCTCCAACACGTATAGCACCGTAGGAGATGACATATTTCCATGATATTTTAATATTTCCCGAGAAATGTCGGTTTTTTGGGGAGTTAAATAAAGCGTATCTTCATAGGCTGTTAATACTTTTTTACCGCCAGGATGTGCAATAAAATGGTTAAGCTGTTCACTGTACAGTTCATGTTCCAATAAAAATTGTTCAATGAATGGACCGAGCCAATTGGTGATGATGGCAGGAATGCTTTTCTGAAAAATGACATGTAGGCCATTATTTTTAATATTCCAGCCCATAACATTTTCTGAATCTGGCATCCACTTAGAGCCGGTTCCGATAATAGTAGGTGTTGATTTTTTTACTGCGATATTCACTTCGTCTCCACAGACGAGTATACATGCTGCGCCATCCGCAAAAAGAGAGGCACCAATTAAATTACTTTTTGAAAAATCATTTGGCTGAAAGGTTAGACTACAAAGCTCAACGCAAACGACAAGAACTTTTGCTTCTGGATGAGCACGACAAAAATCATAGGCTCTACTAACACCAGATGCACCACCAGCACAGCCAAGTCCCCAAAGTGGAATTCGCTTAAGTCGGTCTGAAAAAGGAAGTTGATTCATAACCCGTGCATCAATACTCGGTGTGGAAATGCCAGTAGAACTCACAAAAATAATAGCATCGATATCTTTAGGAGAAACCGGTGATTGTAAAAACGTTTCATTTTGTAAACAGGCTTGAATGACGTTAACGCTATATTGTGTAGCAAGGTCAATATATAAATCGTTACGTTCCTCAAAGGAATGATCCGTACGATGCCACTCCGGTGGCACACAAAAATGGCGTGTTGCAATACCACCATTCTCAAACACTTTTAAGTAGCGTTCTAATTTAGGGATTTTTGCATGAAAAAGTTCCTTCGTTAGCTCCTCTGCATTTGTCTGTTGTAATGTGTACGGTGGTTTGTATGTACTGATCGAAATGATTTTTGACAATTCAACATCTCCTTCGCCAATAGTGATCTTGTTTATTGTATGCAGGTAGGGAGGGGATACATGCTTATAAGTTATAATTGACAATTTCGGAAGATTCCGTTATATTGAAAATAACAAAAATCGAAAGTAGGTGATGTGACATGATGAATAAAGCCGCTATTAACGAACAGCAATTCGGTTTGTTCAATTTCACACGCCTAAAATATACAATTTAACCACACATAGTAGCGAGATTTAATTCATGATTGTGGTGTTTTGTATATTCTCTTAAATGTGCCTGTGAACCTTGTAACTGCCGAATTGCGCAGAGACATGGTTTTTTTGTGTTTATTTTAAAGTGACGATAAACGATATGCATATTTAGGAGGAAAATAATTGAATTTAACAACTTTAGGATTTTTAACGTATTTTGAAGAGCAAATGACTGGATTTAAACAGGAGGCTAAGTTAGCGAATTGTGTGCCGGCTAGGGTTACATTGGAGCATAAGCATTCCTATCGTGTGCTGGCTGAAGAAGGAGAGTGGCTAGCGACAATTGCTGGACATTACGCGTATACATCATTAGCACGTGAGGATTTCCCGGCAGTTGGGGATTGGGTTTTAGTTGAGAAAATGCCTGGTGAGGAAAAGGCGATTATTCATAAATTGTTTACGCGAAAATCAGTCTTTTCGCGTAAGGCTGCGGGGTTGGAAATACAAGAGCAGATCGTAGCATCGAATGTTGATATCGTGCTTCTAGTGATGAGCTTAAATGCAGACTTTAATATTCGTCGTTTAGAACGTTATTTAGTAGCTGCGTGGGATTCAGGTGCGAAGCCGGTCGTTGTATTGACGAAGGCTGATCTGTGTGAAGATATTGCTAGTAAGATATGTGAGGTTGAGTCTGTTGCGTTCGGTGTGGATATTTTTGTGACTAGTGCTCTGTCAGGGGAGGGCTTAGAGGATATTCGCGCGCTATTTACGGAAGGCGTAACAGGAGCACTGCTTGGTTCTTCTGGCGCAGGGAAATCCACATTGACGAATGCCCTTAGTGGTGAGGACTATATGAAGGTTTCGGATATTCGTGAAGATGATGCGAAGGGGCGCCATACAACTACACATCGTGAATTAGTTTTATTGCCAGGTGGTGGCTGTTTAATTGATACACCTGGAATGCGAGAATTACAATTATGGGATCAGAGTGACAGCTTATCCTCTAGTTTTAAGGACATTGAGGAATTTTCTGCAGCCTGTCGTTACAGAGATTGCAAACATCAGAAGGAGCCGCATTGTGCTGTACAGCAAGCTATTACAGATGGTGTGCTTGAACAATCCCGTCTTCAAAGCTACTTTAAATTGCAAAGAGAGCTTGCTTTTATCGAACGAAAAGCAAATGCACAGGCAAAACTTAATGAGCAACGCAAATCAAAGCAAATTGCGAAGGGGAAGAAAGGTAAAAAATTAAATTAAACGAAACTTGATATGAGGTTGAACGGTTATCTCATAGTTGGGGGACACACATATGGCAATCCAAAGCATAAATCATTTATTATTTTCAGTGTCAAATTTAGAGGAATCCATTGCATTCTATGAAAAGGTTTTTGACGCTAAATTATTAGTGAAGGGGAAAAGTACAGCCTATTTTGATGTAAATGGGCTGTGGCTTGCCCTGAATGTAGAAAAAGATATTCCTCGTAATGAAATACATCAATCCTATACACATATAGCTTTTTCTATCCATGAGGATGATTTTGATAAAATGTATGAAAAGTTAATTCAACTTAATGTCAATATCCTAGAAGGTAGACAAAGAGATGTGAGAGATAAAAAATCGATTTATTTCACAGATCCAGACGGTCATAAGTTCGAATTTCATACAGGGACTTTACAGGATCGATTGGATTATTATAAAAAGGAAAAAATGCATATGGAGTTTTTTGATGTCTAAAGGTTGCAACACTCCTTCTAATGAATACGTTGATAATAGTAGAAGGGGTGATTTTATGAAAAAAGCTATTATTTTTGATATGGACGGTACTTTATTTCAAACAAATCTTATATTAGAGCCAGCACTATCGGCAACGTTCGATGTGCTACGTGCAAAGGGCTTGTGGCAGGGGGAAACACCAATAGAGAAATACCGCGAAATTATGGGTGTTTCATTACCTGTTGTGTGGGAAACGTTATGTCCTATGCACACGCTAGAGACACGGGAAGAAAGCAATGCATTATTTCATGTTAAGCTCATTGAACAAATACGGAATCGTCAAGGTGCATTGTATCCACATGCAGAGCAAACACTTGCTAATTTGGCGGATAACTATGATTTATTCATTGCTAGTAATGGACAAATTGAGTATTTACAGGCGATAGTAGAAACTTATCAATTACAACGTTTTATTAAAAGTACATATAGTATTCAGTCCATTTCGAGTGGTCATAAATCGGATTTAGTGAAAAAGGTAATTGAGGAAAATACCATTGAACGCGGGGCAGTTGTTGGTGATCGTTCTTCTGATATTCAAGCAGCTCATGACAATCAGTTATTCTCTGTTGGTGTTCGCTTCGACTTTGCACAGGAAACAGAATTACAGAAAGCGGACACAGTTATTGATGATTTAAAAGAGTTACTTGATTTAAAGTTAGGATAAAATTTTTTTCGACTATTTTCAGTTTATAGAGAAATAGGAACGATTTATCGACATACATTGCAATTCATAATTAAAAAGAGTAAGATAGTGGAAATCTATAATGAAAGCATTGATAAGGAAAAGTAAATTGGATAAGCATTATATAGAGAGCCTCTGTTGGTGGAAATGAGGTAAATGTCCCATTTTGAAAATGACCTTTGAGCTTCGTACCGAAAGCGGGTTTGCGAGTAGATTACGACGAGATGGGCACTCGTTATAACAGCGGCAGTATCTCTCATTGAAATTTTAAATGAGACGCACTGATGGAGGCAAATAGTGAGAGCTATTTGTAAATATAGGTGGTAACACGGGTAAACTCGTCCTAATCAATTTTGATTAGGGCGTTTTTTTTATCTTCATTCAGGACTTGCCTGAATGAAGATAAAGCCTCCGGCGGATGTCACGGATTGTTTATCTGCGCGAAAGCGAAGCGTCAGTGGCAATTAAGCCGAGGCGTAATTGATCTACACTTTTTACATTTTTTCGAGGGGAGCAACTTAGGATGACAATTGTTATTGGAGGCGCGTGGCCATATGCAAATGGTTCTTTGCATTTAGGGCATGTTGCCGCATTATTACCGGGTGATATTTTGGCTAGATATTATCGACAAAAGGGCGAGAAGGTATTATATGTTTCAGGAAGTGACTGTAATGGCACTCCGATTTCTATTCGGGCTGCACAGGAAAATACGACAACGGAAGCAATTGCTAATCATTATCATGAAGAGTTTTCAAAATGCTTCAATGAATTAGGATTTACCTATGATTTGTATACGCGGACAGATGCGCAGCACCACCATGAATCTGTTCAAACAATTTTTTTACAGCTATTAGCGAACAATTTTTTATACAAAAAGAAAATTGAACAGGCTTATTGTGAAACAGACAAGCAGTTTTTGCCTGACCGATTTGTCGAGGGGACTTGTCCAAGCTGTGGTGCGAAGGCACGTGGTGACCAATGTGATAATTGCTCAACCATTTTAGACCCGCTCGATTTAATCGATAAACGCTGCAAGATTTGTAGGAATGCACCAATTATCAAGGAGACAGAGCATTTTTATTTTGCCTTTAGTCAGTTTCAGGGGAGGCTAGAGACTTATTTAGCGGAGGCAAAGGCAGAAAAACGCTGGCGAGACAATGCCTTAAGTCTAACAGAGCGTTACTTGGCAGAAGGGGTCCCAGACCGTGCTGTAACAAGGGATTTACCAAATGGAATAGATGTGCCAGTACTAGGCTTTGAAGGCAAAAAAATATATGTGTGGATTGAAGCAGTAGCGGGCTACTTAACAGCGAGTTTGGAATGGGCAAAGCAGCACCAAATTGCGATTGAAGATTTGTGGAATGAAGAAACGATTTCATATTATGTGCATGGTAAAGATAATATCCCGTTCCATACAGTTATATGGCCAGCCATACTTATGGGGATAGGAGCGAAGGCAATACCTACACATATTGTATCAAATGAATATTTAACATTAGAAAAACGAAAATTATCGACGAGCCAAAACTGGGCGGTATGGGTGCCTTATATTTTAAGTCGATATGATGCAGATTCCATTCGTTATTTTTTAACAATGAATGCGCCAGAAAATCGCGATACGGATTTCTCTTGGCGAGAATTTATTTATAGTCATAATGGCGAATTACTTGGCGCTTACGGTAATTTTGTTAATCGTACATTGAAATTTTTAGAGAAATCGTTTGATTGTCAAGTGCCTCATGCAGAGGTAGATGACACTATTCGAATACAAACAACTCAGCTGTTTAAGGATGTTGGGAATCATATAGAAGCGGGTCATTTTAAGCAAGCGTTAGAGGCTGTTTTTGAATATATTCGTGCAGCTAATCGCTATTTTGACGAGCAGCAGCCATGGCTACAGGTGAAAGAGAATGTGGAAGCTGGAAATCAAACATTAGTGACATGTGTTTATATTATTGCCAACCTTGGACAGCTATTACAGCCATTTTTACCGTTTTCAGCTGAGAAGGTGAGAAAAATGTTAGGGATCAAAGAAGTGATGTGGCAGGAACAAGTAGACTTACCAGCAAGCATTAACGAAGTGACACCGCTGTTTGAACGTCTTGATGTTGCACTAATTGAAGAGGAATATCAAAAGTTAGTGGAGGGCAGTCGATAGGAAAAGTAAAAGCAGTATGACTCCAAATAATGTCATACTGCTTTTAACTTCTTTCAGATGAAAGAAGTTAAAGCCTCCGGCGGATGTCACGGCATCGGAAAGGAGTGCTTAGGGGATGTTAGCCTAAAATCATCGCATCCATGCAATAACGGCTAACTGACCTGCATCGGTAAAAACGCCACGTTCTGTGGCATTACCGAAATGACCGACATCGTGTAGGTCCTCGTGCAGGCCTAAGCACAAAGCCGATTCCGGACGCAATTATGCCGGGGCATAATTGATCTATTATTTAATTCATAACAGGCGTTAATTTAGCAACTACGATACTATTGATCGCATTAATATAAGCTAGCGCACTCGCTTTTAAAATATCTGTATCTGCGGCTTTTGCGATATACTTTTCGCCTTCATGTTCGATTGTAATTTTTACTTTACCAAGCGCTTCTTTACCGCGCGAAACGCTATTAATATTATATTCCACAAGTTTTACATCAATGTTCGTAATTTCTGCGATTGCTGAATAAAGGGCATCAATTGGACCTGAGCCAACTGCACTTGCTTTAAATACCTCGCCACCTTTACGAACTTTTACACTTGCGGAAGGGAAGCTTGCGTTGCTGACGACTTGTAAATCATCGAAGTCAAAGAACTGATCACTATAGTGAGTGGCATTTGCATTGTTTGCGTCGTGCTTTTCATAATAGCTTTCCACAATAACATATAAATCGTGATCGTAAACTTCTTTCTTTGCATCAGCCAGCTTTAAGAAGCCTTCGAAGATTCCTTCGAATTCATCCGCCGTAAGATTTGAAAAGCCAAGTTTTTCAAGAGCATTTTTCACCGCGTGACGTCCAGAGCGAGCTGTCAGAACTAGCTCCATATCGTCAAGACCTACATCTTCTGGATGGACAATCTCATAGGCATCACGAGATTTAAGAAGACCGTCTTGATGAATACCAGATGAATGGGCAAAAGCATTATCTCCAGTAATCGCTTTGTTTACTTGTACGTCTAAGCCCATAAAGCTTGAAACAAGACGAGACGTATTCATAATTTCTCTTGTGTTAATACGCGTCTCAGCATTATATACAGAGCTACGTGTCTTCAATGCCATGACGACCTCTTCTAATGCAGCATTTCCTGCGCGTTCACCGATACCGTTAATTGTACATTCTACTTTATCTGCGCCGTTTTTAATCGCAGCAAGCGTATTAGCTGTTGCCATGCCAAGATCATTATGGCAATGAACACTTAACAGCACGCTATCGTTTAAGTTTTTCATACGCTCATTTAGTTTATAAATCATCGCTCCAAATTCTTCTGGTTCTGCAAAGCCGACTGTGTCAGGTACATTTATCATCGTTGCACCAGCCTTCATTACGGCTTCGATCGTCTTCCAAAGATACTCGAAATCTGAACGGGAAGCGTCTTCTGTTGAATACTGGACTTGTGGTAGAAGAGTTTTCGCATATTTTACTGCATCTACCCCGATCTGTAGAATTTGATCCTTGGATTTACTAAATTTTTTCTCAACATGAATATCAGAAGTACCGAGTACCATATGAATCATTGGATTTTCTGCGTATTTTACAGCATTATAAACAGCATCAATATCTGCCTGTACAGCACGTGCTAAAGCGGTAATCATAATGTCGTTTGTATTCCCAACTTTTTGTGCAACAGCTTTAACTGCATCAAAATCTCCTTGTGATGAAGCAGGGAACCCAGCTTCGATAATATCGACGCCTAATTTTTTGAGTTGCTGAGCAATCTCTACTTTTTCATATAAATTCAGTTTTGCACCTGGCACTTGCTCGCCATCACGTAAAGTCGTATCAAACACCCAAATTTTTCTTCCCATTTTCAAACACTCCTTTTGTAGTAGTAATATTGATATTGTCTCTGCTATGAACTATTAGTTCTGCTAGAGACGAAATCCACACCTAGGCCAATAAAAATAAAAAAACTCGCCTCTATATAAAAATATAGAGACGAGTTTATGCTCGCGGTACCACTCTAATTGACTTTCTCTTTACGGAAAAAAGCCCCCTTATCGACAGCTATCACTGTCTATCCCGTTAACGGAGGAAACCGACGTCCCTTACTTAAAGTTCAGGGAGTGGCTCATGGACGAGTTCAAAATGTGTGCCTATCGGTTTGCACCAACCACCGACTCTCTACAAGTACACTTACATTTCTACTATTTCCAATCTTGGCCTACAATAATGTGTTGTTGAAAGCAATCATACTGCGATATTTTTGATTTGTCAATAATATTCTAAAAATTATTTCTTTTCTGTTTTGTTTTGATGGGCAACAAATTATTATAAAGTCAATCATTTGATAATAATAAAAAATTCCTTCATTTTTAACTTTTCTCTGAAATTTGGGGGGAGGTTTTGTAAAGCCTATGCCACGTATAAAGGTTGATTGAAGTGGAGGCTGGGTGACTCCTTGGGGATCAGCGTCACAGATGAGACCCTGGAGCGAGCAGATAGGGGAACAAAGGCTAAGAGCATCACATCCTGTGATAACGCCTTCGTGACCAACATCATGTTGGCCCAAGCGACTCATCGGACGCTCCCAGGAAAGCGCCCAGCCGGAATGGAAATCAACCCCACGTTATTATAATAAGCATTATTATTTCTATAATAAATGTAAATTTATGAGATAATGAATGGGTAATTAATAGTTTAGAAAGAGGGCGTGACAATGAAATTTGTATTTGATTTAGACGGTACGATTTGCTTTAAGGGTCAACCATTAAGTGAGGGAGTAACTATTGCTTTAGAAGCTTGCATCGAAAACGGGCATGAAATCATTTTTGCATCAGCTCGTCCGATTCGTGATTTATTACCAGTATTACCTGAAACAATGCGAAAATTTTCAATGGTAGGGGGAAATGGAGCATTTGTTGCACAGAACGGAGAGATTATTGAGGTAACAGCATTTGAAGCAAAAATTGTAGAAGAGATTCAAAACATTATTTCAGCATTTCGATTGCCTTATTTAATAGACGGAGATTGGGATTATGCATATACAGGTAGTGAGACACATCCAATTTATCAAAATTTAGATCCATTAAAACTTGCGAAAAATGTTTCGTTGCAAGAGTTGAAGGATATAGTGAAAGTTGTATTATTCCCTGGAGAGCAACGTAATGAAATAATAGGTGAACTAAAAAAACTACCAATCTCGTTATATGAACATACATCTGAAAATATTGTAGATATGAGCCCGAGTGGCATAGATAAATGGAATGGTTTAACGAAGTTAGGTGTCGCTGAAGGTGAATTTATCGCATTTGGTAATGATACGAATGATGCGTCCATGTTTGCAAAGGCAAAAGAAAGCGTTTGTGTAGGTGAACATGAAGTACGTGAGCTTGCGTCCTTACAAGTACCGAGTGAGGAAACGGCAATAATTAAGATGTTAAGTGTGTTAAATGAAAAGTACAAGGAAGAGGCTTTAATTGATTAGATTCCCGTGCTCTCGTACTGGGAATCTTTCGTAAATCGAAGAATCCTGTACATATAAATGAATGTCCGATAGATACCATCTAGGAATAATCAGAGTCCTTTTTCATATAGGAAAATGTTAAAAAAATAAATAATTTAACTCACTTAATACTATCAATTCATGGCTTAGACAACCTCTTGTAATACAAGAGTGGCTTTATTTGAGTAAGCAGAGCATTAGTTAGATTTAAAGACTTGTAAAAGTTAACTCCTCCCGAATTGTATTTAATTAATAAATGCAATTCAGGAGTCTTATTATGGAACTTATTGCTAAATGTTAATTTTCAATTATCTATTGTTATTCCACCTTAAAACGAGAAACCTGTGTTTGTAATTCCTCGGCCATGTTTGATAGTGTGGCAGCGGAAGCGGCCACTTCTTCAATAGTTGCTAGCTGCTCCTCGGAAGCAGAAGCTACATTTTGTAAATTGGAAGAAGACATCTGTGCGATTGTTGCAATTTCATCAAAGGATGCGTAAATTTGCTCAGCGCTTGATGACATTTCCTCTGAAACTGTCGTTGCTTCTTGAATTTGTTTGGATACATGTTCTGTCAGTTCAACGATTTTTGAGAAGCCTTCCTCCGCTACTTTTACAACTTGCATACCTACTTGAACCTCTTGTGTACCAGTATCCATAACAGCTACGGCCTGATGTGTATTCTGTTGGATTTCTGAAATCAAAGTTGCAATTTGTTCAGCAGATAGTTTGGATTGCTCCGCTAATTTTTTTACTTCATTCGCAACTACTGCAAAGCCTCGACCATGATCTCCTGCACGTGCTGCCTCAATTGCAGCATTCAATGCTAGTAAATTTGTTTGCTCTGCAATATCTGTAATGAGGCTAATAATATTTCCGATTTCAACAGAATGGTTTTCTAAATCTTTCACAACGCTAGCAGATTCTAAAACCGCTGAATTGATGGTGTCCATCTGTGTAATAACACGGTGAAGTGATTTATTTCCTTTATTCGCTTCCGTATTTGTCTCTATAGCAAGCTCTGAAACAGCAGCTGTAGTCACAGCCAATTGTTGAATGCCTTTAGTCATAGATTTCATAGCTACCGAGCTTTCAGTAGCATTTTTACCTTGAGCTTCGGAGCCGCTTGCTACTTCTTGTATAGAGGAAGTGATTTGTTCAGTCGCTTGAATAGTTTGTTCAGCACTTGCGGTTAACTCAGCAGCAGAACCACTTACTTGTACAGTGTTATGACGTACATTTGTAATAAGATCCTTTAAGTTTGCCGCCATTTGATTAAAGGCAAGTGCTAAATCGCCAACTTCATCACGATTCTTAATTTGAATTTGCTCAGCTGTTAAATCGCCCCCAGCAATCTCTTTTGCAGTCTTTGCCATTCTCTTGATAGGGCGGGAAATAAGGCTTCCCATGATCATAGCGATTATCAGACTAATGACAACGGCAAACACACCGAGAATAATCATTTGGAATTTAATAGATTGTATTTCTTTTGATGTAGCAGCGATTTTTTCTTTTATATATTCATCTTGGTAGTTTGCAAGGTTAGCTACACGGTTATCGAATTGTTTAATAAGTATGCGGCCTTGTGTACTATCGAGCTTTTCGTATTGCTCTGTTTCTCCAGCATCCTTTAATGAAAACATTCGATCTGCGAACTTTTGGACATCTTGCTCGCTTTTATGGATTGCCTCTAATAATTCAATAGATTTTTGAGAATAGAACGAAGCCTTTAATTCATCATATTTCTTTTTAAAATCTTCACGTGAAGCCGTATTACTTTGAAGATTTTGCTTGTTACCAAGTAATAGATAGCCTCTGATATTTACAATTTCTTGTTTAGCAATCGCGCGTAGCTCTTGAATACCAATTGATTTAGTTGTTTGTTCTTCGAGTAACACACGATATGTTTTGTTTACTGAATTAAGCTGCTTGAAATTTAATCCTATTGTGCCGATTAATACTAAAATAACAATAAAAAAACCGAGTACTAACTTCTTATAGATAGTAAATCGCATAGTTGTCGTTTCCTTTCTCAGTAATTTAGTAGAAATGTTACAAAAAAATGAAATATGTATATACCATTTATATCAGATTATATTGATTTTACAAAGTATTATGAGAATTGCTACTATATTGAATAGGAAGAGTAAGGACGTAATTTGTAGAAAAAATGATAAAAAAGGTAGAATAAAGTGCTGTTTTACTGTTAATGGAAGCGGATAGTTATGTATATATAGCAAACAATTAAGACAATTTGCGCAAATTTGAAACTAAATGAACTGTAGTAACGTAGGAATAGTAAAGGAATAAGCAAGGATGTGGGAAGATGTATAGACCTGTTTTGAAATTGCCGAAAACAACATATGAAAAAATTTTGGACTATATCGGTGGTGGATTATTTGTACTGTCCATCCTTTATATTTTGGCTATGTGGGGCAACCTACCTGAGGAGATTCCAGGACATTTTAATGGAGCAGGAGAAGTTGATCGCTGGGGTTCCAAAATAGAATTATTTATCCTCCCGTTTATCGGACTATTTCTATGGATTTTTTTAGGGTTCCTTGAAAGGGTTCCGCATACGCATAATTACCCAGCACGCTTAAATGAAAGTAATGTTGAGGCTTTTTATTTAAATAGCCGAAAAATACTAAATGAAGTAAAAAACCTTTGTCTCATTTTATTTGCAGCTATATCATTTCAAATGGTACGCATTGCACTTGGTGAGGGAGAGAATATTGGCTGGTGGTTCCTGCCGATAGTGCTTATTGGAGCAGCCATTCCGATTATTAAAGGAATAGTAGCGACTACCAAAATAAAATAGCTTTTTTCAATGTAAACGAAACGCTCGAGAAAATTTGAGCGTTTTTTTGTACGAATTTTTCATTAAATCAGCTATACTATCAAAACTAAGAGAAAATTGTATTGATCATTAAAAGAGGTGTCAAAACTATGCAAAAGAAATTTAAACTTCAAGATGGATTGTCCATTGCTATTCATAATCAGCCGCAGGATATGTTACTAGAAGGAATACCCCAATCAGGGAATACACCTCATGATCGAATCATTACCTTTGTATTTACTATTGATGAAATGGTAACGTACTTACAAAATGAAATAAAGTTAAACACTCTCGTTGAACAAGGCTATTTATTTTTTGTGTATCCGAAAAAGGGTAATAAGAAATATGAACAGTTTATTCATCGCGATGAAATCTTCCCGGCTATTCAAGTAGACGATGAAAAATACATGGTTGGCAGTGATTATAAGTTTGCGAGTCTTATGTCTTTAGATGAGACATTTTCAATATTAAGCATAAGAAGAGATGGCAAAAGCCGTGGCAAGAAGAAGACAGCGAGTAGTCAGTGCGTAAGCGACTATGAAGGTATGATTCCTCAATTGCGTGATTCACTTGCGGAAAATACGGATGATTTAATATTTTATGATGGATTAACGCCGGGCTATCAAAAAGACTGGGCCCGTTATATTTATAGTGCGAAAAAGGAAGAGACGCAGGTAGCTCGCTTGGAGGAGATGCGTGAAATTATTAGACTAGGCTACAAAACAAAGGAATTATACCGAAAAGCAAAAGCAGAAGGTAAAGCATAAATAACAAGAGGCTTTCTTGTTTGTTTTTAATGATGTTATATTCGTGCTAATTGGCAATCCTATGATTAGCCTAGCAACCATTACGCAACAGCGAGATTAAAAACGGCAGCTTATTATCAAAAATTAGGGATGATATTTAGTATGAAATTTAAGTCGATTGGAGTGTAGACTAGTTGACTCTTTGGGGCACATCGGACGTCCCCAGGAAAGCGCCTAGTCGGAACGGAAATCAATTCTACGTTATGGAATGGATCTTCTATAAAGAAATACACCTTGTAATAATCCTATGTTGAAAAGGGGGCAGTGTATGAAAAACATATATATTGAGCAAGTAGATGAAAAATGGCAGGAAGGTTTTGCTAAACTTGTAGATGTGGTAGAAAGCAATTTACCAGAGGGTTTTGAAGAAAATATGAATTATGACATGATAAGTTATGTTGTCCCGTTATCTACTTATCCGAAGGGCTACCATTGTACACCGAATACTCCCTTACCCTTTATAAGTCTTGCTGCACAAAAACGTCATATTGCGGTTTATCATATGGGCATTTATGCAGATCAGGCGTTACTCTCGTGGTTCGAAGAGGAATATGCGAAACGAGTACCGACAAAGCTTAATATGGGGAAAAGTTGTATTCGTTTTACAAACACTAATAATATTCCGTATGAATTAATTGGAGAGCTTGTTTCGAAAATGACACCAGCACAATGGATTACAAAATATGAAGGGGAGTTAAATAAATGAAAAGTGCCACTACGTTTTTAATGTTTCAAGGACAAGCCAATGAAGCTATCCAGCAATATCAACAATGGTTTTCAGAGTTACAGGTAGAAAGCTTAACTTATATGGAAGACTCACAACAGGTTGCAATGGCTGTTCTTCATTTAAAGGGTTTGAAAATAATGGTGAATGATAGTGTGATACAACATAACTTTACATTTACACCGTCAACTTCTATCTTTGTGGAATGTGAGTCTATAGATGAAATCGACAGTCTGGCTGCTCGAATTTTAGAGGGTGGACAGGCGTTAATGCAGCTAGATAATTATGGGTTCTCAAAGAAATTTGCCTGGATTCAGGATCGTTTCGGTGTATCTTGGCAACTGACATATAATTAAATTTATGAATAAGCTTTATGCTATTAGAGGATGATACAAAAATCTAATGCAAAGGCCGCAATCATATTAAAAGGAGAATAGAATATGGCCGTAACTTTAGTGAGACACGCTATAAAATATGCTGAAGCAATGCATGCACTGTCTTCCATGCCACAGGTCCGAGATGCACTAGGGTTACCTGCTGGAAAAGTGGAAGATACGATTAATTTTATTAAACGTGAGTGTGTGGACGAAGAAGCAGGAAAGACAGTTCCTCGTGTTATTTTAGATGAGGAAGGGCAACTGATTGGTGTAACGGCATTGATGTTTATTGATCAAAATAAAAAGAGCTGTCATATTGGCTCATGGCTAGGCTATGAATTTTGGGGTAAAGGCTATAATCTTCAATCTAAAATTGCCATTTTAGATATTGCGTTTTTTGAATTAGGGTTAAAGTATGTTTTTGCAGGAGCTAGAAAGGTCAATATTCGCTCACAAAAGGCACAGGAAAAATTGCCTTTTATTCGTCTCGGAGTTGAAAATGATTTTCCGAAGGAGCACTCATGGCTAGAGGTCAAAGAAAAGCAACCTTGTGTTTTAAATGTTTTTGAGCGCGAAGATTTTGTTCAATATCGTACATCTTTAAAGAAAGTGGAAGGCGTGAGGGAAGACTATTTACCACAATTGTTATTGGCCGATGAAAGTGAAGAAGCTGTTCAGAAATATTTAAATGATGGTGAATTATATGTGATTAAATGTGGCGAGCAGTTAGCGGGTGTAGCGTTACTTCTAGAACAGTCTGATAAGACAGTAGAATTAAAAAATATTGCAATCGTACCGAAGTATCAAGGTATAGGGCTTGGGAAAGAAGCGCTTCGTCAAATAACTACAATTTGTCAAACACAAGGATATCAAACGATAATCGTTGGGACTGCAAATTCTAGTATTGATAATATTGCATTCTATCAAAAAGCAGGTTTTCGTATGGAAGCAATTGAAAAAGATTTTTTCAGTCATTATCCAGAGCCAATCTATGAAAATGGAATACGTGCACGAGATATGATTTTCTTTTCAAAGGCATTATAAACAATATAGACATAAGAAATACCCGTCCAACTTGAGTTGTGCGGGTATTTTTATTCGCCAAGCAACAGTGCCATCAACTTTTCTTTCGAATGTAAAAAATCATCAAGCGTATAGCGATCTAAGACTGATAAATAAGCTTGTAATGCTTCATACAATACGCCTTTTAGCTGACATTCTGGTGCAATTTTGCATAGATTATTTTCCTTGTCAAAGCATTCGACAAGATGAAAATCCTCTTCTGTATGACGTACGATTTCACCAATTGTAATGGTTTTTGGATCAATCGCTAGGCGAATTCCTCCACCCCGTCCTCGAATCGTTTCAATATAGCCCAATAATCCAAGTTGATGTGTCACCTTCATTAAATGGTTTTTCGATATATTGTAAGCATCAGAAATTTCTTGGATAGTTGATAATTGGCCTTCATCCTTTGCACCCAAATAAATGAGTGTTCGAAGAGAATAATCGGTGTATAAAGTTAAGCGCATAAGAACACCCTACTTTCTATAGTTCAAAATAATTATAGCATTTTTACATTGAAGTATAATAAATTCAATACTTTTTTAAAGATGTATTTAAAATACATCAATTATGTCCATTTTGTTAAAGATGTATTTTACATATTGCTTTAAGGTATTGATAGCGTTATATTGTAATCACGAAAGGATGGTATGCGATATGTTAAAACAAGAAACAGTACAAATTATTAAAGCGACAGTTCCTGTATTAGAAGTTCATGGAGTGGAGATTACTAAAACGTTTTACAAAAATATGTTTCAAGCTCATCCAGAATTATTAAATATTTTCAACCATACAAACCAAGAAAAAGGTCGCCAGCAAACAGCATTAGCAAACACAGTTTATGCTGCTGCGGTTCATATTGAAAATTTAGAAGCTATTTTACCAGCGGTGATGTTAATTGCTCATAAACACCGTAGTCTAGGTATTTTACCTGAGCACTATCCAATTGTTGGAGAAAACTTATTAAAAGCAATTAAAGAAGTGCTTGGTGATGCAGCGACAGATGATATTATTAATGCTTGGGCTGAAGCATATGGCGTTATTGCAGATATCTTCATTCAAGTAGAAGAAGAGCTATATCAAAAAGCTGAGCTTAATGGCGGTTGGCGCTTATTTAAACAACTGAAAGTGGCGAAAAAAGTAGTAGAAAGTGATCTTGTTACATCTATCTACTTTGAAAATGCAGACGGTTCGCCTCTACCAGCTTATGAGCCAGGTCAATATATCAGTATCCGTGTGAAAGTACCAGGTGAACAATATTTAATGAACCGTCAGTATACGCTTTCGCAAGCAAGTGCAGAAGACGGCTACCGCATTTCAGTGAAACGTGAAAGTGATCATACGCCAAACGGTAAAGTATCTAACTTTATTCATGACGTATTAGAAGTGGGAGATTTAGTTGATGTAAGTGCTCCAGCAGGGCTATTTGTTTTAGAGGAAACTACTACTCCTATTACATTTATAAGCGGTGGTATCGGTGTAACACCTTTAAATAGTATGCTGCAATCACTAACAGACGATGCAACTAATGAAGTGAGCTTTATCCAGTGTGCGCGCAATGAAAAAGTTGTAGCATTTAGCGATGACATTAAAAAGAAAGTAAATGTGCTACCAAATGCATCATATACAGCGTTATATTCGGATGAAAATAAGAAAATCTCAAAAGAATTGTTAGCCGAAAAAGTAGCCGATAATGCAGATGTTTACGTATGTGGGCCTGTTGGCTTTATGGAAGCAATCATTGAAAATTTACATGAGATTGGCGTGAAAGACGAAAAAATTCATTATGAATTCTTTGGTCCAGCAATGCAGTTAGCTAAATAAATAATGACTTGACCCCTTGTTATAAGAAACAGTTTTCTGCACTTGTAGCAAGGGGTTTTTATGTGCGCAAATATGAAAAAAGTCATTGTATTTAAAATAGTAAAAAAAGTAATTGAATTCATAGTAAAACAAGTGGTATTATATCCTATAAGGATACTAAGGTATTGGAGGGAATGACGGATGGTTCAAATGGTTATTACAGGACTTATTTGCGGAGCTTTACTTGGATTTGTTATGCAACGTGGTCGCTTTTGCTTAACTGGCGGATTCCGCGATATGTATTTAACAAAAGATAACCGTATGTTTTACGCATTACTTATTGCAATAGCAATCCAAAGTGTGGGTGTATATACCTTAATTAGTTTAAAGGTATTTGAATTCAGTGCTGGTTCGCTACCAATCGTAGCTGTTATTGTTGGTTCGTTTATTTTTGGAATTGGCATTATTTTCGCAGGTGGTTGCGCGACAGGTACTTGGTATCGGGCAGGAGAAGGTTTACTTGGCAGCTGGATTGCATTAGCTGGTTATATGCTTGTAGCAGCAATGATGAAATCAGGCGTATTGTTGCCGTTGGATACAGCTATTAAAGAAACGAAAATTGAAAGTAATTCTATTGCCGAGACAATTGGCGTAAATAACTGGTTGATTATTACGATTTTTGTAGTAGTCGTTACATTTATCATTTACCGTGAGCTAAAGAAGCCACGAGTGAGAATCCCGGGGCTAAAGCCGAAAAAAACGGGATTAGCACATATCCTATTTGAAAAACGTTGGCATCCATTTATAACTGCAACAATTATTGGAGTGATTGCAACTTTAGCGTGGCCTTTAAGTGTTGCTACTGGACGCATAGGTGGGTTAGGCGTTACAACACCTTCTGCTAATATTTTGCAGTTTTTGGTGACTGGACAAATTAGCTTCATCAACTGGGGTGTTTTCCTAGTGCTAGGTATTTTCTTAGGATCATTATTCGCAGCAAAAATGAGTGGCGAATTTAGATTCCGTATTCCAGATACAAAAACGGCGATTAACAGCTTATGTGGTGGACTTATGATGGGGTTCGGCGCAGGTTTGGCAGGAGGTTGCTCAATTGGTAATGGATTGGTGATGACGGCGATGATGACTTGGCAAGGATGGATTTCATTAGGGTTTATGATTTTAGGTACATGGGCTGCATCTTACTTTGTGTTCGTTCGACCAAGTAAAAAAGCTAAGCAAGCTACAGAAATAATACCAGCATAAAAAAGGAGTGCTTTCATATGAAAAAAATATTAGAAGTTATGGGAATGGTTTGTCCATTTCCTTTAGTAGAGGCCAAAGAAGCGATCAACGGCTTAAATTCAGGCGATGAATTAGAAGTGCAATTTGATTGTACACAAGGTACAGAATCCATTCCTCGTTGGGCAGCTGAAGAAGGGCACGAGGTAACGGAGTATGAGCAAGTTGGTGATGCGGCTTGGACAATTACTATTAAAAAGAAATAGTTTAAAGTTCATATAGGCGAGAAATTCGATGATAGCATCGTCGGATTTCTCGCTTTTTTTTATGAAAAATTAAAGGGAGATGTAGATAACTACCTGAGATTAACGGGGTAAAACGTTGATACAGAAGGGGTATAACATGAAAATGACGTTTAAGAAAAAATTAGAGCTTTCATGTTGACAATATACCTAATGGGGTATATTATGAATCTCGTAAGCAAGTTCAATCAATCGTTTTGAAAGGAGGCGTGAACAGTATGGCCTACGATACAAAAACAGCTAATCGAGTAAAGCGAATAGAAGGTCAATTACGTGGTGTTTTACGCATGATGGAAGAAGAAAAAAACTGTAAAGATGTGATTACACAGCTATCTGCCGTACGTTCTGCGGTTGATCGAACTATCGGAGTAATCGTTAGTGAAAATTTATTGGAGTGTGTAACGACTGCTGAAGGGGATGCGGGGAAAATGAATAACGCCATCCGAGAAGCAATGGATTTAGTCGTTAAAAGTAGATAGATTTTATATACCCTTAATAGTATCAAGTTGGAGGCGATATTACTTGGAAACATGGATTATACTTGCTGTTGTTATAGCATTTTTCGTTTGGCGAATGAAGCCAACGAAAGGTGTGCAGTCAATTTCAGCGGCGCAATTGAAAAGTATTCTAAATGATAAGGATAAAGTTTTTGTTGATGTGCGTACACCAGCTGAATATAAGGGGCGGAATATTCCGCAGTTCAAAAATATTCCGCTCGGTTCTAGTTTTGACAAGTTACCGAAGGACAAAGAGATCGTTGTCATTTGCCAAAGTGGCATGCGTAGTAGTCAGGCATGTAAACAACTGAAGAAACAAGGATTTGAGCGTGTGACAAATGTCCGCGGAGGCATAAGTGCGTATTAGGAGGAGAATAGTATGAAGGAAATTTCAGTAATGGAAGTACAACAAGCTTTAGAACAAGGGCAGGTAATAAATTTAATCGACGTACGTGAAGTAGATGAAGTGGAGTCAGGACACATTCCCGGCATTATTCATATCCCACTTGGCTTACTTGAATTCCGTATGCATGAGCTAAATAAAAATGAACCATATGTTATGGTCTGTCGATCAGGTGGTCGTAGTGGTAGTGCTACTCAGTTTTTAGAAAGCCGAGGCTTCGATGTATCTAATATGGTTGGTGGCATGCTTGCTTGGAATGGTGAAGTAAAATTATAGGATGCACCCGCTATATTTTTTTGATAAAAATAATACCTATATAGGTATGAGGGAGGAAGTTATGAGTATTAAGGCAGATTTCCAGCTGGATGCCAAGGGACTTTCTTGTCCTATGCCAATCGTTAAAACGAAGAAGGCGATGGCTGATTTAGTAGATGGTCAAATTTTAGAAGTATCGGCAACAGATAAGGGTTCGAAGGCGGATATTGCTGCGTGGGCTGAATCTGTGGGTCATCAATATGTTGGGACAGTGGAAGAAGAAAGTGTGCTTAAACATTATATTCGGAAATGCTCAAACGACACGATGGATGAGCAAACTTTTGAACATACAATTGAGTTAAAAGAGGCAATGGCAAGAGAAGGGCTTATTCTCGATGTTCGTGAGGAGGCAGAGTTTACTTTTGGTCATATCGAGGGAGCGAAGTCAATTCCGATAGGCGAGCTAGAGGCACGCCTTTCTGAACTTGATAAAGAGCAAGAAATTTATGTCGTTTGTCGAACTGGGAAGCGCAGTGATTTAGCTGCACAAAAGATGGCTGCACATGGTTTTACAAAAGTATTTAACGTTCTACCGGGGATTACTTCCTGGACGGGACATTTAACAAAACATATTTAGGAGGAATTTATTATGTCAAATAAAGTAGCGATAATTGCAAGTAACGGTGGTCTTTTCGATGCGTATAAGGTGTTCAATATTGCAACGGCAGCGGCAGCTACAGAGAAAGAAGTGGCGATCTTCTTTACATTCGAAGGATTAAATTTAATTCATAAACAAGGAATGCATGCATTACCTATGCCTGCAGGAGCGGAGCATTTTGCAGAAGGGTTTGCAAAAGCTAATGTACCAGCAATTCCACAATTAGTGGAGATGGCGCAGGAATTAGGCGTTAAGTTGATCGCGTGTCAAATGACTATGGATGTAATGGATTTAACGACAGATGATTTTATTGAAGGCATTGAAGTTGGGGGAGCTGTGACGTTCTTAGAATTTGCAAAAGATGCAGCACCGTCATTAACGTTCTAATTAATATAAATAATTCACTATATAGGCGGAGAGGACAATCCTTTCCGCTAAAAAAACCAATAAAATAATACCGTAGGGGGTAATAGGAGTGTCGGTTTTAAAATGGAGTGCAGCAGAAGTAGCGAAAAAAGTAATTAATAATGAAGAATTATTTATTTTAGATGTTCGAAATGCGGATGCATTTGAAGATTGGAAAATTGATGGCCGTAAATTTGAATACCTTAATATTCCGTATTTTGAGCTACTAGATGGCGTTGAGGATATTTTACCGAAGATTCCAGCTAATAAAGATGTGTTAGTCGTTTGTGCGAAAGAAGGCTCATCACTGATGGTAGCTGAGATGTTATCAGAAACAGGTCGTACGGTGGCTTATTTAGCTGGTGGAATGAAAACGTGGAGTGAATATTTAGAACCGATTAAAGTTGGAGAATTAACGGGTGGTGGTGAGCTTTATCAATTTGTACGTTTAGGGAAGGGCTGTCTTTCTTATATGGTCATCTCTGAAGGTGAGGCGGCAATTATTGACGCTGTTCGTTTTACTGAAGCATTCACAAGCTTTGCGGAAGAGAAAAACGTAAACATTAAATATGTGTTCGATACACATTTGCATGCTGATCATATTTCTGGTGGACGTCATATAGCTGCAACTACTGGTGCTACGTATTATTTACCACCGAAAGATGCTGAAGAAGTTGTATTTGACTATACACCGTTACTAGATGGCACGGTAGTCCAAGTGGGCGCCTCTCGAATTGACGTAGGTGCGATTTATTCACCTGGTCATACAATCGGTTCAACGTCATTTGTTGTGGACAACAAGTATTTATTAACTGGTGATATTTTATTCATTGATTCAATTGGACGCCCTGATTTAGCGGGTCTTGCAGAAGATTGGGTTGGTGATTTGCGTGAAACACTTTACAAGCGATACAGAGAATTATCGGATGATCTAATTGTTTTACCAGCTCATTTTATGATGATTGATGAACTAAATGAAGACGGAACTGTAGCAAAACATCTTGGACAATTATTTGCTGAAAATCACGGCTTAAATATTAAAGATGAAGCGGAATTCCGAAGCGTTGTAACGGAGCATCTACCTCCGCAGCCAAATGCATATCAAGAAATTCGTCAAGTAAATATGGGTAAGATTACGCCAACGCAGGATGAGCAGGCAGAGATGGAAATCGGTCCAAATCGCTGCGCGGTTCGATAGTCTGTTTAACTTCTTTCAGCGGAAATTCCCACCTTTATAGGTGGTGAGATTATTATGGGTTTAAGTTACTTTTCAGTGGGTGTCCAAACATCTGTACCTGTCGCTATGCTTTCGGTACAAAAAACATCCGCTGAAATAGAGAAACTCAGGCTAAGAACGTCACATCTTGTGAAAACGCCTGAGTGACCGACATCGTGTCGGCCCTCACGCAGGCCTAAGCACAAAGCCGAAACCAGACGCAATTATGCCGGTGCATAATTGATAAGATGGTTAAATGTAATGAGTACGCATGCGTGGTTATAGCGTGTAAATACCGTGAAGCGAAGACGCTCATCTTCGTAAAGTCGTGAAAAAACAAAAAGAACCGGCAAAATCGCTTACAAGCTTAGCTGATTCAAAGGAGAAAAATATGAAATCAAATTTACAACTAGATGCAAAGGGCTTATCTTGCCCAATGCCTATAGTGAAAACAAAGAAAGCTATGGATACATTGACTTCGGGTGAAATTTTAGAGGTTCAAGTAACAGATAAGGGGGCTCTTACGGATATCCCTGCTTGGGCCAAAGCTGGCGGTCATACAATTTTAGACAAATCTGAAGACGCTGGTGTCATTACATTCTATATTCAAAAAGCTTAAAACTGGTGAGGGTTGTCTCTTCTATTAGAAGTTTAGAACAACCCTCCTTTCAATTGATATGACAATGCCATTAAGGCGCCAGTGACCAGAAAGAAGGAAAAAAGATGGATTTAGCATGGATTATTACAATATTTTTGATTGGCTTTGTAGGTTCATATGTATCGGGGATGCTAGGAATTGGCGGATCGATTATAAAATATCCAATGTTATTATATATACCGCCTTTACTTGGTTTTGCAGCATTTTCAGCACATGAGGTATCAGGGATTAGTGCGGTGCAAGTGTTTTTTGCCTCTATTGCTGGGGTGTGGGCATATCGTAAAGGTGGTTATTTAAATAAATCACTAATTATTTATATGGGTGGTGCCATATTAGCAGGAAGCTTCGTTGGTAGTTATGGCTCCCAATTTTTATCTGAAGCAGGGGTTAACGTCGTTTATGGTGTATTGGCGTTGATTGCTGCAGTGATGATGTTTATTCCTAAGAAACAAATTGACGATAAGCCGTTGGATGAGGTAACGTTCAATAAACCGATAGCGGCCATATTAGCATTCGTTGTTGGTATTGGTTCGGGAATCGTTGGGGCAGCTGGTGGCTTCTTGTTAGTACCTATAATGCTAGTAGTGCTAGGTATACCAACGCGTATGACAATCGCTACAAGCCTTGCTATTACTTTTATATCCTCAATAGGCGGGACGATTGGGAAGTTGATGACGGGACAAGTTGATTATTATCCTGCATTCATTATGATTGTAGCTAGTTTAATAGCGGCTCCACTAGGTGCAAAAGCAGGGAAAAAATTAAACACAAAAGTTTTACAATCTATTTTAGCGGTTCTTATTTTAGCAACTGCCATTAAAATTTGGATAGATATATTGTAGGAGGCTGTAGTAAATGAAAATTGAGATTTTCTCGGATTTTACATGTCCGTTCTGCTACATTGGCAAAAGAGAATTGGAACGCGCCATTGACTCGGCAGGTTATTTGGGGCAGGTAGAAATTGAATATAAAGCATATCAAATTGGGCCAGATACACCTAAGAAAGATGCACCAACTGTATATGAAGGTATGGCTGAAAAATTTGACTCCACGATAGAAGAAGTGAAGGAAATGACTAAGGGTATAGCAATGCGAGCCGAAGAGGTTGGATTGCATTACAATTTTGAAGATATGAAAACAGCGCATACTGGAAAAGCTCATCGACTAGCAAAATGGACACGACAATTTGGTAAAGAGTCGGACTACACGGAAGAGCTTATGAATGGTCATTTTACGGAGGGAAAAGACTTAAACGATGATATGTTCTTGTTAAAAGTCATAGAAAATATAAACTTAGATGTTGAAATAGCAAAGGATATTCTGGCATCAACTGACTTCGGTGAAGCTTTAGACAGAGATCGATATGATGCTCAACAGCTAGGTGTACAGAGTGTTCCGTTCTTTGTTTTTGAAAATCGTTACGGTATTAAAGGTGCAGAGCCGAATGAAGTTTTCGTACGAACATTGCATCAGGCGGCGGAGATAACAGGTATTCAGCCGGTGCTAAAAATGGTAAGTGATGGTGAAGCTATTTGTGCTGATGGTGAATGTAAACTATAGTAGAACGTTAAAATGTCGGGTAAAATGCTGTGCTCGGCATTTTTATATTCATTCGGAAATGTTGAACTGCACGAAAGTGAAGCGTCAGCTACAAATTCAGGAAATAGTACATGCTGCAAGAGGTATTAAGTCTTGTTTAATGTGTTATAGAACAACGGATTTTATAATTTTATCCTCTAAATGATTCTATTTGCGTGAGGTGTGAGAAAAGTCACATCGAAAAAGATGCTATTTTGCTAAAATATAGGTGATTATACAAAGGGGGGTATTGTAGATGAAACCTATAGTAGCAGGAGTAGCGGGGACAGTGCTGTTAGCAGGCACACTTTTTGTAGGAGCAGCCATTAGCGACAAAATTTTAGGGGATGCAGAAAGCAAAGAAGCCGCTGTACAAACAAAAGTACCGACAACAGCAGCTGCTCAGTCAGTTGTCTATGCGCCACCAAGTATTGAAGAAGTACCGGATGGACCTATGAAGGAAGCAATATTATATGGTTATGAACTTGTCAATAATACACATGTTGCTGCAGAAGAATATGTTGGGAATCAATTGTCTTGCACAAGCTGTCATGCGGGGGCGGGTTACGATGAGCAAGTTTCGTCACTAGTAGGTGTTATGGCGGATTATCCCCAATATATCGCGCGCTCTGGTGATATTGTAACGATAGAGGAGCGTATTAATGGTTGCATGGTTCGCAGTATGAACGGTAAGAAATTTGACATGAATAGCAAAGAGTTAGAAGCGATGGTCTCGTACTTCTCTTATATTTCAGAAGGTGTACCTATCGGGGCAGAGCGTGAATGGGTAGGTACAAGTAATATGAAGGACATTCCAATACCGGATGTTAAGAACGGTGAGGAAGTGTATGCTCAGTCTTGTATCGCGTGTCACGCGGCAGATGGCTCAGGTAATGGTGCTAATACAGGTCCGGCATTATGGGGTGAAAAATCATTCAATGACGGAGCGGGTATGGCAAGAATTTCAAAAATGGCTGGCTACATCCAACATAATATGCCAGTCGGAGCAGCTGGTACTTTGACAGATCAAGATGCCGCTGATTTAGCAGCCTTTATTTTATCGCAGGATCGACCTGAATGGGGAAATCATAATAAAGATTGGCCAAAAGGCGGACGTCCAAATGATATTATGAATAAAGAAAAACGGGAACAAGTTAAAAATGGCACAATAAATTGGGAGAAAGTACTTTCTACTAATTAAATTGAAAGGGATGCTGCTAACTAGCGGCATCCCTTTCGTGTTATTTAAAATTGTAGGCCGTGACAATTTTATCTCGGTTAGTTGTTACATCTGTGAAATATTCATGCAAGCAAATACCGAGGAAGGAGCCAGCGACATTAAAGACATTTGAGAAACCGTTGTTCTGGAGGGTCATTACAGCATTGTAGCTTCGCTGGCCAGATCGGCAATGTACGTAAACTGATCTATCTTGTGGAATCTCATCCAAACGTTCGCGGAGCTCACTTAACGGAATATTATGCGCATGAATGAGATGACCATTCTCAAATTCATTTCTTTCGCGGACATCTAAGAAATAGGCGTTATTTTCAACGAGATCTCTAACTTCATCAACTTTTACTTGTTTATAATGACCGTATAACTGGTTTTGAGCAACGAGTGCAGCTAAATTAACAACGTCGCGTGCGGTGCTAAACATTGGAGAATATGATAGCTCTAGCTCTTTTAAGTCTTCTAATGTGCCATTCATAGTTATCATAGTTGCAATAACGTCAATGCGTTTGTCGGCATTGCCTTTTCCAATCGCTTGCGCACCGAGAATCTTCCCAGTCGGCACTTCGTAAACAAGTTTAAAATGAAGCGGGTTACTATTTGGCATCAAACCAACTTTGTCTGGTGCAATCAAATACACGCTTTTTGCTTGGAAGCCATGTGCGAGAGCTGTTTTTTCATTTAAGCCTGTTGTGGCACACGTGTAATCAAAAATTTGTACGCTTGAAGAGCCGATAACCCCTTTGTTTTGTTGAGATATATTGTACATATGATTAGCTGCTGCTCGTGCTTGTCGTTGCGCTGGACCTGCTAATGCCAGGCGAGTTTGTTTATGAGTTAGCTGATGGAATACTTCTATAGCATCGCCCACAGCGTATATAGAAGGATCAGATGTTGCGTAATTAGCATCAACTTGAATGCCGCCAAGTTCACCTATTGCCAGTCCGGCTTCTTTCGCTAAAGAGGTTTCAGGACGAACGCCGATAGCTAATACAACAGCCTGTGCTTTCAATTGTTTACCGGAATTCAATTCTACATAATCTGCCGTAACCTTAGCTAGGCCGTCATTGACGATGACATTAATTCCTTTATCCATCATTTCTTTGTGTAATATTTGTGCCATATCATAATCAAATGGCGTCATGATTTGTTGACTAAACTCAACGAGTGAGACATTAAAACCGGCAAGTCGTAAATTTTCTGCAACCTCCACGCCTATAAATCCGCCACCGATAACGGCGATATCTTGTATGTCATCGCTTTGAATATAACGGTTTAAACGGTCAATATCCACGACATTACGAACGGTAAAAACGTGTGAAGAATGAACGCCGTCCAAGTTTGGAACAATTGGACTCGCGCCAGGAGATAACACTAATGTATCGTAGCTTTCTTCGTACTCAGTGTCAGTAGTTAAATCCTTTACAGTAATGCTTTTATCTTTTCGATTAATATGTAAAACTTCTTGATTAACACGTGCTTCAATCTTGTATTTTGTTTGAAAGGCTTGTGGTGTCATTAAGATTAATTTGTCGCTGTTATCAACGATTCCGCTAAGATGGAATGGTAAAGAGCAATTTGAAAATGAAACATTCGGTCCTTTTTCAAACATTATAATCTCAGCCTGTTCATCGAGGCGACGAATACGCGCGGCAGTCGAGGCACCGCCTGCGACACCACCGACAACTAAAAATTTTTTACTCATGTGTAAGCACATCCTTTTCTTGTAATATACATAACGGGGTATGTTGTGGATAAATAAAGGCTTTTCTTATGTTGATAATGAATAAATCTGTGGATAAATATTGCTTTAAGTGGATTATATACCCAGTTGGGTATTTTATCAACAAAAATTAATGAGTAAAAATCATTGTACGTGGATAAATACTAAAGAAGTAAACAAATAGACAAAATCTTGGGGATAAACTTAGTAAAAGAAATTAAGAAACCGGATTTGCTTACCACTAAAAGTTGGGGATAACAATAAAATATGATGGTTTTAACTGATCTTCGCTACGTGCTACTCGACTCCCGCGGGAAGGTGAGTAGCACGTAGCGAAAATCAGAGCCTTCTAAGGGCGGGAAGTGACACCTGCGTTATGATGATGAGCATTACATTTGTTATACTAGTAGTATTAGGAAGTAGTATCGGAGGTGACGCTATTGATTTTTTTGAAATTTTTAATCCAAATCATTGTTGTATCAGGACTTATTTATTTTGTCAGTGGCCGATTAATTGGTTCAAACATTAATTTCATACGTAGGGTTCTTTCTGTAGTCATTAGTGTGACACTAACGTCCTTCGTTTATTGGTATACCTATTTACGTCATACAGATTTTTTATACGAACCAATGATGCAAACAGTGACAGAGGTCAGCACACTTATTTGGATTGGTAGCATGCTACTAATTTCGATGTTGCTCTATCTCGTTTTTGAGCTTTTCGATCCAAGTGGTATGAGGGCTACAGATCATCGTAATGGGCAAAAAAATTTATTCATGCGCCTTCGAAGCTACTGGCGACAACAAAAACGCTTGCGACATGTATTGAAAATAGCAGTGACAAATGGCGTTGTTCAAACGATTAAATACGCAAGACAACGTGAAAATGAAAAAGAGCTTGCCATTGCTTTAAGAGTAACTTTGGAGCAATGTGGTGGGATATTTATTAAATTTGGTCAAGTACTTTCTACTCGTAAGGAACTATTTTCGCCTATCTTTATTGCTGAGTTAGAGAGGCTACAAGATAGTGTGAAGCCTCTACCACCAGAACAGGTAACACAAATTTTAGAAGATTCACTTCCGAAGCCTATGAATGAAATATTTGCAAACTTTCAAATGGAGCCTATTGCGGCGGCATCCATTGGACAAGTCCATAAGGCGCGATTGAAAAATTTTGATGAAGTCGTGGTAAAGTTACTGCGTCCAGAAGTGAAGGGGATTATGCGAGACGACCTCGACATTTTGGAGGAATTCGCTAATTGGCTTTCGTACAAGTCTACATGGGCTGAGTCACTTGGTTTTCGAGATCTTGCAAAAGGATTTGCAGATGGATTACGCGAGGAAATCCATTTAGATATTGAGGCTCGCAATACATTACAGGTGACAAAGGCACTTGCCAAAAGCGATTATAAGGTGCGGATCCCTAAAATCTATACAGAATATTGTAATGAAAATATTATTGTCATGGAATATGTACGAGGAAAAAGTGTTGCAAATGCTACAGCTGAATTTAACCGATCTGAAAGTGATCGGAAGCAGTTTGCACGGACTGTTTTATATTCCTTCTTTGAGCAGATGCTTCTTTCTGGTATATTCCATGCAGATCCACATCCGGGGAATATTCATATTGATGAGACGGATGGCACACCGATACTGCTTGATTTTGGAGCGGTTGGCCGTTTGGGAGCTACACAACAAGAGGGCTTAAAGCTATTTTTAATGGGAATTCAGCTAAATGATGCAAGTGTTTTATACGATGGCTTAACACTATTGGTTGAAAATTCGGGCCATGCAGACCGTGGAAAGATGGAGCAAGCCATAGATCAAATTCTTTTGAAAATCTCTTACGTGGATCGAATTCCAACAGAGGAATTGATACATGCGTTATTTACAGTTGTTCGTGATTTTGGTCTTGCTTTCTATCCTGTAGTAGGCTTAGCACTGCGTTCCTTAGTAACACTGGATGGCACACTACGGGTAATTGACCCAAGCTTTGCTATTTTTACGGAAGCCAAAGATTTTTCATCCGCATATATGCGGGCATCCTTCCTGAGGCCATTTAAAGAACCGATGGCAACAAAGGAACATTTACAAGAAGAATTATCCATGCTTATTCCGACATTACGCAAAATGCCAAGACGAGTTGACCAGCTTATTCAACGGGTAGAAAGTGGGAAAATTATCTTACATCACGATGTTTTTTCAGATGCGGATAATGCTCGTTTTATTACCAATCTGTTTTCCCGTTTCGTCTTGCTTCTCGTTGGTATTACCTTTGGCATTATTTCTGTAGCACTTTTAGCCATTTCACAATTTATTCATGACACGTATGCGATCTATTTAAATACAGCAGCATACTTAGGATTATTTCTATGTGCCATTCTGTTAGTGCGGCTTTCCATCCAAGCGCTTCGTTCCATGAAGCAATAGAAGCGCAACTCGGAGAGAAATCAGTCTTTGTTTATGGTTACACATTATTTGTAGGTAGGGGAAAATGTTCCCTTACCTTTTTTTATGTTAAAAATGTTTTCTAGAAATATTACAAAAACATTACAAAACAGATAGCAGGACTAATGGTAAAGTAGTTAAAAACGTTGATATGTAGAATAAAACGTGATTTTGTAGAATTTATCGGGATTTACGTAAATGTTACAAGAATGTTGCGAGTTTTACTAAACCATTAAAAAGGCGAGAAATAGTATAAAAGTTATGCTAATAGTGCTAAACTTTAAAAGGCTAATAAAATATAAGAATAAATAAAAGAAATCGTTCCAATGATGACATTAAAATTCTACGAACGAAATTGACTAGTGAAGGGAAAGAATAACGTGGGAAAGCGCAATAAATGGCGTAAGTCGATGGTGCTAGCATTAGCACTAGCGGGCGGCTTATTATTTAATACAGTTCAACCGACTCAAGTGCACGCTGAAGAAACATCTCAACAAATGATTGATAAGAAAGCTAAAATAGATACAGAGGTTAAAAAGCTACAAGAAGAGCTAAAAAACCTACAAAAAGAGATCGATGAAAAAGTAAAAGTTTTTAACAAAGTACAGGCAGACATTAAAGAAGTTGATGGAAATATTGTAGATACTAAAAAACGTATTGAGCAACGTTCAGCGATTTTAAGTGACCGTATGGCTGCTTACCAAGCTCAAGATAATACTGTAGGTATTTATTTAAATGCTGTTCTTGAATCAAAAAGCTTTGCGGATTTAATGGACCGTGTCGTAGCGGTAAAAACATTAATGGATGCTGACCAAGAATTAGTAGATCAACAAGAAGCAGATAAGGCTAGCTTAGAGAAACAAAAAGCAACATTAGATGAAAAACAAAAAGAGCTTCAAAAGCAATTCCAAGAGCTTCAAGAGAAGGAAAGCGAAATGGAAGTAAAAAAAGCTGAAAATGAAGCGAAATCTCTTGCATTAAAAGCACAAATTGCAACGAAACAAGAAGAAGAGCGTTTAGAAGCAGAACGTAAAGCAGCAGAGGAAGAGGCAGCTCGTTTACGTGCACTTCAAGCAGCTACTCCAGTTGTACAAGCAACAAACAACAATGCAAACACTAACACTAACGATAATGGCAATAGCAATGCTAATAATAGTAGCAAAGCTAACAATGAAAAATCATCACAAAAAGTGGTTGTTGGTTCAGGAGCAGGCACTGCATCTTCAGGTGATGCTATTTCAGTTGCGAAACAATTCCTAGGTCGTAGCTATGTTTGGGGCGGTAGTAACCCATCAACAGGATTTGACTGTTCAGGTCTTGTACAATGGTCTTACAAACAAGCGGGCGTAAATTTACCACGTACAGCATCACAACAATATTTAACAACACAACGTATTTCAGCAAGTGAAGCACGTGTAGGTGATCTAGTATTCTTCAGCTATGGTTCAGGTATAGCGCATGTAGGTATTTACTTAGGAAACAACACAATGATTGATGCTCAAAATAAAGGTGTTGTCATTGAATCACTTGATTGGTGGAATCAATATTTAGTAGGCTTCGGTCGTATTTAATAAGCCGTACTATATAGACGATTTAAATAGCGAAAAGGTTATCTTTGTAAAAGAAATTACAAGGATAACCTTTTTTATTATTTGACGGTACTGGAAATTATCAACTGTTTAAACTATAGTTAAGATTCTACGATTAAACCTATTGGGCAAACGCATAATGTTATTCATTAATTTAGGCTCGACTACTTGGTCAATAATGAATAAAATAACTTTTGTAATGAATAAATTTACATAAGTAGATATATTTACAACTATAGCCCCAGTCATAAAAATGATAATACAGCCGAAAAAAGAATTAGCACCAATTTTTCGTTATTGCGTATTTTGCATGGACTCAATCGAAGGCTAATAATTGAGATAACTCCAATAATAATCCTAATGAGTATTCCTCTATCTACATATAGCTAAAAGAAAAGATTCTTGCATATTGAACGTCATTTCTGATAATTTTGAAATATACGATTGGGGATCTCGCTCTGAAATTACAATTATAAGAGACTTTTATTTTGTAGTAGCAAAGTAACGCATGATGGTAATGGTAAATGAGATAACACTTACAAGTACACTATTTTTTACGTTCTGAAACAATAAAGGTAGGGATGAATCATGGAAAAAGAGATTTTGCAACTTTTTAGTAATTTAACAGAGCGTGACCGTGATATTCAATACAAATCATACGAAGAATTATTGAAAATTATGCAGGAACCAGTTGATTGGACCTATTCAGTTTGGGAACAACTAGTTCAAACTCTTACATACAAAAATGGACATATACGTGCAAGTGCTGCACAATTTTTATGCGCACTGGCAGCAAAAAGCGATCCTGAAGAAAGAGTATTAGAGGACTTCTTAAAGATTTGGGCAGTTACGTATGATGAAGAAACAGTCACGGTGAGGCATACTTTACAGGCAATTTGGAAAATAGGCTTAGCGGGGCAGGTACAAAGAGATTTAGTCGTATCATATTTGGCTAAAAGATATCAAACATGCTTAGACGAAAAGCACCCGACATTAATACGATATGATATTATTGTATCCTTTAAAAAGCTATTCGATGCAACAAATGACCCAAAACTACTAGAAATTGCACAGCGTTTAATTGAGGAAGAGAAAGATGTTAAATCCAAAAAGAAATATAAAAATGCCATCCGATAAAAGTTATGAAATGGCTATTTTTTGCAAATCCTTTCATTATGAAAAAGTAAATTGCTTTAATTTATGAGGCATAACAAATATTTGCACGAGTGGGTTGAATACCCAATGGGGCAGTGAATTTATCCACGTGCATATGGTCATACCTGCATGATTTTTATCCATCGTTGTTTATTCTAAATTCCTCAGCTATTTTTTCCTATCAATCTATGATAAACTGCATAACAAGTGAATAATTCTTGCAGAATAAAGGTGCTGAACTATAGCATAATCGGGAATTCGGTGAAAAACCGGAGCTGTTTCCGCAACTGTAAGTACAGAAGTCGTAAAGATATACCACTGTCGAATTATCCGATGGGAAGGTTTTTTATGGACGTAGTGAACTGTACAAGCCAGGAGACCGACCTTTGTTTGAACGTATAGATAACTCTTCGGAAGCTGAGAGAATATGCGGCAAATACATAGGCTATGTCGTATTTATGCGACACTATTTATGCTATTTTTCGTTGTTTCCTTAGGAGTGGGAACAACGTTTTTTTATGCGCTTATAATTCACCTGATGTAGCTGTGGTGTTAATAAGGTAAGAATTTTTCACGAAGGAAAGCGGGGACTTAGATTTGAAAAAAGATGCACGTTATTCTTGTTACCCATTTATGCGTGAAAAGGCATCAACAGTAGATTTTGAAATTCGAACGGATAGCCTAACAACACATATTGGTGTAGCATTGGCGGCGGTTAAAAAGGAAACGGTAGAGGTAGTAGCAGATGATTTACTTACCATTTTGCCAATGGCTTACCATGTAAATGGCTCAGTCCGAGGCAAATTAGCAGTAACCGAAGATGATTTGACTTGGCTAAGTGATCGCTATGATTTTTATGTTAGTCATGTTAAAGAGGAGATACAAAACTTTGTATTACCTCAAGGATCAGAGGCAGCTTCTGCATTACATTTATGCCGTAGTGAGGCGAAAAAATCATACCGTGTTTTGCACAAAGTATCTGAAGAACGCGAAGTACAAGCTATTCTCTTTGATTATTTAGGATTGCTAGCCAATGTATTTTTTGTAATGGCTGTCTATATGAATCAGCATGCTGGTATTGCTGAAATACCGTTTATTAGTAAATCATACCCGATGAAAAAGAAAAAGGAGAAATAATGAAATGAAGAAAATGTTTAGGCTACAATGGCTTTCTGTGTTGATGTTGGCACTTGTATTAGTTGGCTGTGGCACGAAAGAGAATACAAATAAAGATGCTGTTTCTAAAGAAGATCAACAAGTTGAGAAAACTACTAGCTATAAAGTTAAGGATGACCGTGGTGTAGAAGTTGAGTTTAATGCAGTACCTAAAACTATTGTTTCATTACAACCGAGTAATACAGAGATTTTATTTGCGCTAGGCGTTGGCGATAAAATCGTAGGTGCAACAGAGTTTGATACGTATCCAGAAGAAGCGCAAAAAATTGAGCGTGTTTCTACCTCTACAACATTCAATAGCGAGCGTATTTTAGCCCTAAAGCCAGATGTCGTTATTGCCTATACAACTGGAGGCAAAGATGAAGAAAATTTAAATGCTTTAAAAGGTCTCGAAGATGCGGGTATTAAAGTGTTTGCCATTCAATCAGCTAAATCATTTGATGATGTTTATGGGGATATTGAACAAGTTGCAACGGTTATGGGCATCAAAGATAAAGGCGAAAAGTTAAATGAAGATATTAAAGCTAAAATTGCAGGTGTCCAAGCGAAAGTTAAAGATGTGAAAAAACCGAAAAATATCTATTTAGAAATTAGTCCAAAGCCAGACATCTATACAGCTGGTTCTGGTACATTCCAACAAGAAATTTTAGATGCTGCAAACGTTAACAACGTTTTCGCTGATCTCCAAAGCTGGGCACCAATATCTGAGGAAGATATCATTGCAAAAAACCCAGATGTTATTTTAACAACAGTAGGCTATGTGAAAAACTCAACGGAAGAAATTCTTTCTCGTGATGGATGGAATTCAATCACGGCCATTCAAAATAAAGCGGTTTATTATATAGATACTGATATTTCAAATCGTCCAGGTCCTCGAATTGGGGAAGCTGTTGAGTTAATCGCAAAAGCAGTATACCCTGAGTTATTTAAATAATTGATATTAAAAAATAGTATTTTGGAGCTGTCCTTTATCAAGGGCAGCTTTTTGGATGGATAAAAAGGATAACTGCTTCGCTTGGGTGGGAAAGAAAACGAGTAAAGTGGATAACAGCTCTGCCCCAATAGAGAAACACCCCCAAATAAATCTCTCGTTGGTCTAAGAAGTGTAAAACATTCCCTAGTGCGAAAATTGGTATTATATCGAGTTGTTCTATAAAATAGAGATAAGTATGCTTGCTAACAGGGAGGGGTGCAGTCAGTGAAACAGTTTGATATGAATATTATTCCGTTTGAGGCAGTTTATAATTTTCGGGATATGGGTGGTTATAAGTCGAGAGATGGGCGTGCTGTTAGGAATGGTTTGATTTATCGCTCAGCAGCACTTGGTAAAATGACGAAATCAGATAAAGAGCGCTTTGAAACGCTAGGTGTGAAAACAATTTTTGATTATCGAGACAACCATGAGGCTCAAAATAATCCTAATCCGATATTCCCATATGCCAATTATATTCAAATACCAGCTAAAGGAAATCATGCTTTTGAGATGCCCACAAACGCTGGTGGGAAAGATTTTTATAAGGTTGTAAGCACGGAGATGTTTCGAGAATTTTATGCACAAATGCCTTTTAATAATGCTTCGTTCAAAGAGTTAATAGCAACGATTCAACAACCTGAAAATTTAGGGCTTGTTCATCATTGTGCAGTCGGGAAGGATCGAACAGGTATTGGTAGTGCGCTTATTTTACTTGCTTTAGATGTCCCTGAGGAAACGATCATGGAGGATTATTTAGATACAAATGTACATTTACGTCCCTTAGTCGAACGAATGGCTCTAACAATTCAGCAAGATTATAGCGATCAAGAATTACAGCAATTTTATGCCTTAATGTCTGCTCGTGAAGACTATTTACAAGCGGCATTTGATGCAATGGATAACCGATATGGCTCTAAGGCAGCTTTTTTAGAGCAAGAGTTTGGGTTAACAACTGAAAAACGTAAGCAATTGCAGGATTATTGTTTACTATGATAAGACTCCCTTTCACATAAAATTGTGAAAGGGATTTTTTGCGTTGTATTATCTTTTCATAATTTTTTAACTCATATTGACCAAAAAGCTTATGGAAGCATTATACCTAGGCATAATTAGGTGTTTCATTATAAAAATTCTTTACAGCCTAAAAATCTATGATAAGATACTATATATTTTTAACTTCTCTCAGCGGGTGTCCAAACATCCGCTGAAATAGAGGAACTCAGTCTAAGAGCGCCACGTCCTGTGGCAATTTAACTGTGCGAAAGCGAAGCGACAACAATACGGTTTTTAACTGCGCTTTCGCACAAAAAAACATCTGTAGGCCTAAGCACAAAGTTGATTCCGGGCGCAATTATGCCGAGGCATAATCGATTGGGCAGTAATTTATCTGTATAGATGGTAAAGAATGTAGTTGAAAGTGGGGCAGCCCGTAAAAATCTTTATGAAACGATTAGGAGAAGTGAAAAGTATTGGCAGATATATTAAAAGAAAGTGATATTAAAGAGACAGATAGGTTAAGTTTATTCCATTTAACATGGCCGATATTTTTAGAAGTATTTTTATTTATGTTAATGGGACTAGCTGATACTTTTATGCTCAGTGCTTTATCAGATAATGCTGTATCAGGAGTTGGTGCAGCCAATCAATATATTCATATTGCAATTTTAATACTTGAGGTAGTTGGTAATGGTGCTTCCATTGTTGTATCTCAATATTTAGGTTCAAGGCGATTTTTTGAGGCTGCAAAGATTTCCGCTTTAGCAGTTACGATGAATTTGATTGTTGGACTAATGATGAGTATCTTATTTTTCTTCTTTTCAAGTCATTTAATGACCATGATGAACTTGCAAGGGGAAGTGCTTAAATACGCTCAAAGCTACTTGGTAATCATCGGAAGCTTTATTTTCTTACAGGCTATTATAAATGCTTTAGCAGCAATTATCCGTGTACATGGATGGACAAAGCAAACGATGTATGTATCACTAGGTATGAATGTGCTACACGTTATCTTAAACTACGGTTTAATCTTTGGTAACTTAGGATTACCGGAGTTAGGTGTAAAAGGTGCAGCTATTTCCTCAGTGGTAAGCCGTGGTTTGGCAGTTCTTGTGTTTTTCTGGCTGTTGTATCAAGTCATGGAAGTAAGAGTGAAGCTAGAATATTATTTCGAGTATTCAAAGGAATATATTCAAAAAATATTAAATATAGGCTTACCGTCAGCATTTGAGCAGGTGCTTTATCAGTTTTGTCAGATTGTCTTCCTTTATTATGCGACTTACTTAGGCGCAGAGACACTTGCGGCGAGACAATATGCCATGAATATTTCGATGTTTACGTACTTATTTGCGATTGCCATCGGGACAGGTACGGCTATAATTATTGGACGAAGTGTCGGTGCTGGTAAAAAGGATCAAGCTTATCATCAGCTTTGGACAAGTGTACGCGCAGCTTTTGCTTTTACAATCACAATGGTTGCAGTTGTAACGATATTCCGTAAGCAACTTATGCACGTTTTTACAGATAATCCAGAGGTAATTGCCATCGGAGCATCTGTCCTAGCATTAAGTATTCTCCTTGAAACAGGGCGAACAATGAATATTGTAGTTATTAACTCGCTGCGTGCCTCAGGGGATGCAAGGTTTCCAGTGAAAATTGGTTTCTTATCAATGGTATGTATGAGTCTCCCGCTCGGATACTTGTTTGTATTCGTTTTAAATTGGGGGTTAGTAGGTATTTGGCTAGCGATTGCGGCAGATGAATGGATGCGGGCTATTATCGTATACTTTAGATGGAAAAGTCGTAAGTGGGAGCGTTTTGCACTTGTTTCACCTACAGAACAGAAGGAGGAAAATTAATGGGGGCACTTTCTAAAAGAGCTGCAGGGGCAGCGTTAATGGATAAAAATATAAAGCTTTTTGCTTGTCCAATTTGTCAGGAGTCAATGGATGTTTTTGAACAAGGTAGATTAGTATGTTCCTCAACTCATTCTTTCGATATTGCCAAACAGGGCTATATTAATATGCTGACACACGGTGCCGTTTCTAAGTACAGTAAAGAGCTGTTTGAATCACGAAAAGCGGTTATTGATAGTGGGATTTATGATGTAGTAGAAGATAAAATCGGAGAGCTAATTGCTAATGCAGAAACCGTACTTGATACGGGATGTGGTGAAGGTTCGCATTTAGCTCGTATTATGGCAAAGAAACATGGGATAGGAATTGGTATTGATATAGCGAAGGAAGGCATCCTTGCTGCATCTCGACATTATCCAGAGCAAATGTGGTGTGTTGGTGATTTAGCGAAAAGTCCATTTGCAAGGTCGAGCTTCGATGCCATATTAAATATTTTATCGCCTGCCAATTATGAAGAATTTAAACGTCTATTAACTCACAATGGTTGTGTTGTTAAGGTTGTACCTCAAAGTGGGTACTTACATGAGCTTCGAGCACAATTATATGCGGATTCTACTAAAGAGTCGTATTCGAATGAACAAATAGTTGCTCGTTTTAAAGAAAGCTTTACCGATGTTAGTGTAGAACGTATTACATATACGGTACCGCTAGCTACAGAGCTTGTACCAGCACTGCTGGAAATGACACCAATGGGCTGGCATAAAAAAGAAGGATCCAATATCCTATTACATGAAATTACGATTGATGTTGATGTATTAGTGGGAAGAGTCTAGATATTTTCACCTGCAATTGCAGTATACTGGTCTTTTCGATTACAATGGGGATAACTATTGAATAAGGTAGGAATGAAACAGTGTATAAATTTATAGCAAATGTTGTAAAAGTGATCTTAAAATTATCAGGCTCGAAAGCGCGTGTATATGAAGAGCAAAACTTACCGAAGGAAGGTGGGTTTATTATTGCATGTACACACACGGGATATGTTGATATTTTAAATCTTGGTGTTGCTGTATACCCTCGAGAAATTAACTTTATGGCTAAAAAGCAATTGTTTGATATAAAGGGTATTGGCTGGCTTATAGAGCGTTTAAATGCCTTTCCAGTCGACCGTGACAATCCAGGTCCAAGTGTTATTAAAATTCCATCGCAGCTATTGAAAGAGGGGAAAATTGTTGGGATATTCCCATCTGGTACGCGAAATGCGGAAGGATCGGATTTAAAGCAAGGTGCGATTACAATAGCACAATTGTCAAAAGCACAAATTGTACCAGCCGCTTACATTGGTGCGCGTAATGCGGGTGATGTCTTTAAGCGTGGAAAAGGTTATCTGATTTATGGTGAGCCGTTTTATGTAACGGGTAAAGGTAAAGAAGGGCGCGAGGAATTTACACATCGCCTTGAGCATGAATTAGTAGCATTAACCGAAGAATTAGAGAAGCGAGTTGCAGCAGAAAAGAAATAAAGTGAAATATCATTCAGAGGAGAACCCTCTGTGTGAAGAACTCAAACTATTATCTTCACATCCTTTTGAAGTAGTAGCTTACTGCTAGTAATATGGGAACTTAGAAGGCGCTCAGAATCGATTGATTTTGAGTGCTTTATCTACATTTAGCAAATGTTTACTGTAGCGAAAGCAAAGCGACAGCTACGATACGCCAAGGTGAGATTGATTCTAGGAGGACATAAAAATGATTCGAGTACTTTTTGTATGTTTGGGGAATATATGCCGATCACCAATGGCTGAAGCGGTCATGCGTGATTTGGTAGAGAAAGAGCATTTGAGTCATAAAGTCGAGGTAGATTCGGCTGCAACAAGCTCTTGGCATATTGGAGATCCTCCACACAGAGGAACACAAGGTAAGCTAAAAGAATATGGCATCTCAACGAAAGGGATGCAAGGACGACAATTACAAAAGGCTGACTTTGAAAATTTTGATTACATTATTGGCATGGATGAAAGCAATATACGTAATATCCAAACGATGCTAGGGAATCCGGATTCCACAAAGATCTTGCGCTTTTTAGATTTAACTGATCATCGAAAAGACGTGCCGGATCCGTACTATACAGGAGATTTCCAAGAAACCTATGATTTAGTTTTAGAAGGCTGTCATGCATTATTAGAAAAAATCAAAGTGGAAAAACAATTGTCAAGTGGCGGTTCATCATCAAAATAAGTGGATGGCTTTTGTTAAAACGTCTACTATGTAAATAAGTTGACCTTCGTTACGACTAAGCGACTCCTTGGGGATCAGCGATATAGAGGAACGAAGGCTAAAAGAATCACGTCCTGTGATAACGCCTTCGTGACCAACATCGTGTTGGCCTAAGCGGCTCATCGGACGCCCCTAGGAAAGCGCCCTGCCAGAACAGAAATCAACCACATGTTTTGGTGATGATCCCAAGTAGCTCTAAGTGAAACATTTTTTTGCAATTAATGACTTAATAAAGTTACCTTAAACATTGGCATATCTAGCTTTGTAAGCATCATTTGTGTTATTATTTTCAGAGTAAAGATACAAGAAGTATTTAATCGCCATTTACAGATGTACAACTGTGCATCTATGATTATCTTCATTCAACGGTAGATCTTCCTCTATATAAGATGAGCAAAAATGTCACTCCTATTCAAAGGTGTTTAAATGAAGATAAAGCCTCCGGCGGATGTCACGGATTTTGAAAGGAGTGAATTGTGCTAGCACAATTCAAAATCCGGACGCAATTACGCCAAGGCGTAATTGATAAACAACTTATAATTTGAAAGAGAGTGGAAACAATGGGTCGTAAGTGGAACAATATTAAAGAAAAGAAAGCGTCTAAAGACCAAAGCACAAGTCGTATCAATGCAAAATTTGGACGCGAAATTTATGTGGCAGCTAAATCAGGCGAGCCAGATCCTGAATCAAACCGTGCCCTTAAAGTTGTTCTTGAGCGTGCAAAAACATACAGTGTTCCTAAACATATTATTGAAAAAGCAATTGATAAAGCGAAGGGTGGCGGCGATGAAAACTTCGACGAATTACGTTATGAAGGTTTCGGACCTGCAGGCACTATGTTAATCGTTGATGCTTTAACGAATAATGTTAATCGTACAGCTTCTGATGTACGTGCAGCATTTGGTAAAAATAATGGGAATATGGGTGTCAGTGGTTCTGTTGCCTACATGTTTGATTCAACAGCGGTTATTGGTTTAGAAGGTAAATCAGCAGATGAAGTTCTTGAAATTTTAATGGAAGCAGATGTTGATGCTCGTGATATTCTTGAAGAAGACGAGGCTGTCATCATTTATGCAGAGCCGGATCAATTCTTTGCTGCACAAGAAGCACTAAAATCAGCAGGCATTCAGGAATTTACAGTAGCAGAGCTTTCAATGCTTCCGCAAACAGAAGTAGCATTAACTGGAGACGACATTGCGAAATTTGAAAAATTAATTGATGCATTAGAAGATTTAGAGGATGTCCAAAACGTTTACCATAATGCTGATTTAGGCGAATAATATAAACATCTGAAACCAGTAGCGAATAAAGCTACTGGTTTTTATCTTTAGCGGGTGTCCAAACATCCGCCAGAGGAAGGGGGGAAACTGTGCAAGCTCTTTTAGCGATTGCAATATTTTTAGTAACTTTATTTTTTGTAATAGTGCAGCCGCGTAAAATATCGATCGGCTGGTCTGCTTGTTTTGGTGCTGCAATTGCGTTAACGCTCGGAGTTGTTACCTGGCAAGATGTTGTTGAGGTGACGGGGATTGTTTGGAATGCAACGTTCTCGTTTATAGGAATTATTTTTATTTCACTTATTTTAGACGAAATAGGATTCTTTGAATGGTCTGCCCTACATATAGCACGAGCGGCAAAGGGAAGTGGTATACGCTTATTCATTTACCTTTCCTGTCTAGGTGCTATTGTTTCAGCATTATTTGCTAATGATGGTGCAGCTTTAATACTAACACCAATTGTTCTCGCAATGATCCGTAAATTGAATTTAACCGATAAAATGATCATTCCATTTATTATTGCAAGTGGCTTTATAGCCGACACAACATCCTTACCGTTAGTCATTAGTAATTTAACAAATATTGTGTCGGCAGACTATTTCGGGATTGGATTCATGGAATATGCCCTACATATGCTGGTACCGAACTTAGTTTCTTTACTAGCGAGTATAGTCGTACTTTATATTGTCTTTCGCCGTTCAATTCCAAAAAAGTATTCACTCGAGGCAGTTGATAATCCAAAGCTTGCAATTCGTGATTCGAGATTATTTTTATTATCATGGTATGTTATTGCCATCCTATTAGTTGGTTTCTTAACGAGTGAGTATTTCAAAATTCCAGTGACATTTATTTTATGTGGTGTAGCAGCTATCTTTTTCCTACTAGCACGACGTAGCCATATTGTAGATACAAAGAGAGTTGTGAAAGGGGCACCGTGGAATATTGTGTTCTTTTCTATCGGTATGTATGTAGTTGTTTACGGCTTGAAAAATGTAGGAATGACCGGATTGCTAGCAAGCCTGTTAGAGCACTCTATACAGCAAGGATTGATGGTAGCGACAATTACAATGGGGTTTGTAGCAGCGATTTTGTCAGCTATTATGAATAACCTACCAACTGTACTGATTGATGCATTAGCTATTGCTGAAACTAGTGCAACTGGAATTATTAAAGAAGGGCTTATTTATGCAAATGTCATCGGCACAAATTTAGGTCCTAAAATGACGCCGATTGGCTCACTCGCAACATTGTTATGGCTTCATATACTGAAGCAAAAAGGAATAAAGATTGGCTGGGTTCAGTATTTAAAAATAGGTATTATTTTAACAATCCCAACCCTTTTCGCTACTTTAATAGCTTTAGTAATATGGATTAAAATCATATCATAGGCGAGAACTAAGGTAGTGTCTAAACATATTAATGATGATAAAAATCAAAAAACTATTTTTCTATAAGGCATATCCTTGTAGAAAGATAGTTTTTTTACCTATTATGCATATTTGAAGTTCGTCATTAAAAGTTTGGAATCATATTTGTTAGATTTGGAGTGAAGGCTGGACGCCCCCAGAAATAGGTCCAGTAGCAATGGGAATCCCCCCACATTAAGTAATCAAGCATATTTGCGTAAAAAGGCGAAGAATTCAAACATAAATTACGTTTTACCCATTGTGAAATATTCAGAATCATAACATAATGTAGATTAATAGTCATAGTGAAAGAGGAGAAAAGGGGGGCTAAAGCATGAAGTTTTCACGTTCGATACAGGGGAAATTAATTATCATTTCACTAGCATTATTAATTATCCCTAGCTTAGTAATAGGCTTAGTTAGCTATAGTAAAGCAAAACAAGGTCTGGATGATATTGGTGAACAAGTTATTAAAAATAGCGTTGAATCTTCTTTGCAATTAATCGAGCTTGCAAATGAGAGTGTTAAAAGGGGCGACGTTCCTTTAGAAATTGCACAGGAGAAAGTGCGAGAGGCATTTCTAGGACCGAAGGATAGTGAAGGAAAGAGGCCAATTAATTATCCTGGAGACTTGGGGGAGTATGGTTATCTATATGTTTTAGATGATAAAGGGACATTAACAACCCATCCGACTCGAGAAGGGGATAACCTATGGAACGATCAAGATAGTAGCGGAAATTACTTTATTCGCGAAGTAACCGAAAAAGCACTTGCTGGTGGGGGATATACCAAATATGAGTTTGAGCTACCAGGGCAAGATGTAGTAGCTGATAAAATAATTTATTCAGCAAAGGATCCAAATTGGGGATGGATCATTGTATCGGGTACATATATGCAAGACTTTAATGAAGGGGCTAATTCATTATTATTCGTTATTGGTATTACATTATTAGGTGCCATCATTATAGGTACTGTAGTTGTCATAATGGTTTCAAGACATTTAGCTTTACCAGTGCGAAAATTATCGAAACGTGTACGTGAGGTAGCCAAAGGGAATTTAACTGTAGAAATTGAAAATCTACAACGCTCAGATGAGATTGGTCAGTTAAATGAAGGCTTTAATGAAATGGTTGATCAACTGAAAACATTAATTACAGATGTAGAGGAAGCTATTGTAGAAATTCAATCGACATCGTCAAATTTAACATCTGTGGCAGAGGAAACAAACGCTTATGGAGATGAAATAGTAAAAGCGATAAATGAGGTTTCGAACGGTGCATTAATGCAAGCTTCAGATGCAGAGGATACGAATAGAACAGCTATTGATTTTGCGCGACAGATTGAATTATTGCATGACAAAAATGAAGTAATGCTAGATGCATCTCAAAATATGAAGCAATCAAATCAAGACGGGCTCTTAAATTTAAAGAGCTTAAAAGAGACATCACACGAGTCCTCAGAAGTGATTAATAATGTTCATGCTGTATTTAATAGCCTAATTGTGAAAGTTAGGGAAGTTGAAGGTATTGTCGGTACGATTACGGAGATTTCTGATCAGACAAATCTACTTGCATTGAATGCATCGATAGAGGCGGCTAGAGCTGGGGAGCATGGCAAAGGCTTTGCGGTTGTTGCTGAGGAGGTACGTAAGTTAGCGGATCAAACATCTGTAGCAACAGAGCGAGTGCGTACAACCTTAAAGGGAATTGAAAGTGAAACTAATTTAGTGAACGATGAGATGAAGAAAACAAACGTCATTGTTCGTCAGCAAAATGATTCGGTTGCCATAACAGAGTCATCCTTTAAGGAAATAGAATTGGCCGTAGAAGAAATTATTTCTATTATTAAGGAAATGACTACTGGAGTAGAATATTTGAATGGCTCAAAAAATAACATTATGCAATCTATCGAAAGTATTGCGATGATTAGTGAGAAAAATGCTGCTGCATCAGAGGAGGTTACGGCATCCGTTGATGAACAACAGCGTGCCATTCAGGTTGTTAGTGAATCCTCTAATGATTTAACAGATGAAATAACAGCGTTACAGGATTCTATTAAGCGTTTTATATTAAGATAATCAATTAGGATGTTTGTACAGCAATTTCAGTACAAGCATCCTTTTTTTTGCCTAAACGTTAATAAAAGGTAAGGGGGGATCGATCGTGAAGAAATGGGTAATAAGATTAGGGATTATATTACTTGCTATGAGTGGCTTTGTTTATATTTGGCTCGGCGAGGAGATGAAACAGGGTGTCCAGCCAGCTGCGAACGGAACAGCTACATACATGATTGTCCTGGGAGCAAAGGTAAAACCGGGAGGAATTCCATCGCTTTCTTTGAAAAATAGATTAGAAGAGGCAGTAAAGTATTTGAAAAAGTATCCTCGTGTAAAAGTGATTGTGTCAGGTGGAAAAGGGGAAGATGAAGATCGGACAGAGGCTTCAGTCATGCTTAAATACTTACAGGACAATGGTATTGATACGAATAGAATAGTAGTGGAAGACCAATCTACTTCAACTTATGAGAACTTATCATTTAGTAAAGAGCTTTTGCCTAAAGAAACTAAGAAAATCACGATTGTCTCTAATGATTTTCATTTAAAGCGTGCAAAATATTTAGCGGAGTCTTTAGGCTTTGAAGTAGATGTCGTTGCGGCAAAAACACCAAAATCGGTGGAATTGAAGTTAACGCTACGTGAAAAGGCCGCACTATTAAAAACATATGTATTTGGCTATTAATTTATTTCTTAATACTATAGATTTGGCATATAATAGAAAAGTAACGGGGTATATGACAGAAAGAGGGGATTTTATGAAAACATTTAAAGACTATGAATACAGCCGTCCGAAAGTTGAGGCAATGAAAGAGCAACAATTATCTTTAATTGACCAATTTAAAAATGCGCAAACGATGGACGAGCAAAGTGAAATAATTGAGAGATTAAACGGATTGAGTAATGACTATGCCACGATGGCGAACCTAGTGTATATTCGTGCTTCGATTGATACAAATGATGAATTCTATCATGCAGAACGCGATTATTTTGATGAGGTTGGGCCTGAGCTGGAAGAGGTAACAACAGAATATTATAAAGCACTAATCGCTTCACCATTCCGTGAGCAGTTAGAAGAAAGATGGGGCCAGCAATTATTTGATTTAGCAACCTATCAAATTAAAGGTTTTTCACCAGCAGTCATTGATCTAATGCAAAAGGAGAACAAACTCGTTTCAGAATATAATAAGCTTGTTGCCTCTGCGCAAATTGACTTTAATGGTGAAACATTAACGCTTGCTCAGCTTGGTCCGTATGCAGAGTCTACTGATCGTGAAATGCGTAAGTCGGCAACGGATGCACGCTTTGGCTTCTTTGCTGAGCATGAAGAGGAATTTGATCGATTATATGATGAACTTGTCAAATTGCGCCATGAAATCGCTGTTAAATTAGGCTATAAAAACTATGTCGAGCTAGGCTATGTTCGAATGAATCGCATTGACTATAATGCAGATATGGTAAAGAAATTCCGTGACCAAGTTCGTGATTTAATCGTACCTATTGCAACTAAGTTATATGAACGCCAGGCAAAGCGCATTGGTATTTCTGAATTTAAGTTCTACGATGAAGCATTCAACTTTGTATCAGGAAATGCGACGCCAAAAGGCGATCCGCAATGGATTGTTGCGAATGGTAAAAAAATGTATGAGGAGCTATCACCTGAGACGGGTGAATTCTTCAACTTTATGATTGATCATGAATTAATGGACTTAGTGGCGAAGAAAGGAAAAGAGAGTGGCGGTTATTGTACGTTTATCGAAAACTATCACTCTCCATTTATCTTCTCGAACTTTAATGGTACTTCAGGTGATATCGATGTGTTAACACATGAAGCGGGACATGCTTTCCAAGTTTATTCAAGCCGTGACATCGGAATCCCAGAATATTTATGGCCAACTTATGAATCTTGTGAAATTCATTCGATGAGTATGGAGTTTTTCACATGGCCATGGATGGAGCTATTCTTTAAGGAAGACACAGAAAAATATAAGTTCACACACTTAAGCAGTGGCTTATTATTCCTTCCTTACGGTGTTGCAGTTGATGAGTTCCAGCATGTGATTTATGAAAATCCGAATATGACACCAGCTGAACGTAAAGCTGCGTGGAAAAAAATCGAGGAGACATATTTACCACACCGTGACTATGATCATAATAGTTATCTAGAAGCAGGTGGTATATGGCAACGTCAGGCACATATTTATGCAAGTCCGTTCTATTACATTGATTACACGTTAGCGCAAATTTGTGCATTCCAGTTCTGGAAACGTTCACGTGAAGAATTTGAAGCTGCTTGGAAGGACTATACGCATTTATGTGGTTTAGGTGGTTCTATGTCCTTTACGAAGCTTGTAAAAGAAGCAGGCTTAATATCACCATTTGAGGACGGCTGTGTTGAATCGGTTATTGATGATATTGAAGATTACTTAAATTCAGTAGACGATACAAAATTATAAACTACTACATTGTGAAAATTTGCGACACTCCTGTGGAAGGCAAACCGTATGGGCCTCCTCGGATGCTTTGGCATTTGAGGGGCTTGCGAGATTGCCCATTGGAGGGTTGCAATTTTTTTGTGTAACTTTTTGCCGACAGCTACAAATGCCGAGGCATAATTGATAAACTCTTATATTTAGACAATAATTAATAGGATACTTGCGAAATGGTTAATATATAAGTAGTATTTTCAGTAACTGAGATAAAAGGAAGTGAATTAAAGTGACGAGGAAAGTTTGGTTTCAAGTAGGTGTAGGGATTTTACTTGTCCTACTAGTCATTAAATATTTTATAGAAATTCATTGGATTTTTTCGCCGCTTGTTATTATCCTAAAGGCTATTTTTGTACCTTTATTGCTTGGCGGTGTTTTGTATTATGTTACAGAACCGATTCAGAGATTTTTAGAGAAGCGTAAATGGCCGAGATGGGCGAGCATATTAACGATAGTCGTTGGATTAATAGCGCTTGTTGGTAGCTTTGGGTGGATCGTTGGTAATCCGATTGCAGTACAGGTAAATAATTTAGTGAAAAATGTACCGCAGATTAGTGCTAGTATTCAAGATGCAGCTGATTATGTATTGAAAAACAGGGATAACTTCCCGCCACAGTTAAAAGATTTTATCGACAATATGGCGAATTCTGTGCAGGATATTGCTTTTGCGGCAAGTAAGGGACTAGTCTCGTTTTTACAATCAGTTGTTTCAGTTTCTTTATTAGCTATTTTAATTCCGTTTTTCTTTATATTTATGTTGAAGGATCATGAAAAATTTGCTCCATCAATTTATAAATATTTTAGTGGTGAACGCCGTGAATGGGTGAAGAAAACGTTAAGTGAAATTGATGGTGTTTTACGTAGCTACATACAAGGACAGCTACAAATTAGTTTTTTACTTGCACTCATTATGTATGTCGGGTATTTAATTATAGGTTTAGAATATTCATTGCTTCTTGTTATATTTGCTTTCTTTATGAATATGATTCCGTTTATAGGACCATGGATTGCCTTTACACCAGCGCTAATCGTGGCTGTTGTTCAGGATCCAGTGTTAGTCATATGGGTGTCTGTTGTCACGCTCGTGGCGCAGCAAATTGATAGTAACTTTATAACACCTAATGTAATGGGGAAAACACTCGATATTCATCCGTTAACCGTTATTACAGTTATTTTAGCAGCAGGTAATATTGCAGGCTTTATCGGTATTATCATTGCTGTACCGTTTTATGCAGTATTAAAAGTAATCGCATCCAATATTTATGATGAACGGAACGTGATTAAGAAAAAGGCTACGAAGTCGGTATAGGAGTCGGAAAAAATGGAACAAGAAATTGTGAAAGTTTTTAATGAACAGCATGAACAGATAGGGACAGCAACGAGAGCAGAGGTACATGAAAAAGGACTATGGCATGAAACATTCCACTGTTGGCTTGTCAATGAGGACTATATCTATTTCCAAATCCGTAGTGCACAAAAAAAGGACTATCCTGGTTTGCTTGATATTACAGCAGCGGGGCATTTATTAGCCGTAGAGACAGTCGAGTCAGGAATTCGCGAAGTAAAGGAAGAGCTAGGACTCGATGTTGACGTACACGAAGTAGTTAAAATGGGCATGACATCATGTAGTATCGTTTCAGAGAACATGATTGACAATGAATTTTGTCATGTTTTTATATATCCATTCAAACATGATTGGGAATCATTTAACCTGCAGTATGAGGAAGTGTCAGGGGTCGTTCGAGCAAAGCTTGACGAGGCAGAGGCATTCTTTTTAGGAGAAACAGCTACTTTAAATATTGAAGGCTATGAATATTTCCCTGATGGTCAACGAGTGAAAATTGTGCGCCCCGTAAGTGCTGCACAATTTGTCCCTTACCGGGAACTATACGTTGCACATGTTATTCAGTTTGTAAAAGATAAAATGTTATGAATTTGTGGGGTGTCTGAAAAAACCTTCATAGGAATTCTAGCATAATTGTAAAAGGTAAATCCGCTTCGCTTTCCATGGGATAAGCTATGTGCCACATCGGTACATTCTTATTTTTTCCAAAGAGAGTTTAAGCGGATTTTTTCTTTAATAGTAAAAATGATTAGGATCTGACTTCTTGTCTAATCATTAATTTTGTTAAAGAGTATGCCGTGTATATAAGTTGATCTTGGGTGACTCCTTTGGGATTAGTAATAGAGGAACGGAGGCTAAAAGCATCACGTCCTGTTATAACGCCTTCTACGTTATAGTGATGTGATTTTCTAATTTGGGTCTCTCATCTTAATTTAGGGATGACGTTTTGTTAAAACGTATGCTGTGCGAATAAGTTGATTGGAGTGGAGATTGGGCGACTCCTCGGGGATTAGCGTCACAGATGAGACCCTGCAGCGAAGCGAAGCGGCTCATCGGACGCCCCCAGGAAAGCGCCCAATCGGTACGGAAATCAACCTACACGTTATGGACATGAAACTTTACTTTTAGTAATGCCTATTTTACTTCAATATAACAGGAATAATAAGTTATACTAAAAGAGATATTGAATAGAAAAGGAGCATTTTTATATGCTAACATTTGAACAAAAGCAAGCCATCATCGACTCATTTCCTGAACTGACAAAGAAGGAAATTTCATTGAAACGCGTAAATTATCACTTTAAGGATAGCCTTTATGAAAAGACCATTGTTGTGGAAAAACTACACCCAAATGGCAACGGCTTTGTATTTGTCGGTGATTTATTGCGCTACGAGGAAGAAGCAAGCGATAAAGGCCTAGTAAATATTCGTGACTACGATGAACAACAACTTCGTGAAATTATTGAAGATGCCATTCAATATTTATCGGAAGAAGCAGAGGAGCAAGAGCCGATCGAAGAGCTATGGCAAAATCGTGAAGGTGCTCAATTAATGCTAGCCTTTGAGCAGCGTTCGTGGAATGTTTATCATGGAGAAAACTTAGAAGAAGCCTTTGGTACACACGATGCTGCGAAAGAATATTTACTAGAAGAAGGTTTTCGTAAAAAGAAATAGTAATTCGGGGGATACGAACGAATGAATGGGAAAAAAATAGTAGGAATAGTTATTGTTGTTGTTCTAGCGGCTTGTTTATTTTCAGTATTTACAATCACAAAATTTTATGAAGATCATAAGGAACAGCCAAATAGTGAAAATCGTGAAATAAATAAGTCAAAGAGCTTGAATTTAATTTTGCCACAGGCTACAATTATCTCGAATTCAAGATAATTGAGAGGTGGACTGTAAATGCAGCACGTTTTTTATAAAGGAACAGATGAAACAAAACCGATTTTTTTACTGTTACACGGTACAGGTGGGAATGAACAAAGCTTAATTGGCCTTGCGAAGGAAATTGATGAAACAGCAAGTATTTTAAGTGTCCGTGGAAATGTCCTTGAAAATGGTATGCCACGCTTTTTCCGTAGATTAGCGGAAGGTGTTTTTGATATAGAGGATTTAATTTTCCGTACGAAGGAATTAAATGACTTTTTATTAGAAGCCGCGCAGCGGTATGGCTTTGACCGTAATCGAGTTGTTGCTATCGGCTATTCTAATGGCGCGAACATTGCTGCTAGCCTATTATTCCATTATGAGGATGCTCTAGCAGGTGCAATACTGCATCATCCAATGGTGCCTAGACGCGATATTAAATTGCCTACACTTTCTTCAACTCCTGTCTTTATCGGTGCTGGAACGAATGATCCAATGTGTACTGCTCAGGAATCTGAAGATTTAGAGGCGCTTTTAACGTCAGCTGGGGCTGATGTGACAACTGTATGGTTTAATTATGGTCATCAGCTAACAATGCCTGAGGTAGAAGCTGCAAAAGAATGGTACGACCGTATTTATTCAAAATAAATAAAAATCCGCTACCTTTGAGTGAGGGAGCGGATTTTTTTAATTTCTTTCAGCAGGTGTCCAAAAACAAAGCTGAGTCTGGATGCTGAGGCATAATTGATGACCGTTTATTTCTGTTTCTTCGCAAATGGTAGCCACCAATTCCAGTCCCCAAAGAGCTTCATAAGACTAGGAACAAGCATGAGGCGAATAATAGTTGCATCGATGGCGACCGCAATAGCTATACCAACCCCAATTTGCTTCACTGGCATCACATCTGTAAAAGCGAATGCCCCTGTTATAACAATCATAATAAGCGCTGCTGACGTAATGATACGACTTGTAGAAGTTAGACCATCAATCGTGGCACGTGTATTATCCGCCCCTTTTTGATATTCCTCTTGAATGCGAGATATTAAAAAGACTTCATAGTCCATACTTAAGCCGAATACAAGACAAAATACAATTACTGGGATAATAAGGACAATCGTACCGGCTTCAATGCCCAAATGTCCATATTGGAAAATATAGACGAGAATACCGAAGGCTGATGAAAGTCCAATGATATTCATAATAATCGCTTTCAGTGGGATTAAAATAGAGCGGAAAGCGACCATTAAAATAAAGAACGTTGAAATGATAATAATAGATACAGCCAAGGAAATTTTACTAGCAATTTCATCGAAAATCTCTTGATTGAATTTCGCGTGACCTCCGAGTGTAAAATCGACACCTAAATCTTTATCTTTCCATGTTCGAGCAAATTCTTGAGCGGTAGTGGATGAACCGGCTGCATCCAATGTAATTGGGATAAAGAGTTGATTATCTTTAGCAAACGTATTTAGAATTGGTTTTAATTGTTCGGCCACTTGTGGAGTTTTCAAAGAAGCAGTCAGTTCCTCAGGTGACTTAATGTTAGCCGTCGTATAAATGGTTGAAACATGATTTACTAATGGGTCATCAAGCAACTTTTCTTGAATAGTGTAAATAAGCTTTCTTGCTTCATTATCTTCCCAGCCTTCTTTACGTTCGGCCAATAAATATAATGTTGAGGTATCACCAAGTCCAAACGTCTCATCTAGCTGATCATAAGCAGCACGTGCCTCATATTTCACCGGTAATGAATCCACCTGAGGAATTGTAAGTTTAATATCCTTCAATGGAATCATGCCAATGCCTAGTAATAATAAAGCCGCAATAACGATGGCAACAGGATGTTTCATGACAAAACCGGCAAAACCACGCCAACGATTTGTACCACCAGATTTTACACGTAAAAGGCGCCATTTATTAAGGCGATCTCCTAATAACATCATCGTAGCAGGTAGCAAGGTTAAGCCGGAAAGGACTGCAAGAAATACAACAATTGCGCCTCCTAAAGCGATATTATGAAAAATCTCGACGTCAATGACAATCATGGCACCTAAGCCGATCATGACACAAGCAGCAGAAAAGATGATTGAACGGCCAGCTGTCTGTATCGACGTTTGAATAGCTTGTACAATGGATGTTTGAGCACGTTCTTCTCTATATCGGTTAATAAATAACAAGGCAAAATCAATGCTTAATGCAAGTCCAAGCATGGGCACTATATTTAATACAAAAATCGATAAATTGACATTACCGCTAAACAAAGTCAAAATTCCAAACGCAGTGACAACAGTAACTAAGCCAATAACGATAGGTAAGATGGAGGCTACGACAGTACCGAAAGCTAGTAATAGCACTATGATAGCGATTGGTAAGCCTATTGCCTCTGCAGACGCTAAATCCTTTTGACTGGCTGTATTGATGTCCGCTGAAATAACAGGTCCGCCAGTAATGCTCACACCACCATCCTCTATTAATGAACGAATGTCTTTCACAACATCCGGTAGCTGATCAACATTATTTTTAAGATGAATCATGGCATAAGCAATATCATTCTTTTGTAAAGAAACATCATCGAGTGGTGACTGGATTGACTGAATCTCCTTAATTTTTTTTAACTTTTTTAAAGTATCTTGAATCTTCTTATCATCAGCTGGATTGAAGACGACCAAAATTGTCTCGGAAGATAAATCAAATGTTTTAGCAAGCTCATTGGTTACGTAGGTATGATCATCTTTCACGAAGAAACCGTCGCCATGAAGTTTACTTGGAAGTTGTATAGCAAACATAGCCATGAAAATAAAAATGACGAACCATAAGGCTACGATAGCTTTAGCGTGGGCTGTTATAAAAGCTGAAAAAGTTTTCATAGTAGGTACTGTCCCCCTTTTTAAAATAGTGTAAAGGATGTGTCACATTTTGTCGTGTAATAATATAAAGACTCCTGTCCCTAATAAGGAACAGGAGTCTTAGTATGCAATCAAAATCACTATGCCCTGGCATAATTACGTGAAATCCGCATTTATCTCATCATCTATAGAGGTGAGAAGAAGTTAAAAGAATAACGATAATAAAAAGTAAATTATCGCTGCCATAACTGCAGAAATTGGCATTGTAATAATCCAAGTAGTGACGATTTTACGCGCCATCCCCCAGTTTACGCCACGCACACGTTGTGCAGAGCCGACGCCCATGATAGAAGAAGAAATAACGTGTGTTGTAGAAACTGGTAGATGAATTAATGTAGCACCGAAGATAACAGAGGCAGATGCTAAATCTGCTGCAACTCCGTTTACTGGACGGATTTTCATAATTTTACCGCCGACTGTTTTAATAATTTTATAGCCACCGATAGAAGTACCAAGCCCCATTGCAGTTGCTGCTGCAGCTCGTACCCAGAAAGGAATTTCATCTCCTGTATACAAACCACCAGCGATTAACGCCATCGTCATAATCCCCATTGCCTTTTGCGCATCGTTTGTACCATGTGTAAAAGATTGAATGGCGGCAGTGAAAATTTGCATCGTACGGAAACCTTTATTCGTACGATATAAATTTAAGTTTTTAAACAATAATTTAAACAGTGTCATCATAATAAAGCCGGCGCAAATCGCAAGGATTGGTGATAGCACTAAGGCCATAATGATTTTAGTGAAACCGCCATAGTTTAGAACGTCGAAGCCAGCAGAAGCAACTGCTGCACCAGCAATGGAGCCAATCAGAGTGTGTGAAGAACTCGATGGAATACCGAAATACCACGTTAGTAAGTTCCAAATAATAGCGGAGATTAATGCTGCTAAAATAACGACTGAACCAGTTGTATCTCCAGTAAAGGCATTTAAAGCGAATGGATCTACAATATCTTTTGTTAAAGCCTTTGCAACACCGACGAAAGTAATAGCTCCGATAAAGTTCATCACGGCAGCCATCATGATAGCTACGCGAGGTTTCAATGCTCTAGTGGAAACCGAAGTTGCAATAGCATTTGCTGTATCATGGAAGCCATTGATAAAGTCAAATGTTAGGGCGAAGATAACGACCAGTACGGTTAGAATAATGATTGTGTTCATTGTAAGTGCCCATCTCCTAATTACGCGTTACGCATGATAATTGTTTCCATAGTATTTGCAACGTTTTGGCAATGATCAGCGATATCTTCAAGTTGTTCATATATATCTTTATATTTAATAAGTCGAATCGGATCTTTTTCATTTAAAAATAGTTGTTTAATAGACGAACGTTGCACTTCATCACATTCACGTTCATAGTCCTTAATAAGAATTGCGTGTGGGCGCATGCCAATAAGATTCTTTTTCTTTAACTCTTCTGTTGCTTTTACAATTTCATCAGCACTTTTTGAAATATAGCCTAAGAAAGTACGCATTGATTCGTCAACTTCTGTTAGAGAGAACATTTCAAAATGAGCGATACAATGCTCCGTACCATCTAATACGTCGTCCATACGAATTGCAAATTCTAGAATGTCTTCGCGCTCGATAGGTGTCATAAATGATTTGTTTAGCATCACGATCAGTTCGTGAATGAGCTTATCACCAGCTGTTTCATAATTTTTCATAGTAATGCTAATCTCTTTTAAGTCAGCTACACTGTTAATACGAAAATCATTTGCGTAATGTACGGCCTCTCTCATATTCTCAGCAATTTTATGCAAAGCTATAAAGAAAGGGTCTTGTTTTTTTGAGTTAAGCATGTAAATCGAATCCTCCTGGATATAAATAAATTGGCCTCTAAACTTTACTATCATAACAAAATCTTTAATTTATCTACATAAATTTTTTCTATTCTCCATAAAACTTTACAATCCTGTAATATACAATTTGCTCACATAATAATAATGGAACCTCTGTATTTGTTTTTATTAATACAGGAAAACGCTTTAAATATAGATTTTATAAGGATTTACACTTTCTGTTTCATACAAAAGAATACTATGGAGACATATAATTTTGAATAACTTATATGTCAGAATTGTAAAGGGAATGTAAAGGGATTGTTTTGCTCATAGTTTTCCCATTTCTTAAGAATATCTTCATTTTTATCCTTCAACTTTATTAAGAATTCTTGTCTACAATGGAGAAGGAATTACTCATCACCATATATTTAGGATGATATTTGTTAAAAACATATCCATGTATATAAGTTGATCTTCGTTACGGCTGGGCGACTCCTCGGGAATCAGCAATAGAGGAACGAAGGCTAAAACCATCACATCTTGTGATAACGCCTTCGTGACCAACAACAAATGTTTTCTGTAGCGAAAGCAAAACGTCAGCAACAAATGGGTTATCTGTGCGAAAGCGAAGCGTCAGCAACAAATGTGTTATCTATGCGAAAGCGAAGCGTCAGCAACAAAACTCCCAGTCCGAACGGAAATCAACCACATGTTATGGTGATGTATTTAAAAAATGTGAAAGGGTGTTTATTTGAAAATGATTCAAGTCGAAAACTTACAACATACATTTTTAATTGGAAAGAAAGGCAAGGAAAAACAGGTTCCGGTATTAAAAGGTGTCAACTTTGAGGTGAAAAAAGGAGAGATTGTCGCAATTGTTGGTAAAAGTGGCTCCGGTAAATCTACCTTATTACAAATACTAGCTGGATTTATGAAATCAGAACAAGGATCTATTAAGGTAAACGGTAAAGAAGCAGCTAATTTTACTGAAGTAGAAAGTGCAGCCTTTCGCTTGCAACATTTCGGATTTATCTTTCAAAACTTCCAACTAATGCCGGGTTTAACGGCGTCTGAAAACATAGAGCTACCATTGAAGTTACAAGGTATCAAAAAAGCAATGCGTGCTGAAAAGGTGAAAATATTAATGGACAAGGTTGGTTTAACGGAGGTAGCAGACCATTACCCAAATGAATTATCGGGTGGTCAGCAACAGCGTGTTAGTATTGCGAGAGCCTTAATTACAAATCCACCTATTTTGCTGGCAGATGAGCCGACAGGAAGCCTTGACTCAGAAACAGAGCAAGATATATTGCTGCTCATTCAAAGTCTAAACCGTGAGTTTGGTTTAACATTCGTCATTATTACTCACGACGAGGAAGTAGCAACAATAGCACATCGACGTTTCCGCATGTGCGACGGGGAACTTGTAAAGGAGGAAGCATAACATGTTATTTAAAGATCAATTAGATTTTGTTACACAGCATATAAAGAAAAATAAATTACGTGTGTTTATGACGGTACTAGCGGCGACGATGGGTTGTGCATTTTTGATTGTCCTCGCATCAGTCGGGTTTGGGCTGCAGGATTCCATACGTAATGAAATATTATCGGATGAAAATATTACGAAAATTCAAGTGTTTGGTAATGATCAATTTACAGAGGAACAAATCCATGAAATAAAAAGTATAGAACATGTGAAAACAGTACTTGAAACGATTACTGTCAATGCATCCGGACATTCATTTTTTGAAGATCGCGATACACTATCTGATGTATACGTTGCGAATATGCAAGATTTTGAGCAAGTAAATGGCAAACTTGCGAAAGGGAAGTATCCAACAAAGCCAAATGAAATCGTTGTAGGTTATCATTTTGCTCAAACATTAATAAATGATGCTGAGCGCAAAATTATTGAAGAGAAAAGTAAAAAAGCTGAAGCGGAAGGCACGTTTTATAATGGTAGTGAGGAAGGGTATAAGGACTCATTAATTGGTAAAGAAATCGAATTGTCATTAATGCCGCATACTGATAATGCAGAAGAGGGAGAGAAAATAAAGTATACGGTAGTTGGTGTTATGAAGAAGCCTTCTTATGATTGGATGGTCAATAAATCTATTTATATGGATACTGAGCAAAAGCCTACGCTGACAACTAATTTAGCAACAACAGGTAATGTTAAAGAGGATGACATGTTTCATTCAGAATTCAATATTTTCGCTGATAGCGTGGAAAATGTAAAACCTATATTAGACAAACTAAAAGACGATGGCTATAACGTTTATTCTGTGACTGAGCAGTTGGATCAAATGAATGTATTTTTCCTAGTTTTAAAAATCGGCTTAATTTTTGTAGGAACAATTGCTGTTCTGATCGCCTCGATTGGCATTTTCAATACAATGACAATGGCAGTTACGGAGCGTACTCGTGAAATCGGTGTTTTAAAGGCGATTGGAGCAAGTCCAAAGATTATTCAACGATTGTTCTTAATGGAAAGTACGTTCATTGGTATTATTGGGACGTTAATAGCTGTAGTTATTTCATATATTATTAGCTTCGTAGCAAATGCTGCACTGCCTGTAATTCTAGAGGCAGCAACAGGGGAAGAGGCATTTAGTAAAAATAACATTACATTTTCACTTATTCCTTGGCAGCTCGTTATTATTGCAGCAGCGATTAGTATTAGTGTAGCGATGATTTCAGGCTATCGTCCGGCACGAAAGGCCACAAAAATTGACGTTATTCAAGCATTACGACAAGAACTATAATAGAAAGGGCGGTCCAAAATTTATTGGACCGCCCTTTTAATTTGATTAAGCAAATTGAGAAATACTCGCGGAGAGTGAATACCCGCGCTTCGCGATGAAATACCCGCGGAAGGAGAGTGAATACCCGCGCTTCGCGATGAAATACCCGCGGAAGGAGAGTGAATACCCGCGCTTCACGATGAAATACCCGCGGAAGGAGAGTGAATACCCGCGCTTCGCAATGAAATACCCGCGGAAGGAGAGTGAATACCCGCGCTTTACGATGAAATACCGCGGAAGGAGAGTGAATACCCGCGCTTCGCGATGAAATACTCGCGGAAGGAGAGTGAATACCCGCGCTTCACAATGAAATACCCGCGAAAGGAAGACGAATATCCGCGTTCCGCGATGAAATACCCGCAGAGGCAGCGTGAATTCTTGCGCTTCACTCACTAATACCCCGGTATATTATAGGTAAGCCTGTAACTCATTCGCTAAAAACGGCTTGGCATTTAGTAACTTTAAAAACGCATCGTAGCTAGCGCGCTGTTCAGAGCTTGGCTTTTTACCAGTACGATATGCTCTTATTAAAATGTTTTTTGGTGTGTTTTCCATATCGATAAACTCCAGCAGCTGTGCCTCGTAGCCCACAAGTGATAGAATTTCTGCTCGGATTGCGTCCGTTGCAAGTGCTGAAAAACGCTCGCGTACGAGGCCGTGCTGAAGCATGATATCAAGATCTGGTGTATTAAGCTGGCGGTTTAGCTCATGCTGGCAACAAGGGACGCTTAAAATAACGCTTGCTCCCCATTTCACAGCGCGTGCCAATGCCATATCAGTGGCAACATCACAAGCATGTAGAGTTACTACCATGTCCACGGCAGACTCATCATTATAATCATTAATATCTCCTACTAGAAATTCGAGTTGTTCATAGCCTAAATCTTGTGCAATTTGTGAGCATTCTTCGATGACTTCCTTCTTTAAATCCAAACCAGTGACACGAATGTCTAAGCCTTTTTCGATTTTTAAATAATGGTATAAGGCGAATGTTAAATAGGATTTGCCTGAACCGAAATCTAAAATACGAACCTGACGATCTTTTGGTAAATATGTTAATGCATCATCAATAAATTCGATGAAGCGGTTGATTTGTTTAAACTTATCGTATTTTTGTTTTTTTATTTTTCCTTCTTCCGTTTGTACGCCAAGACGAATTAAAAATGGATATGGCTTATCCTCTGCCAGCAAATAGTTTTTCTTGCGATTATGCGCTAAATTAACTTGCTTTGGCGTAGAGGACTTATCAGATTTCCATAGTACTTTGTTCTTTTTTGATAGCTGCACTTGTATTTTTTCATCAATAAAATCAATATGTGCTTGGCGGTAATCGTTAAAAAATGCTTCTAGTTTCTCAGGGAAATCTTCTAATAAAACATTTTCATGCTTTAAAATACGTTCAAATTGATATTCAACTTGTATATGGTAAGCATCCTTCAATAATAAAGGTTTTAGCTTTATACGTTTTACTTCGTTTGATTTCATACGTGATTGACTGATTGTTGCAGTAACAAGTTGCTGTTGTAAAATTCGCTCTATAAGCTGAGCTTTCATTTCTTCAAATGTCATACATTTCGCCTTCTTTATCGTGTTATAGATGGCACTAGTTTAACATACTTTATGATTTGCATTGCTATTATAAATTTTAGAATTCTCTCTTTGAATAATTATAGGTTATCTTGTATATGTGTGGTATTTTAAATATAGAGAATTTTTAATAAAAAGATTTATGGGGAAATAAGGGGGAAAAATATGTCTGCAAACATGTATCAATTACTTTCGATTATCATTTATATGATAGCTATGCTAGGAATCGGTTGGTATGCATTTGTTAAAACATCTAATTTAACCGATTACATGCTCGGTGGGCGTTCGCTAGGCCCTGCTGTCACAGCGCTAAGTGCAGGTGCAGCAGATATGTCTGGCTGGCTGTTAATGGGTTTACCGGGTGCGATCTATTTATCTGGAATTGTTGAGGCCTGGATTGCTATTGGTTTAACGATTGGTGCCTATTTGAATTGGTTACTAGTAGCACCGAGACTACGTGTATATACACAAGTTGCAAATGACTCAATTACTATTCCGAGTTATTTAGATAATCGTTTACGTGACAACACAAAGCTAATAAGAATTGCGTCAGGTATTATTATTTTAATTTTCTTTACATTTTATGTTTCTTCGGGAATGGTTGCAGGAGGCAAGTTTTTTGATAGTTCATTTGGCTATGAATACCATACTGGTTTATTGATTGTATCTGCTGTTGTTGTGGCATACACATTGTTTGGAGGATTTTTAGCTGTTAGTTATACAGACTTTTTACAGGGTCTAATTATGTTTGTTGCACTTATTTCTGTACCGTTATTTGGATTGTTTTTAACAGGTGGAATTGGAGACACGATAGCATCTATTAAAGCTGTAAATCCTGAACATCTAAGTTTATTACCAGCAACTGCAACTGCTGCGGCAATTATTTCATCACTTGCATGGGGACTAGGTTATTTCGGACAACCACATATTATCGTACGCTTTATGGCAATAAGTTCAGTAAAAGAAACAAAGCAGGCACGTCGTATCGGTATTGGCTGGATGATGCTAAGTTTGTTCGGGGCGATTGCAACAGCTTTGGTAGGTGTGGCATATTATGAACAAAATGCAGGTGAGTTAAAGGACGCTGAGACAGTATTTATTGTACTTGGCCAAATCCTATTCCACCCATTCATTGCAGGGATAATGCTAGCTGCTATTTTAGCCGCGGTTATGAGTACAATTTCATCACAATTAATTGTTACTTCGTCAGCACTTGTCGAAGATATTTATAAAGCTATATTTAATAAAACGGCAGATGATAAGCATTATGTCTTTATTGGCCGTGTCGCTGTTTTAGTTGTAGCTATTATCGCAGCGATTTTAGCGTGGAATCCCGATAATTCTATTTTAGGCCTAGTAGGCTTTGCTTGGGCTGGTTTCGGTGCAGCATTTGGTCCAGTAATATTGCTGTCTCTATATTGGAGAAAATTAACGAATTACGGAGCTCTTAGTGGGATGATAGCAGGTGCTACAACCGCCTTCGTTTGGGGGAAAATAAAGGTCTTATCTGAATCGTTATATGAGATTGTTCCAGGCTTCTTCGTCTGCTTAATTGTTGCGGTTATTGTCAGCATCCTGACATATAAACCGAATAAAGATATTGAAGACGAGTTTGATCGTACTGAAGTATTGTTAAAAGAAGAACGTAAGTAAATAAATGTAGTGCGCCTTTTGTATAGAGGGCGCATTTTTTTAGATATACATGTTCTTAAAGATAAGATAACTACTAAACAACACGAATTTGGACATTATATGGTAAGATGAAGAAAATTTGTCGTAGTAGCATAAAGGCATTGGTGGGAGGTTTGTGGATGGATAGAATTAAAGAAGTTGATGTATTGGTAGAAAAAGCTATTTTAGTTGGTGTGAATTTACGGAATGATGAGCATTTTGATTATTCAATGGAGGAGCTAAAAAATTTAGCTGAAGCTTTAAATGTTGAAGTAGCCGGCATTGTCACACAAAATTTAGAGCGAGTTACGCCATCTCATTATGTTGGAACAGGGAAAATTGAAGAAATAAAAAACTTTTATGATGAAGTACAAGCAAATTTAGTGATTTTTAATGATGAATTATCACCTTCGCAAATCCGTAATTTAGAGCGCGATTTAGAGACAAAGGTTATTGATCGAACGATGTTGATTTTAGATATTTTTGGACGACGTGCTAAAACAAGTGAAGCACAGCTGCAAGTTGAGTTAGCGCAATTGCAATATATGCTACCTCGTCTGGTTGGCTTGCATGCTTCTCTCAGTCGCCAAGGTGGCGGCACTGGTGGTGGCTTTAAAAATCGTGGTGCTGGTGAAACAAAGCTCGAGCTAGACCGTCGTAAAATTGAGGATCAAATTGCAAAAATAAAGAAGGACCTAGAGCATGTGAAGGAGCAACGAGAGACGCAGCGTAAACAAAGACGTAAAAATGCCGTCCCTGTCGTTTCCATTGTTGGCTATACGAACGCTGGTAAGTCAACCATTATGAATCAGCTTCTTACGAAAATAGGGCAGGAAGATCATAAGCAAGTGTTTGAGAAGGATATGCTTTTTGCCACACTTGAAACATCTGTCCGTCAAATAGAATTACCGGATAAGAAGACATTTTTATTAACAGATACAGTTGGTTTCGTTAGCAAATTACCGCATCATCTAGTGAAGGCATTCCGCTCAACTCTAGAAGAGGCTCGTGATGCCGACTTATTACTACATGTTGTGGATGTTTCCAATTCTGAGCACGGCTTTATGATGGAAGTAACAAATGAAACCCTTAAAGCAGTTGGTGTTGAAGGGATTCCAACAATTTATGTATATAATAAAGCTGATATAGCAAACGTTCCATACCCTGTGATCAGCGGTGATAATATTTGGATTTCAGCGAAGGAAGGAACTGGATTAGAGGAATTATTGCAAATGATACGTCAGCATATATTCTCTGATTATGTAACATGTAAAATGCTCATTCCTTATGAGCAGGGAAATATCGTCTCTTATTTAAATGAACATGCCTCTGTCTATGAAACAGCGTATGAAGAAAATGGCACGCTGTTAACAATAGAGGCAAAAGAAGCGGATTATGCAAAATTCCAACAATATGTAATTAATTGATCACAGGCATGTTCTAAAAACATGTTAGAAGCACTTCGTGTTTCTAACATGTTTTTTGTTGCAAAAGAAAAAGCGAATTTATATCATTGTAGATTAAATTTTAGATAATACTAGCTTATTTGTTAATAAAGTAAATAATCAGATTATAAAATATTTTAGAATAATTTTATGGAGGTTTATAAATTAGTAGATATTAAAGAGTAAGAAAACTCAGGAATATCAATAGGTTTGCTATAATTATAGCGAAATGAATCTGAATTTAAAGAAAAGGTGTAAAATTCCAACATTTTTTAAAACTCTTGAAAAAGTTTTTAAAACACTTTAGTATGATGAAATAAAGTTTTTATCCTTACAATTGGGTAATAATATTATTATTGAATAATGAAATCGGGAGAGGATATTTTTATGTCTACTAAAGATGAAATTGTAAAATCCGTCCCTCAAAACGGCTTTGTCGGACACCCTAAAGGGCTCTTTACATTATTTTTCACAGAATTTTGGGAACGCTTCTCATACTACGGTATGCGAGCAATTCTGATTTTCTTTATGTATTATGAATTACATGAAGGCGGCTTAGGCCTAGATCGTGGAACAGCGAACTCAATTATGGCTATCTACGGATCATTGGTTTACATGTCAGGGATTATCGGTGGTTGGATTGCTGACCGAATACTGGGTACACGTAGAACCATTTTTTATGGCGGCGTGTTCATTATGTTTGGTCATTTCCTGTTAGCGTTACCTGGTGGCGTAGGCATGTTGTTTGCTTCAATGTTCTTTATTGTTATTGGGACAGGCTTATTAAAACCGAACGTTTCAAGCATTGTCGGAGATATGTATGCGGATACAGATAGCCGTCGTGATGCAGGTTTTTCAATTTTCTATATGAGTATTAATATGGGATCATTCCTTGCGCCATTAATTGTCGGAACAATTGGACAAAAGTATAATTTCCACCTAGGCTTTGGTATAGCAGGGTTAGGGATGTTTATTGGTTTAATTATTTTTAAATTAACAGGGAAAAAATATTTAGGGTTAGCAGGGTTACAGGTAAACAATCCGTTACTACCTGAAGAACGAAAAAAAGTCTTTACACGATTTGGGATTATAGCGCTACTTATTATTATTGCTGGGGCAATTGGTATTAAAACTGGCGTACTAACAATGAATGTTTTTGGTATCATTATTACGACGCTAGGTATTGTAATTCCAACGGTGTTCTTTATTTATATGTATCGCAGTGAGAAAACAACAAAGGATGAGAAGTCTCGCGTGCTCGCTTATATCCCTTTGTTTTTATCGGCAGTAATGTTTTGGGCAATCCAAGAACAAGGGGCAACTATTTTAGCAACGTATGCAGATAGTCGTACACGATTGGATATTGGCAGTTTTCATATTCAATCTTCTTGGTTCCAATCGTTAAACCCTTTGTTCGTCGTTACGATGGCTCCGTTATTTGCTATGTTATGGATGAAATGGGGAGATAAGCAACCATCTACACCGCGTAAATTCGCTTATGCATTATTCTTTGCAGGATTGTCATTCATAGTGATGATGCTACCAGCGTATTTATCTGGTGGTACAGATTTAGTAAGTCCATGGTGGTTAGTATTATCATTCTTTTTAGTTGTAGTTGGGGAGTTATTATTATCGCCAGTAGGGTTGTCAGTTACTACAAAATTGGCTCCAAAGGCTTTTGCTGCACAAACGATGTCACTTTGGTTTTTAACAAGTGCAGCCGCGCAAGCAATCAATGCACAACTTGTAAAAGTCTATGAAGTGGTAAGTGAATTCACATACTTCGGTTTCTTAGGCTCATTATCAATTGTTTTCGGGATTATAATATTAGTACTTTCGCCAATTATTTCAAAAGCTATGCGAGGTATTAATTAATCAAAAGATGCAAGTACAGTTATTCACATAACCGTACTTGTATTTTTTTTTGCATAAAGAAATATTTTGTTGATAATCTGCTCATCACATAACGTGATGCTTTTAGCCTTCGTTCCTCTATCACGCTGATCCCCAAGGAGTCGCCCAGTCGGAACGAAAATCAACTAATATGCTTTAACAAAAGGATAAGTCTGATCTTTTACTTATTATATGCATCGTATTAGCTCGCTGTAGCATTTAGTGGAAATCAGCATCATTCTAATCAATGGACGTTTCTGTGTAGAAAAGTTTTTATTTTCATTTATAATAATCTTAATAGTATGAAAATTTAAGGGGTTGGATGCTATGAAGGAAGCTTTGAGTCGGTTGAGGCCAAGAATAATGGAGATTTTCACGTATTTACACGCGAATCCAGAAATAAGCTGGCATGAGGTAGAAACAACAAATTATATTTTCGATTTACTAACTCGTGAAGGTTTTTCACCAATACGCTTTAAAAATAGTACAGGGCTGTATGTTGATGTAGGGAATGGTCAACCCAAAGTCGGTTTGCGTACGGACATGGATGCGTTATGGCAAGAAGTAGATGGTGAATTTCGTGCGAATCACTCCTGTGGCCATGACGGACATATGACGATGGCAATCGGTGCTCTCTTACTTTTGAAAGAGCTTGCTCCATCATTCAACGGTACAATTCGTGTAATTTTTCAACCAGCGGAAGAGAAAGGAACAGGCGCTTTCTCTGTTTTAAAAGAAGGAGTCATTGATGATTTAGACTTTTTATTTGGTGTCCATGTAAGACCTGTCCAAGAGCTTGAAGACGGTACATATTGTGCCGCGTTGCACCATGGAGCTTCTCGATTATTAGAAGGAGAAATCATTGGAGAGGATGCCCATGCTGCTAGACCGCATCTTGGCGTGAATGCCATTGAAGTAGGAGCAACTATTATTGAAGATTTACGAACCATTCATACAGATCCGATGGTTCCTGTATCAATTAAGATGACTAAATTTCATGCAGGAGGAGAATCCGGCAATATTATTCCTGGGAGTGCAGCGTTCACCATTGATATACGAGCTCAACAAAATGATGTGATGGATGCACTTGCACAGGGAGTAAAAAGGGTTATTGATTCTTCCAAGCTGTTGCATAAAGTGCAGATTGAATTACGTACAGTGGCAAACATAGTAGCTGCTGAGGTAGACTCAACTGCTCAATCTCTTATGGAGAAAGCAATCGTGCAAGCAACGGGGGTGTCGAATTTAAGAAGGCCAATTCATACACCTGGAGGAGAAGATTTTCATCATTATGCTGTCCAACGCCCACATTTAAAATCTACGATGTTAGGTTTAGGCTGTGGACTAGCACCAGGACTACATCATCCGAAGATGAAATTTAAGCAGGCAAGGCTAGTAACTGGAGTTGAAATTCTTACAAGAGCGGTATTGTTAGCATTGGAGTCAGGGAATACAAAGGAGGGGTCAGCATAATGTTAGAGAGTGTGCGTATTCAAAAAGTAATGACACCTACAGAGGTTGCAGAAGTGCAAATTTTAAATGAAAGTATTTGGGGGAGTCAGGCTATTCCCTCTCATCAATTGTTAGCGGCTGTTCAAAATGGTGGATTAGTACTTGGGGCGTATTTAGATGAAAAGCTGATCGGCTTTAACTACTGCTTTGTTGGCTATGGACATGGAAAAATGTATTTACACTCACACATGATTGGTGTGGAGAAAACATATCGTGAACAAGGTGTAGGTGAATTATTAAAGCATGCTCAGCAGGAATATGCAAAAGAACATGGGTTTCAGCTTGTGATTTGGCTATTTGATCCACTAGAAGCATGTATGGCTAATTTATCGTTTTTGAAGCTCAATTCCTTTAGTCTTCAGTATGAAAATGATTATTATGGTCCGCTCAAGGATGATTTTAACGATGGGCTACCTTCAGATCGAATTGTCGTAGAATGGTGGATTGAACGTGATCGAGTGGATGATTCCTTAGATGAACTAGAAGAGGGAGCCGAAGAAATTGTACCGTGGTCTTTAACTGTAAATGGCTTACCAGTGCTCGATATTGAAGGGGAATTTCAGCGAGGGCAATTATTTTATAAGGACGCTTATTTATTGCCCATACCTCAATATTTACAAAAGATGAAAGTGGAAAGTCCTAAGCTTGCGGAAGACTGGCGTTATAAAGTTCGTACTATTTTATCGACATTATTTGAACAAGATTATGCAATCGTTCGAATGAAAAAGCACAAGGAATATGTCCATAGCTATCTATTAGTAAGACGTTCCTTATTAGCTTTATAATAAGGATAAGGAGTGAAATCTTGTGAAACTAGAACAGATTACAGTTAGACATATAAAAATGCCAATGAAATCACCGTTTACAACGAGTTTTGGCACAATTCATGAAAAGGAATTTTTACTTATTGAAGCGATAGATCAATCAGGAACTGTAGGATGGGGAGAAGCTGTTGCCTTTGTAGCACCTTGGTATACAGAGGAGACATTAAAAACAACATGGCATATGCTTGAAGACTTCTTGATACCTATCTTGTTACATAAAGAGGTTGGGCATCCAGATGAAGTTAGTGCTTTGTTTTCCTCTATTCGTCGTAACTGCATGGCGAAGTCCTCTATTGAAGGGGCTATATGGGACATTTATGCTCAACAAACGAAACAATCACTTGCAAAAGCATTAGGTGGACATAAGGAACAAATAGAGGTAGGCGTTAGCGTAGGTATTCAATCTTCCAACGAAGCATTAATAGATTTATTAAAAAGCCATGTAAATAAAGGCTATAAACGAGTAAAAGTGAAAATTAAGCCTGGTCACGATGTAGAAGTTATTCGTGCTATAAGAGCTGAAATGCCCGATCTGCCATTAATGGTAGATGCTAATTCAGCCTATACATTGAACGATATGGATGTATTGCAGCAACTTGATGCATTTAATCTATTAATGATTGAGCAACCTTTAGCTGTAGATGATATTGTCGATCATGCTAAGCTACAGCGAAAAATAAAAACGCCTATTTGTTTAGATGAAAGCATCACTTCCTATGAAGATACTCGAAAAGCGATAGAGCTAGGTAGTTGTGGTGTTATCAATATTAAAATAGGACGTGTAGGCGGTTTAACAGAAGCAAGAAGAATTCATGATTTATGTAAGGAAAATAAAATTCCTGTTTGGTGTGGTGGCATGCTAGAGGCAGGAATCGGACGAGCGCATAATATTGCATTAACATCGCTCACTAATTTTGTGCTACCAGGGGATACTGCAGGCTCTAGTCATTATTGGTTTGAGGATATCATTACACCTGAAGTAATTGTAGAAGATGGTTATATTCGTGTGCCACAAACAATTGGTATTGGATATACACCTAATATGAAGGTAATCGATAAGCTAACAATCAGCAGAAAGGTCTATCAATAATAGGTTCATCACCACACGTTGTGGATGACTTTTGGTAAAACGTCTACTATGTAAATAATTTGATCTTCGTTACGGCTGGGGCGACTTCTTGGGGATTAGCGATAGAGATGAACGAAGGCTAAAACCATCACATCCTGTGATAACGCCTTCGCGACCAACATCGTGTTGGCCTAAGCGGCTCATCGGACATCCCCAGGAAGCTCTGCTCTGTGCGAAAGCGTAGCGGCAGCAACAAAGCGCCCAGCCGGAACGGAAATCAAACACACGCTTTGGTGATGATCCCGATAATAGGATAAACAGGGAGAGAACTGATTGAAAAAAAGTTTGCAAATCGGTGGTGCCTATGTAGGAATTATCGTCGGTGCGGGATTTGCGTCAGGACAGGAAATCGTACTTTATTTTACGAGCTATGGCTTCCATGGGATATATGGTGCACTTATTGCGGCATTTGGATTTGCTTTAGTAGGAATGTGCATTGCACAAATTAGTTCAAGGTTACGTACGACATCGCACAAGGATTTAATTTATCAAATTTCAGGTAATACTATAGGCTTTGTGATGGATTATTTACTGTCCCTTTTCTTATTCGGTGTAGCAGTAATCATGTTTGCAGGAGCAGGTGCTACGTTTCATCAAATGTTTGGGCTGCCGGTTTGGCTAGGGAGCATTTGTATGATTGTACTGACTATAGCGACGGTTATGATGAATGTGAAGAGTATTATAAACATTATTGCTATTGCTACACCCTATCTGCTAGCAATTGTCTCGATCATAGCTGTCTATTCATTAGCTACGATGGATTTGACCTTTGTCGAACAAGCTGTTATCGCACAGCAAGCACAAGTGAGTACTAAAAGCTGGTGGACTACAGCTTTATTGTATACGTCTTTTAATATCGGTGTGTGTTTTTCTCTTTTAACTGTTATGTGCGGATCTATTCGCAATGAGAAGGTGGCGGGGATGGGAGGCATTATTGGTGGGGTTTTGCTCGGAGCTTTAATTCTTCTTATTAACCTTTCACTTCTTGCCAAAATGAATGTAATCGTTGGCCTAGATATACCGATGCTAGCTTTAGCAAATGAAATTCACCCTCTAGTCGGTCTGTTGATGTCTTTTTCCTTATTAGGGATGATTTATAATACAGCGGTAGGGATGTTCTATTCATTTATGGTAAGGTTTTTCAAACCTAATAAGGCTAGTTTTAAGGTTACTGCCTTTTTTATCGGAGCATTGGGCTTTTTAGCAAGTCTTGCTGGCTTCACGACGCTTGTAGCCAAGCTTTATGCAGTGATGGGGTATGTTGGTTTTATATTAATCATTTTAATTGTTTTTGCGTGGCTCAAAGGCGTTCGACGAATAGCATAACTTCTTTTAATCTGTAGCTAAAGCGACAACAACACATGACTGAGTAACCAACATCATGTTGTTGTTGCGCTTTCGCACAAAAGACATTATTTGGCCCAAAGCCTCCGGACGCAATTATTAATTGATTTAAAAGGTGATTGAGAAAAAATTAGTATTTCATTCTCAATTGCCTTTTTATTGTGACGAAAAAGTAGAGATATTTAACTTTGAGGAACTAAATAAGTAGGAATTCCGTTAAGAATGCTCGTGTTATTAAAGATTCTCAAATAAAACGAGAATAATTCTCAATGAAGGTTGACTGAGAATGGAAACGAGCTTATAATGAGAATCGTGAGTAATGATAATCATTTTCAATGATTATTACGAGCAAAAATGAATCTACCGGGGATTACAATGAAAAAAAGATATCTTTTAACAGCAACTGTTGTGTTGTCTATAGTTTCACTATTTATCGGAGTAGTTGATATTAAACCGAGTGATTTATTAGACTTCGAATCAGAAGAAACTAGACTATTTATTATTAGTCGTATACCGAGACTTGTAGCAATTTTGTTAGCAGGTGCAGGTATGAGTATTGCTGGTTTAATTATGCAAAGCTTAAGTAGGAATAAGTTCGTGTCACCAACGACAGCAGGTACATTAGATGCTACAAAGTTGGGGGTTCTAATTTCGATGATGTTTTTCACAAACGTCACGTATTTTCAAAAAATTTCCTTCGCTTTCCTATTTGCTTTAGCCGGCACATTATTGTTTATGCAAATATTAAATCGAATCAAGTTTAAAGATGCGATCTTTATACCGCTTATTGGCTTAATGTTTGGTAATATCCTTTCGTCAATTACAACGTTCTTTGCGTATAAAGCGGATATTATCCAAAACATTTCTGCGTGGTTACAAGGAGATTTCTCATTAATGATGAAAGGTCGTTATGAGCTTTTATACATAAGTGTACCCGTGCTTATATTAGCTTACATTTATGCGAACCGCTTTACAGTGGCAGGAATGGGTGAGGATTTTGCAAAAAATCTAGGTCTTTCCTATAAATTCATTGTGAATCTAGGTTTAGTGTTAGTAGCACTTATTTCGACAACGGTAGTACTGACAGTTGGTGTGATACCGTTTCTTGGTTTAATCATTCCAAATATAATTTCGCTGTTCAAAGGGGATAATCTCGCTAAGACATTGCCTCATACCGCACTACTAGGAATGTCGTTCTTGTTATTCTGCGACATTATAGGGCGTGTACTGATTTTCCCTTATGAAATTCCGATTAGTATGACTGTCGGTGTCATCGGAAGTGCAATCTTCCTAATTATGTTATTTAGGGGGAAAGCATATGCGTAACCGTACAAAAATGTTGATTTTACTAGGTTTGGCTGTAGCATCTATTTTGCTGTATGTATTTTATGGACTTAATGGTAACTTTCATTATGCGTTCCCACGCCGTCTCATTAAAGTGTTTGCTATGTCGTTAACCGGAATTGCGATTGCTTATTCGACGGTGGTTTTCCAAACGATTACACATAACCGTATTTTAACGCCAAGTGTGATGGGACTTGATGCATTATATATGATGGTTCAAACGTTCATCTTTTACTTCTTTGGCTCTATGTCGATATTCGTTATTAATGCCAAATACAATTTCTTACTAGCTGTTTCAGCTATGGTTATCTTTGCGTTAATTTTTTATCGTGTATTATTCAAGGAAGGTAAGCGTCCGATTTATTTCTTACTGCTTGTCGGTATGATTGTCGGAACGTTTTTAGGAAGCGTAACTACGTTCTTCCAAGTTTTAATAGATCCGAATGAATTTTTAAGCTTACAAAGTAAAATGTTTGCAAGTTTCAACAATGTCAATTCGGATTTAGTATGGCTTGCAGCTGTTGTCATCATCATTACCTTTATTTATGGCTGGCGTCATATGAACCAACTAGATGTAATGTCTCTTGGTCGGGATACAGCCATTAACCTAGGGGTACCATATGATAAGCTTGTACAACGTATGCTCATATTATCTTCGGTGTTAATAGCCGTTTCTACAGCTCTAGTTGGGCCTATTACGTTTTTTGGCTTAATCGTAGCAAATTTATCGTATCAATATTTCAAGACGTACAAGCACTCTGTAATTATCATAGGTTCTTGTGTAATGAGTATTGTAGCTTTAGTCGGTGGACAGTGGATGGTCGAACGTATATTTAACTTCGATACAACCCTGAGCGTTATTATAAACTTCGTAGGTGGCGTATACTTCATCTACTTATTATTGAAGGAAAGTAGGTCAGCAGGATGATCCAAGTAAAAGAACTCTCCAAGTACTTTGGGAAAAAACCGGTCATTCAAGATGTCAGTGTCGACGTTGTGCCAGGGAAAATAACATCTTTTATTGGACCAAATGGTGCAGGTAAATCAACATTGCTTTCAATGGTAAGCCGTTTACTTAATGCAGATACTGGAGAAGTATTACTCGACAAGTCAGATGTACGTCGTTGGAAATCAGATGATTTTGCAAAGCGAGTATCTATTTTAAAGCAGTCTAACTATATGAATGTACGTTTAACAATTCGTGAGCTTGTTTCATTCGGGCGATTCCCGTATTCAAAAGGTAATTTAAAGCCTGAGGATGAACTAAAAGTAGATGAAGCAATTCAATATATGAATTTAGAGGAAATTCAACACAATTATTTGGATGAATTATCCGGCGGCCAACGTCAACGTGCATTTATCGCAATGGTTATTGCACAGGATACAGACTATATTTTGCTTGATGAGCCGCTCAACAATTTAGACATGAAGCACTCTGTGCAAATCATGAAAATTTTGCGTAAGCTCGTGGATGAGTTAGGGAAAACGGTTGTCATCGTATTACACGATATTAACTTTGCTTCCGTCTACTCTGATCATATTGTTGCATTAAAAAATGGTCGTGTTGTCAAAGATGGCCCAACAAATGACATTATCAACCCTGATGCACTTAAAGAAATCTACGATATGGATATTCCTGTTCAAGAACAAAATGGATGTCGCATTTGTGTGTATTTCAACTCTTAGAAATAGTAAAGATGGGACAACCATCTATTAACTATAAATTAAATTTAAAGGAGCAATTTTACAATGAAAAATTGGAAATTACTAACTGTATTAATGGCTATGATGCTATTAGTATTAGCTGCTTGCGGTTCTAAGGACGAAGCAAAAAAAGAAGAGAAAGATTCTTCAACTGATAACAAACCTTCTGAGACGCAAAAGGAAGAAGCTACAGCTTATCCAATTACAATTCCAGGTAGCACACAAGATGAAAATACATTTAAAGAAGTAACTCTTGATAAAATGCCAGAAAAAGTTGTTGTATTTGACTATGGTTTCCTTGATACTTTAGATGCTTTAGATGTTAAAGTTGCAGGTGTTCCACAAAAATCAGTTCCAAAGTATTTAAGCAAATATGCTGATAAATCTTACGTAAATATTGGTGCTTTAAAAGAACCTGATTTTGAAGCAATCTCTAAAATGAACCCAGATATTATTTTCATCTCTGGTCGTCAAGCAGCAGCTTATGATGAGTTATCTAAAATTGCACCGACAGTATTCGTAGGTGTAGATGCAAAAGATTTCATGCCATCGTTCAAAGCTAACGTTGAATTAGCTGGTAAGATCTTTGGTAAAGAGAAAGAAGCTGCTGATGCATTTGCTGCTTACGAAGCAAAAGTAGAGGAAGTTAAAGCGGCAACAGCTTCAGCTAAAGAAAAAGCTTTAATCGTACTAGGTTCTGAAGGTGCATTATCTGCATATGGTCCTGGTTCACGTTTCGGTGTAATTCATGATGTTTATGGTGTAAAAGCTGCTGATGAAAAAATTGAAGCTTCTACACACGGTTCAAACGCATCATTTGAATATGTACGTGATACAAACCCAGATGTTTTATTCGTAGTTGACCGTGATGCTGCTGTAACTCCAGAAGGTGAGTCTGGTACAAAAGCTGCAATTGAAAACGAAATCGTTAGCGCTACTAACGCTGCGAAAAACGGTAAAATCTTCTATCTAGATCCACAAGTTTGGTATTTATCTGGTGGCGGTTTAACTTCTGAAACTCAAAAAGCTGATGACATTTTAAAGGCGTTTAAATAATATGTTTGTACAAATTAAACGTATTGTCGTTACGGAAGGGAATTCCGATAAAGTAGTTGAACGTTTTGGTGCTAAAAAAGATGGTCCAACATTACTTGAACAACAGCCAGGCTTTATTGATAAGCAAGTACTTTTGAAAAAAGTACGACGTGGTGATGAAGAAGTGTTAATTGTGGTTCGTTGGGAATCAGAAGAAGCATGGAAAAATTGGGAGAAGAGCCCGGAACATATTGCTGGTCATAAAGCAAATGCTGGTAAACCGAAGCCTGATCACATCATCGAAAGTGGACAAGAAGTTTATTATGTAAAAGGTTAATAATTTAAAGGTGTCTCAAAGTTCATTTGAGGCACCTTTTTTTATACGAATACGTACTGTCTCGTAGAAATAAAACAATATCTAGACAAAGTGATAGAGTGCAAAGGAAAGAATGGCTAGAGAGACTGAAAGAAGTTATGGTTATAGAAATATATGATAATTGGTAGATGAGAAAAATTAAGCGATGAATAGAACCATTGAAATGACACATAGAGTTATTAGGAAGAAGGGAGGCACAAATTTTAAAACCGTGCCATACCCAAAAAACGGTTTTACTTCTTAATGCTTAATGGATGCTTTATTCCATGCGTGAAATGCTGTCGTAAAATTAAAAGAAATACCATTGTCACTAATGGAGATCTCGGTAAAATGTTTGGGTCCCCAATTAGCTTCCTTTACAGGAGAATTATATTTCTCTAAAGAGGACATTTCTATTTCTGAATTATATGGATAAACAGGTAAGCCGACAGCATTTCTAAAAGTGCTAGAGCAATTGCCTCTAGCATTTATAATACAAAAGCTTGGTACCGTATAGATTATAGGTGTATGTATGTTTAATCCAGAGGTAAATGTACTTACTAAAGGTGTTATAGACTGACTTTCTTCAGATACTCTTATAATTCCATATTGCTTAATAAAAGCGTCTAGCTTTTGCTGAAAAGTATCCTCAAATCCAGGAATATTGCAAATAAAATTTGAAAATGTAGTTTTGTTTTTATACTCTGCTAATGTTTCTTTATAAGCCTGTTGCTCTGCATCAACAATTATTTGCTCTATACATTGCTGTTCTTTCGATGGTTTTTTAATGATGATTTCCTCTTCAGACACAGAAATTGTACAGGAGAATTTAGCTGTAAGTATTAAAACGTTTTCATTTACGTCATTTTTCATTTAAATCACTCCCTGTGTTTCGAGTATTTCTTTGTTAATACATTTAGACGATTCCTATCTGTCCATCACGATAACGTAAGAGATTTTTATTCCGAATGCACTTCAATGTAACTTTAATTCTAAGAAGTCTCCTAGCCTACTCTTCAGTACATGGTATATGGTCTCAGTTCTCTTTCTAATATTTTGCGGTGAGCCCTTTAACTTGATTAAATCAAAATTGTACAGGGACAGAATGCAAATGATCTCATCCTATTTAAGCGTATCATCGATAAGGGCGCCATTTCAATGGTGGGTTTACGCCAAAAAATGGCGGTCAATGATATAACACCGCCACATATTATCCTATTTCTTAATAAAAAAAATGGCGTGCTTATTACAAATACCGCCACTTTTTGGCGGTATTTTCTCAATGTTATAATGTAAAATATTACCTTATAATTCTGGAGTCTAGTATTATTTCCCATTAATCTGTATACTATTTAATAACATACTTAAGGGAGGAGAGGACTATTGCAGGAGCTTGACGTACAAATTAATGAAGCATTGGATATTCTAATTGAAAACGAGTTATTGATTGGTCATGAACTACGGTCGATGCTAACAGTTTTTAAGGAAGAAAAAAAGGAAGTTGGCTATTCATTTGGTAAGCTATGTTATCTGCATTATGATGCATTTACAGATTGTTTTAACGAGGACATCTATAAAGTTGCTGCAGCTATTGAACTTTTAATTTTATCTTTTGATATCATCGATGACTTGCAGGACAAGGATTCTGATTACAGTTGGACTAAAACACCTGAACTATCATTAAATGTTGCTTTAGCTATGCTAGTGATGGTTTCTAGAACTATACGTGAGACTTCCTTTGAACACAAAAGCGCAGCTATTCAAATACTTGATGATTATGCATTACGAAGTATAAATGGTCAGCAACTAGATTTACTTAATACTTGTAGCGATGAGCAATCATATTTAAAAATGATTGAACAAAAGTCAGGTTCTTTAACAGCAATGGGTTGCTTAATTGGTGAAGTACTTGCAAAAGGTGAGACATCTTCTGATGTTGAGGAGTATGGGAAATACATAGGTATTATCCAACAAATTAAAAATGATGTTCAAAGTTTAAAAGTTTGGGGACCTAAAAATGATTTGCTAAATAAAAGATACTCACTGCCTATTATTTATCTTATATCACAGGAAAACGATGTTTCGAAATCTGTTATAGACTATTATAATGAAGATATAGACGCATTTTTGGATAATAACGCTACAGAAAACGAGTTGACAAATGGTGGCGCAATACGTTATGCAATTACTATGAAAAATGTTTACAAGTTTAAAGCATTAGATAATCTTGAAAATGTGGCTATAAACGAATTAGGTAAAGACTACTTAAAAAAGCTAATGAAATGAGGAGTTATATGCATGATGAATGTAATTCAATATCTAGAAAATAACCCAGAACTAGTTTCTCTATTAAAAGCACAAAAAGCTTCATTAATTGGAGTTTCATCTATGGAACAAAAAGCAATTCTAGATGCGTTTAATAGTGAAGTAGAGTTGGAAAGTGGATCGTGGTTATAAAATCGTTGAGTAGCAAGTTAGTTTGGCCTGCTATAATGCTCTATTTAATGATTGGTTCTTATCTGATATATGTGGGTTATAGCAGGCCATTATTAGAGATTGAGATAGAAAAAGAGAATGGCGAGTGGGGAGTAACGCAACCTTACTACAAAGAATGGACGGGATGGAGAAATATTTCACCATCTGATGTTATTTTAAGCGTAGATGATGTGCCGCTAGATCATCTACATCAGTTGAAATATAAATCTATGATAGTAACTGCTGATAAAATAACCATAATGAAGCCAAATGGAGAAATAAAAGATATACATATTAACCATTCAGATATCCCTCATCAGTTTTACTATTTATTACTATTTCCGGTTTGTTATTATTTATTAACTCTATTCATTACTATATATCTGCATTTTAATCAAAAAAGTATAAAGCTTACTAACTTACTTATTTTTTTTATGTTAACTGTTTCCTTGGCTTATGTAAGCAGCGGAGTATCTAGTAGAGTGAATGGAATTGGGATAATTGTAAATCGTAGTAGTATGGTATTGTGTTTAGCTATATTATTACATTTTTTAAGAGATTATTATTCATTTGTAAAAATAAATTGGCTGTTTACGAACAATATCAAATACTTCTATATATTCCCTGTAATTGCTTTTTCACTGGGCTGCATTTGCACTTTCTATCCTGCATATTACATTTTACTTTCTGAAGTAGTGTTAGTCCTTTTCTTCATTCTCCTGATTATTATTCTTAGTATTTTATTACTAAGCTATTTCAAATATAAATCACCTCAGTTGAAAATATTGTTAAGTAGTATAATGATACCGTTTTTGCCATTTCTTTTTTTATATGCACTCCCTAAAATTTTTTTTGATACGTATTTTTTTTCAGGTGAAATCTGCTCTTTATTTTTATTACTTATTCCATTTAGCTTTATCTTTACACAGGTAGCAGAACGGTTATTTGATATTGAATACCATATTACAAGACTTCGCTATTATGGAATTTTTTCATTAATATTTACTTTATGGTTTATAGTTGGTTTGTATTGCATTGCAAGGAAATATTTAACTATACCTGTAATAACAGGTGTTTCTCTCTTTACTTTTACATCGTTAGTTGTCCTTTTTTACATAAAAGAGAAGGTAGATTATCGAAAGCGAAAAATTTTATTTTCGACAAAAGGGGATTATATACACCAGCTATACACTGCTGTCGATAGGATTGGTAAAACGATCAAAATAAATGAGCTTCTAGAGAAGTTTGCACAAGAGGTTTCATTACATCTTGAGCTAGAGAATGTATTTGTATTAACTTATAACTATGACACAAATCAATTTACTTCAACAGTTGAGGGAATTTCAATTAATCCAGCGCTAATAGAGGATTTAAAATTAGGAGAAATACGGAGAATCGACAAAGTCTACTTAGCTTTCCTCCATCAAGATGCTCATTATAAAAGAGCCTTAGTATTGGAACATAAAAATTCGGTTCATTTAAAAGATGAAGAGCTTCTATGGCTTGAATTGCTTTTATTATATGTAAACAATTTTATTGAAAATACAAAGATGGTAGAAGAGCTGTTAGAGGAACTAAGGCATATGAGGCAAGCAGATGATAGTCAATTACCTTGGTTAAGCAAATTATTATGGTTAAGATTTGAAGAAGAAAAATATCAATTAGCTCAAGAATTACATGATACCAATTTGCAAGAGCAACTCCATATTGCACGAGAGGTTGATGTCCTAGTCAATGCGAAAGATACAACTGATATCCAGCAAAAACTTGAAAAAATTCATCAGCAGATGATTACGTCTTTACATGATTTAAGATCTTATTGTGAAAATTTAAAACCTCCATTATTGGATACATTAGGGCTAAATGCTGCGTTAGAAAAGTTAATTCGTAAAGTAATAGAAAGAGCTAGTTTTGAATTAATTTATACGATAGATCGCCTTTATTTAGAGGATGAGCGTATGAATTTAATGATTTATCGGCTATTTCAAGAATTACTCAACAATGCTTTAAAACATTCCTATGCTACAACAGTTGAAATACGTTTACAGGAAATGGACGATGGTTTTGAAATCATCTATAAGGATGATGGGGTAGGCTGTAATGTGGATGATATTATTGTCGGAGAGTCAATGGGAATTCAAGGTATGCAAGAGCGTGTAAAGGCCTTTAACGGGCATTTTTACATCGATTCACAGGTTAATGAAGGGATGTTTATTAGAATTACAGTAAAAGAAGGAAGTGATACACTTGATTACGATGCTTATAGTGGATGATCACCCTATTGTGTTAGAGGGAACGAAAAATTTATTTCAAGAAAATGAAGATATTATAGTTGATACAGAAAGTGATGCGACTCATGTCATACAGAGAATTAAAAACAAACCGTATGATATCTACTTAATTGATATAAATATGCCATTAGAGAATGGCATACATTTAGCACGTAACATTAAAGCTATCCAGTCAAATGCTTCAATTATTCTTTATACTGGTGATGATATTACTGATTATTATCCACTTATTTTAGAGCGGAAAATAGAAGGGATTTTAGCTAAAACGGCGTCTAAGGAGCAAATTTTACGAACTGTTCGAGCCATTGCAAATGGTGAAATTGTGTTACCTCAAAATTTCTTGGATTTTCTCGATAATAAATTTAAATTGCAGGATGCAAAACTTGATATACACTTAAATGAAAAAGAAAAGAAAATTTTAAGATTGATTGCAGAAGGACATACGAATAAAGCGATTGCTATAGAATTAAATATCCCTCAGCGAACAACTGAAAGATATTTAACGCAGCTATTTTCTTTATTAAATGTAGATTCACGGACAGACGCTGTGAATCTTGCAGAAAGAATGAATTTACTATAGATTGTCTATATGTTATAATCATTCCCTCTGGTAGATTTTTCAATAAAAAGGGAGAGTTTAGGTGGTTTTAAAATACTATAATTTTATTTAGTTAATTATACCTAAACTATAAGTCTAAATATCTGTTATTTTAGTGCAACACCGCCAAATTTTGGCGGTGTTTTTTGTGTCTCCGCCAAATCACGCCAAAAATCGGGACAAAGACCGCCAAAAAATTGGCGTAAATCCAACATTGAAATATCGGTGTAAGTACTGGTACGCTTAAGTTAATCGTGGTTAAGTAGATTTGTTATAGTAAGTAATACGATAATATAAGATTTCGGTAAAAGCCTAGTTATCTAAGAATAAAGTAGAGATTGTAGATTTTTTTAAAGTTACTAGCTAGTCAACATACTTCACTATAAAACTTTATATAAAGGTAGGCGTGTATTTTGAAAGTAGAACTTGAAAATTTATTTTCTATAGATGAATCTAGTCAAGATCAAGTCATTAAAGTTTATAATCGCTATGGTATTTTCGTCGGTGCGCCTGAAATAAGAAAGAGAAATTTAAAGGCATCATTTAATCCTATTTTTACATTAAATGATGATGTAACATACGAACATGTCGCGGCACTATATAAATCATTGGAACATGAATTAGGAATTGTTTCTATTGGGGAACGCTTTTACTTTGACTTTTCAGATAGCGAATATGAGCAAGCTTCATTGTTTACCTTAAATTCGACAGGTAACTCCCCTGATATGTTTATAGATGATAAAGGAACTTTATTTTCTATAAGCACCTATTGCCAGCATTGTGGACTTATGGAAAAAGAACAGCTTTCACCTTTAGTGATAGATACAACGGAAATGAAAGACCGTCATCTAGTTCATGTGAGCGGATATTGGGTAGCTTCACAGGAATTAGCGACATTAATGAAGCAAGAGGAGATTAAAGGTTTTGAACTTTTAGAGGTTATTCATCAAGGGCCGGAAGAAGGGAAGCGAAAAGCTTTTCAGATTATACCGACGCAAGTATTGCCTGAATCCAGCACTGAAAGAGTTAAATTGTATTTTGCGACAGAGCAGCCTCCTTGTCGTTGCGGATTAAGCGGGGTAATCAATGGTCCTGATATTTATCATCGCGAAGATTTAGCCAATATAAAAGATGATATATTCCTCTCGGCAGAATGGAGTCATGACGGAAGATATTTATACCGAAAAACTTTGTTCAGTAGAAAGTTTAGAGAACTAATTATTAAAAATAATATATCCCGTGAGGTAAGAGGAGAGAAGGATAAAAACTTTGGACCGAAGGATTGGTTATTCGATCCTGTGTTATTAAAATAATTCAAATCGAAAATGAGGAAGTGTATATTTTGTTTAGAAAAATAATACCTGTCGTTGCAATCTTATTTATCGTTGCATTAGCTATTTCAAATTATTTTAATAAAGCAGAGGGAAAATCCTTTGTCATACCACAAGAAAGAGGGAATATGGTAGGTTAGAAACCGAGCATTTAGGGGGAAGTTAATTATTTATATTGTACTGCCCTTTAATGCGGGATAAAGTGAAACTAAATCAGTGGGGAGGTTTATCCCACAGATTATTAGTCTTCACCAATCGGGCATTTAGGGGCAGTTAATTATTTATATTGTACTGCCCTTTAATGCGGGATAAAGTGAAACTAAATCAGTGAGGAGGTTTATCTCACAGATTATTAGTCTTCACCAATCGGGCATTTAGGGGCAGTTAATTATTTATATTGTACTGCCCTTTAATGCGGGATAAAGTGAAACTAAATCAGTGAGGAGGTTTATCTCACAGATTATTAGTCTTCACCAATCGGGCATTTAGGGGCAGTTAATTATTTATATTGTACTGCCCCTTAATGCGGGATAAAAAGCAAATTACCTTAAGCAAGCTTAAATATGATATGATGTGGAAAATATAATAGTAGCATATAGTCTTGAGGTGGAGTAATAAATGAAAAAATGGGCTTATCCTTTAGCGGTATTAACGCTCATTATCTTTTTTGTGTTACGAGGTACTTTTCAAAGTAAATTAATCAGTACTTTTGATACGAAAATGGCTGATTTATTTTTTGGTAACCGTTTTGTAGAATTTTTTCACTATATAGGAGAACCAGTATTTGTAGTATCTGTCGCTATCGTCTTAATAGTGTATTTAGCGTGGAAGGTGAAAAATAACCGAGGCATACTATTTGTTTTGTTAACAATCGCAGGTGGGAATGTACTTAATCAATTATTGAAAAAATGGATCCAACGACCAAGACCGGAGATTGAAGAACAATTAACATCCTTTAGCTTTCCATCTGGGCATTCTATGACCGGTATCTTGTATTTGTTTACAATCGCTTATGTTTTTTCGGAGAACAATAGCAGGGGACGTAAGACATTACTTTGGCTTGGGGCGGTTGTTTTAACTGTGCTTATTGGTTTTTCTCGAGTTGCCGGAGCCCGTCATTTTGCTTCAGATGTATTGGCCGGCTGGAGTATGGGGTATACGTGGTTTGTCATTTGTGTTTTTTGGTACGAACGTCGAAAGAGACTTTTTAAAGCGAAAAATAAATTATAAACCTGAAATGGGAGCCATCTAATTAAAGTTGGTTTCCTTTTTTTATGTAGAAATAAGGGCGTTACTTATGAATATACAGCCCTTATCTCTGGCTCATCACCAAAAGTTATGGATTACATTCGTTACAAATTATTCCATTTTGATTAGTTGATTTTCGTTACGACTGAGCGACTCCTTGGGGATTAGCAATAGAGGAACGACTAAAAGCATCACATCCTGTGACAACGCCTTCGTGACCAACATCGTATTGGCCAGAGACCCTGCAGCGCAGCGGGTGCGACAGCTACAAAGCGCCCAGTCGGAACAGAAATCAACCACACGTTATGGTGATGAGTTTTATTTTTATAATTTTTCAATTACATGGAAACAACCTTGTCTGCCTCCATAAGCTTTTTTACAACTTCTAAGCAATCATAGAATGTTTCAAAGGACTCATAAGAAAGATGAAGGTCTTTACAACGTTTAATAAGATGATCCCTAGCAAGTACTAAATCTGCCTGTTTTGCAGCCTCAAAATCAGAGAGTGAATCTCCAATCACGATTTTAAAATGATTGCTCTGTGCAACCTGTCGCATAACGCTTGGCTTGCAACAACCGCAGCCCTGTGTCTCAAATTTCGTACATTCTTCATCACAGCCGTTTGGAAAGACGAGTTTAATTTGCTGTCCGGAAAAATCGGCACTGTTACAAAATATACCGGAAAATGGACCATACTTTTTTAACATTGGCTCAATGAAAAAGTCTACACCTCCACTAACAATATAAAACGGAATATGCTTCTCTTGTGCAAAACGAACGAAATCACCAAAGCCCTTACGTATAATGGCTGTATCCAATAAATAGTGGATAACATCATCCTTTTGTTTAGTTGATAATAGCTCGAACATTGCTGAAACGCCATCTTTAAAGGTAATAGTTTGTTCCATCATTGCCGTAGCAATTTTCTCAGATTCCTCTGGAACGAATTGAGTCATTAGTGAGACGATATTATCTGTTTCTGTAATAGTACCATCAAAGTCACAAAAAATAATTGGTTTCAAAGCTACTTCTCCCTTCCAAGAAAAAACGTCTACTTTTGCAGTAGACGTTTAAACCTCACCTGTACACCATGTTCATCGGCTTTTGTTAAGATAATTTGATGCTCTGGAAATTTATTTTTCATAGCATTTACAAAATTTTGCTCAATAGCAGTAGGGATGATAGAAATCATTGTTGGTCCCGCCCCACTTAAAGCTGTTCCAAATGCCCCATTAGCTTTAGCGTATGCACGGATTTCTTTATATTGTGGGATTAATTGGGCACGGAAAGGTTCATGAAATAAATCAGCTTCCATATAACGACCGGCATGCTCATAATCACGAACCATTAATGAAGCTGCTAGCATATTTGCATTTGCTGAGGCTCTCACTGCGTATGCACGGTCAAACTGCTCTGGTAAGACAGAACGGGCTTCACTTGTTTTTAGTTCGACATCTGGTACATATACAACAAAGGAAGCTTCTATATCATTAACATGAAATGTATCAACAACTCCATTTTCATCCATGGAGGAAATTGTTAATCCTCCTAATACCGAGGCTGTTGCATTGTCTGGATGCCCTTCGATTTGTGAGGATAAATCGAGTTTATCCTGTACAGTTAAGCCTAGATCACATACTTGGTTAGCTAGTTCAATACCTGCAACGATGACAGCTGCACTACTTCCCAAACCGCGGGCTAATGGAAGTTCACTTGCGATTTCAACACGGCAGGCAGGTAGCTGCTTACTGTATTGATCTGCAATTTTTTTAGCAATCACGTATAGTAAGTGCTCTTCTAGCTCAAACTCTTTAGGACCATTATCATCGAGGTGGATAATTTCCCATTTATCCTGTAAAGACACGGTTAACTTTAAGTAAAGAGACAAGCCAAGCCCTATTGAATCAAAGCCAGAGCCTAGATTGGCAGTGCTGCCAGGAACTGAGATTTTCCATATGTTACTCATAGTACGCCCTCGATGTATTTTCGAATTTCTTCCTCATCATTTTTAAGTGAGACAACATCTACAGTCGAGATATTCATAGCAGTATCAGGATCTTTTAAGCCATTACCAGTGAAAATCGTAACAACTTTAGAGCCCTTCGCAATTTTGCCATTTTCAACTGATTTAATAACGCCTGCTAATGATGCAGCTGAACCTGGCTCAACGAAAATTCCTTCAGTGCCTGCAATTAATTTGTAAGCAGCTAAAATTTCTTCGTCTGTAACTGAGTCAATAATTCCACCTGACTCATCACGAGCTGCTTCTGCAAATTTCCAGCTTGCGGGATTACCGATACGAATAGCTGTTGCCACTGTCTCAGGGTTAGCAATAGGTTCACCGTTTACAATTGCTGCTGCACCTTCTGCTTCAAAACCGAACATCTTAGGTAAGCCAGAGCTTTTTACTGCATCATATTCTTTAAAGCCCTTCCAGTACGCAGTAATGTTACCTGCGTTACCAACAGGGATGCAAAGATAATCTGGAGCGGCTCCTAAAGCATCTACAATTTCAAATGATGCTGTTTTTTGCCCCTCGATGCGGTATGGATTCACAGAGTTTACGAGTGCCACTGGAGTTGTTTCACTTACTTGACGAACGATATTTAAAGCATCATCAAAATTACCGTCGATTTCGATAATTTTTGCACCATACATTGTCGCTTGGGCTAGCTTACCTAGGGCAACTTTCCCTTTAGGGATCACGACTATGGATTGAATTCCAGCACGTGTTGCATAAGCTGCCGCTGCAGCTGAAGTGTTACCTGTTGAAGCACAAATAACGCATTTGCTACCTTCTTCAATTGCTTTTGCAACGGCAAACACCATGCCACGGTCTTTAAATGAACCTGTTGGATTAGCACCTTCGATTTTTCCGTAAAGTTCAATGCCAAGTTTCTTAGATAGATTTACTAAATGTATAAGAGGCGTATTGCCTTCGTTTAAAGTTAGAGCAGGTGTACTTTCTGTTACGGGTAAAAATTGTTTATATTCCTCGATTAGGCCTTTCCACATAACGTTACGATCTCCTTTTGTTCTTATAGGAAGAACAGTTGTTTTTGTATAAAAGACATTTTAACGCAAATGGCCTTATGTTTTCAATAGAATTTGAGAAATTGTCGAAACAATTCGGTAATTTGAATTTTTGCTTGTCACTTTCTTGAAATAACTGTATAGTAAACTTGAGATGTAAAGTCAAGTGTAAAGACAGGTGGTTGAAATGACGACAAATACTGTAACAACAAATAAGATTCAACAATCTATTTCTCGTAATAAGCTTTTAGGGGTAGCAGGCGTTGGCTGGCTTTTCGATGCTATGGATGTAGGGATATTATCATTCGTTATTGCGGCGTTAGCAGTTGATTGGGGATTAACACCAAGTCAAGCAGGTTGGATAGGTAGCATCAATTCAATCGGGATGGCTGTAGGAGCTCTTATATTCGGCGTGCTTGCCGATAAAGTAGGACGTAAGCAAATTTTTATGTGGACGCTCGTTTTATTTTCGATTGCAAGTGGCTTATCGGCATTTACAACTACATTATTTGCTTTTATGGCACTACGCTTTTTAGTAGGCATGGGACTAGGGGGCGAATTGCCAGTCGCATCGACGCTAGTTTCTGAGAGTGTAGAAGCAAAAGAACGTGGTCGAGTAGTTGTTTTACTGGAAAGCTTCTGGGCAGCGGGGTGGTTGATCGCTGCACTGATTTCGTATTTTGTTATTCCAACATGGGGATGGCGTATAGCTTTATTGTTAACGGCAATTCCAGCAGTATATGCAATTTATCTTCGTTGGCACTTACCAGATTCCCCTCAATTTGTAGTAAAGGCAGAGTCTAAAAAACGCAGTGTTGTGCAAAATATTCAAGCAGTATGGTCGAAAAAATATGTACGCTCGACACTTATGTTATGGGTGTTATGGTTTACGGTTGTTTTCTCGTATTACGGAATGTTTTTATGGCTACCAAGTGTCATGGTTAGTAAAGGGTTCGATATGATTACGAGCTTTAAATATGTTCTCATTATGACGCTTGCACAGCTACCAGGTTATTTTACAGCTGCATGGTTTATAGAAAAATTTGGACGGAAGTTTGTACTTGTTTCCTATTTAATTGGTACAGCTGTAAGTGCTTTCATTTTTGGTAATGCCGAAACGATGGTAGTACTATTAACATCAGGAATGTTTTTATCGTTCTTTAACTTAGGAGCATGGGGTGCACTCTATGCTTATACACCAGAGCAGTATCCAGCAATTATTCGTGGAACAGGTGCAGGAATGGCAGCAGCGGTTGGGCGTATCGGTGGTATTTTTGGCCCTTTGTTAGTAGGATTTTTATTAACGGCAGGCTATGAGATCGGCTTCATCTTTGCGATTTTCTGCGGAGCGATTATTATCGGAGTTGTTGGGGTAATTTTCTTAGGACAAGAAACAAAACAAATGGAATTAGATTAAAAAAATCATGTCTTGGATGGGCGATTGTCTAATCCAAGACATTTTTTATAATTTTATTACATAAAAATTAAGGAATATTAATTTTTATCCAAATATTTTTAAAAATCTGTTAGAATCAATTCATCGAAAAACTTAAGGATAGAACAATTTTATGAAACTATCACATTAGCAAGTTAAAGTATTAAAGTTTTTTCAGAAAAGTCATTGTATTCAGATTGTAATCATGATACTGTATTTTTAACCGAATTTAGAGTCAGTAAGAAACAATCTCCATTCGTGATAATTTCATTGAAAGAAAGGTTGTTAGAAATGAGTATTAATGAAGAAATAGAAAGTAGATTTGTTAGGCTGTCGAAGGGACAGCGTAAAGTTGCACAATTTGTTATGAATAACCCTACAGTTGTGATTAGTAATGGAGCAGCAGAAGTAGGGAGACAGGCTAATGTTAGTGAATCGACAGTGATTCGTTTTTGTTATGCGATGGATTTATCGGGTTATGTAGAGCTTCAAGACAAAATTAGAAGCTACTTAATGAATCAAAATGGTCATGAGAGTCTTCAACTTACATATCCATCAACAAAGATTAATATTTCGAGTTTTGGTAAGGTCATGCAACGTGATATACAAAATATTCAAGATACGATTCATTTGATAAATGATCATATGCTCCAAAAAAGTTCTAAATGGATGCACGAAGCAGAGAACGTTTATATTTTAGGTACTCGTCAAGCTGCGTCCATTGCAAACTGGTTAGCGTATACAATGAAAACGTTACGTCCAAACGTGAAACAGCTTCGCTCAGAATCTGATGATCTTGTACAGCAAATTAACAGTATGAGTGATCAAACGATATTAATTGTTTTTTCATGGGACAAGCATTCAAACGACATTCAAACGATTGTAGAAATTGCTAAGAAGAAAAAGGCGAGAATTATCGCCATTACTGGTTCTGCGTTTTCTTCTATTCGGGAATATGCAAGTGCATTATTTACAATTGGTCTGAAAAAGCAATCTTCATTGGACATTATTCCAGTATTGTTCTCTTTTTTACATGCGCTAATTGAGGAAATGGTCAGTCAGGACAAGGCACAATATGAGAAATATCAGCAATCCTATGAACAAGTAGAAAATAATTTGTTATTTTTAGATGCAGTAAGAGAAAAGCAAGTTTTCTAATCATTTTACAACGCTACACATAAAAAAAGATGTCCAAATAAGTTTTAGACATCCTTGAAAAAGAAGCTTATAAAATTTTGCTTAAACTATATTCGTTAATAAAGGTATCATTTAATTTAATGGCATTTTGTCGGATGCCTTCTTGCTGAAAACCTAATTTTTTGAGCAAATTTAAAGCACATTCATTATGCTCCATAACAGATACTTCTAAGCGTGAAATATCTCGTTGTATAGACCAACGTTCTACTGCTTCCATCAGCGCTGAGCCGATACCTTGTCGCTGATGCTCCTCCTTAACAGCTAGATGAACTGTTGCAACATGTTTAGCTTTAGAATGTTTATATCCATGAATAACGGCATAGCCAGCAAAAATGCCATTTACTATACAACATAAAATCGTACGGTTCTTCAATTGTTTCCAATAGACCAAATCTTTTCGAAGTTGTTGAACTGTAAGGTCTAATTCATTTTCCATATTATACATGAAGTCAGTTTGTTGGAAAATTTCTTCTTGCAAATGAATAAATGATCGGGCGTCAGATGCTTCAATTGCTCGAATTATGTATGCAGGTGGGTTATCGTCATTTGTAGAAACATTACTCGTAGTCTTCATTTGTGTACGCGAGAAAGTTACACTAGTACCGAGCTTAACATCCATGACATAATAGCCTGCATTTGTCCATGACAAATAGTGAGAGAGAGGGGGCTTTGTTTTTTTCCACCAGCTCCTATTTAAGTAAGCTGCATTTGGCAAGGCTTGTCCCATAATATTTTCTAGTTCGCTAAATGATAAAGTAATTTCTTGTTGTAAAGCTACTTCAAAATAATTTGCTAAAGGAATATACTTTTTTTCCATCTTCTTTGTCATCGTGATCCCCATTTCCTGTATATCCTAAAAAATCTAGACTACCTGATGATAGCATAAAATTACGTTTTCATAAATATAAAAACACAACTATATATCTATTTATAGTAAATAATTTTTATAAACTATGTATTTTTATTATTAAATGTTATAAATAGGATGTTATTAACAGATAAATATATTATATTTAATTATAATCTATAAATGTTATAAAAAGGGATTTTTTTATCTCCCTGTGCTTTCCAGATCGTCATACTTTTAGTCTTCTTCCTGACCTAAAAAAGCCGTATAGGAAAAGTAAGTAATACATGATAATATGAATATCCTAAAACGGGGGATTTTGGATGTATATTGGTAGTAGATCCTTTATAGATAAACTTTCACTTTATAACATGTTTGTTCATAAGGTATGATAAAATAAACTATAAATGTTATTGCCATTTAGGAGGAATTAATTTAATGAGTAAAGTTTTAGTTTTTGGTCATAAAAATCCAGATACAGACACAATTACTTCTGCTATTGTATATGCATATTTAAAACAGCAAATTGGTGTTGATGCTGAAGCTGTACGCCTTGGTGAAGTAAATAATGAAACACAATTTGCTTTAGATAAATTTGGCTTTGAGGCACCTCGATTAGTTTCATCAGTAGCTGGAGAAGTAGAGAAAGTAATCCTTGTAGACCACAATGAATTCCAACAATCTGCTGACGGAATTGAAGAAGTACAAATTACAGAAGTGATTGATCATCATCGTATTGCAAACTTCCAAACAGCTGACCCACTATACTACCGAGCTGAACCTGTAGGTTGTACTGCTACGATTTTAAATAAAATCTTCAAAGAACATGGCGTAGCAGTTCCTGCAAACATTGCTGGTTTAATGCTTTCGGCCATCGTTTCTGATACATTATTATTCAAATCTCCAACTTGCACTGAGCAAGATGTACAAGCTGGTGAAGAGCTAGCGAAAATTGCAGGTGTTGATGCCGCTGAATATGGATTAGCAATGCTTAAAGCAGGTGCTGATCTTTCAGATAAATCATTAGAAGATCTTTTATCATTAGATGCGAAAGAATTCCAATTCGGTGAATATAAATCTGTAGTAGCCCAAGTAAATGCTGTCGACATTAACGATGTACTTGGACGCCAAGAGGAATTAGAAAATTTATTAAATAAAAATGTAGCGGAAAATGGTTTAGATTTATTCTTCTTTGTTGTAACGGATATTTTAAACAATGATTCAACTGCTGTTGCAATTGGACAAGTAGCAGAGGCTGCAGCAAAAGGATTTGGCGCAGAGCTTGTGAATAATCGCGTTCTTTTACCGGGTGTTGTATCTCGTAAAAAACAAATCGTTCCAGTTTTAACTGATGCATTGAAATAACGGAAAAGAGGTTGCCTCGAAATAGGCAACCTCTTTTTTATTGTTAAGGAAATTATAGGAATACTTTTGCTGTGGGCTCTCCATAGCTTCCAGATATTAACGAGCGGTTTAGCGCATTTGTTAATCTAGCTTTAAAGGGTGCACAGCAGGACCTTCAAGAACTTCCCCTTTGGCATTGAAGCGAGAGCCGTGACAAGGGCAATCCCAAGTTTCATCGGCTTCATTCCATTTTGTTTTACAACCTAAATGCGTACAAGTTGGTGTATTCGCACGTTTCACATAACCTGTTACGAATTCTTTGGCTACAAAACCTCCTACCTTTAGCATCTGCATAAATTGAGCACCAAATTTCGTACGTGTTGGTGCATAAAGAGGAATGGCACCATCTTCATTCCCAGCACCTGTTATTAAGGAGGACAGTAGATCTCCGGCTACAAAAGAATTGGAAATTCCCCATTTTCGATAGCCAGTTGCAATGAAAACATTAGGCAAGGAAGGTGTAATCCTGCCAACATACGGGACCATATCAGGTGTTTCGATGTCCTGTGCAGACCAGCGATAGATAGGATCTTGATCGAAGTGAGCCTTCATTTCATTTTGAATAGCCTCATAATAGGGCTGGGTATTGGTTGTTTCACCTGCAATATGATTAGCGCCACCTAATACTAAATAATGCTCACCATTAATGGTAGCTGTTCGAATAGAGCGTGTAGGATTATCTACGCACAAGTATTGACCTTGCAGTGTATCAGTAATTTTACCAGCAACCATATAGGAGCGACTGTTAGAAAGTTTGAAAAGATGTAGTCCTCTAAAGGCTTCGATTGGATAGTGTGAGCATAAAATAAGCTTGTTGTATTGAACCGACATGTCATTTGCGGTATGTAAGCTATTTTGTGGTATGTTTAATTGTTGAACACGGGTATTTGTATAGATTTTTGCGCCCATTGATAATGCTTCTTTTACAAGGAAATTACACACTTCTACAGGATGAATTTGTGCTTGCTGGGACATGCTAAGTGCTTTTGTAATTGGAAAGGGAAGCTCTGTGTCAGTAGTGATTTTCGCCTTAATATTTAATACTTTATAGGCATTCCATTCTTTTAATAATTGGGCATAGCCTTCTTTTGTTTGGCAATAAAGCAATGAATCTACTTGTTGAATACTTTCTTTAGGGAGTAACTGTAATGCTTTTTCTACAGCTATTTGATTGAGCTGATAATAAAGCCGCGCCTCATCTACAGAAAGTTTTTCAATAAGGTTGGCATAAACTAAGCTATGCTGTGCAGTTAATTTTCCTGTTGAATGACCAGTCGTACCATGACCGATATGGGAATTTGCCTCAAGTAAGACTACATCTACACCTGATTTTGCTAAGACATATGCTGTATATAGTCCCGTCAAGCCTCCGCCAATAATACATACATCACAAGTTGTTGACGCAGGAAGAGATGGTAGGGAGACGGGATTAATTGTTCCGAGCCAAAGAGATTGTGTCATACATAACCCTCACATTGTTTTTACGTTCAGTATGTAGATTGATTTGAGAAATTATGCAATGAAGCATAAAAATTGCCTTGTAATCATTACTATCGCTACAATGTAGCAAAAGGAGCGTGACTAACTATGAAAATTGAAATCTGGTCAGATTATGTATGTCCGTTTTGTTATATTGGCAAAAAGCAACTAGAGCAAGCAATTGAGGAAACAGGTTTTGCAGGGCAAGTAGAGCTCGTTTATAAAAGCTATCAACTTGACCCAACAACACCTGTGGATACAAATGTGTCTACGTATGAAGCATTGGCGAAAAAGTATGGGATGTCGCTAGAAAAAGCGAAAGAAATGACGCAAGGTGTTGCTGCTCGTGCAAAAGAAGTCGGCCTAGATTATAATTTTGATCATTCAATGGAAGAAAATACTTTAAAAGCACATCGACTAGTGAAATGGGCAGAACAACAAGGGGATGTTTCAGCGCTTGTCGAAGCACTATTATACAATTATTTTATTGAAGCAAAGCGAATTGGTCAGGATGATGTATTAATCGATATTGCCGAGCAAGTAGGTTTAAATCGTGAAGAAGTTGCAAAGGTTCTTGTTAACGATGATTTTAAAACAGAGGTAGAGGCTGATATACAAGAAGGGCTACAACTAGGCGTACGAGGGGTACCGTTCTTTGTATTAAATCGTAAGTACGGTATTTCTGGAGCACAACCTCAAGAAGTATTTGAAGAAACTTTACGTAAAGTTGCCGAGGAAGAAGGCTTACAACCACAATTAAAGATGGCAGGCTCTGAAGACGGTGGAGTCTGTACGGACGATAGTTGTAAATTTTAAGTTTGTTGTTGAAAGGTTAAGAAAATAACAGGACCTGATCACTTTGGGGCAGGAAGCCGATCTGACACGAACCTCAAAAAGTTTGGTTCCCATACAGAATACTCTCGAAACACGGAAAAGCTCTGGTAAGTTCATTTTACATTCCAAATAACAGGAAATATGTCTTTGTTAAACGTATATCATGTGGCAAAGTTGATTGGAATGGAGACTTGGCGACTCCTCGGGGATTAGCGTCACAGATGAGACCCTGGAGCGAGCGCAGCGAGTGAAGCGGCTCATCTGACGCCCCTAGGAAAGCGCCCGGTTGGAATGGAAATCAACCCTGCTTTATGATGCGAATATTTTGAAATGTCCGTATTTCGGTCTAAAGTCTTAGTAAACTAACGTTGACTTTTTACACAAAGTTTTTTAATATATTCATATATCTTGAATTCGAGATATTAAACTTTGAAATTTAAGGGAGAATTTATATAATGAATGTATTAGTAGTAAAAGCAAACAACCGTCCAGACGGTATTTCAACAAAAATGTACGACACATTTATGGAAAATGTACAAGGTGTAAACGTAACGACTTTTGACGTATTCGCAGAAGACATGCCTTATTTCGGTCAAGATCTTTTCAATGCTTTTGGTAAAGTTCAAAACGGTGAAACATTAACTGACATTGAATCACGTCTTTTAGCTGCAAAACAAAAAGCTATGGATGCTTTAACTGCAGCTAATGTTGTTGTATTTGCTTTCCCACTTTGGAACTTAACAATCCCAGCGAAATTACAAACTTTCATTGACTATGTATTCCAAGCTGGTTATACATTTAAATATAATGAAAACGGTCAATTAGAAGGCTTAATGGGTGACAAAAAAGTAGTTATTCTAAATGCGCGTGGTGGTTTCTACTCTACACCTGAAGCACAATCAATAGAAATGTCAGTTAACTATATCAAAAACGTTGTTGGCATGTTCGGTATGGAAATTATCGAAGAGGTGATCATTGAAGGTCATAACGCGTCACAAGATAAAGCACCAGAAATTATTGCAAATGGCCTAGAAGCGGTTAAAAAAGTAGCTCAATCTTTACAAACTGTAACTGCATAATAAATACTATTCTCTGACGTATTGATTAGGGAAATATAGTAATTCTTTTAATAAAAGTTCTCTCTAATTTGAGAGAACTTTTTTTATTCAAAGAGGTACGGTAGTGGTAAGGAGGTCTAACCTATTGGTACTATTCATATACTCCCTATTTACATTTACTAACATCTGGTTGTGTAAATGGTATTAATCTATTATTTTCAGAGGAAGAGTTTTTCTATTCGTTTAAAAATACATACAATTAGGACTATTTATTCAATTAAATTATTAATTGGTATAATATAATTAAAAACGTAGGAAAATATTATATTTATAAGGAGGTTGTTACCATGGGTAAGAAGTTTATTACTAAATTCTTAGCGATGTTACTTGTTCTATTCGCGGTGTTACCATTTGGACTATCTGCGAATGCTGCATCAAACGATGTGACACGCGGGGATTACGTGAAAGAATTAGTAGAAAGTTTAAATGTAGGGCTAGGGGATGGTTCCAAAACTACCTTCACTGACATCTCTAAGGAGTTAGCTCCGTATGTAGAAAAGGCAGTAGAACTGAATCTTATTAAAGGTAAAACGGCGACGTTGTTTGGTCCAAATGATAAATTGACACGACAACAAGCATTCGTTATTTCTGCTCGTGGGTTAGCCAAAGATAACGCACCACTTTCTGTATTAGATAAGTTTAAAGATGCGGATCAAATTGCTAAAACACATAAGCAAGATTTAGCAAATGCTGTTGCAGCAAACTTATTACAAGGCTTTGAGGATAACACAATTCGTCCGCGTGCCTATGTAACAACTGAGCAAATGCAAAGTATTATTAAACGCTTTGTAGCTGAATACAAATTATCAACATCTACAGTAAATCTTCAAATTTTAGGAACAACAGATATTCATACAAATCTTGCTAATTACAATTATTTCTTAGATGCTGAATCAGCTGATGTAGGTTTAGCAAACACGGCTACATTAATTGAACAGGCTCGTAAGGAGAACCCAAATACATTATTATTTGATAATGGTGATTTAATTCAAGGAACGCCACTAGGCTCTTATAAAGCGTTAGAGAATCCTTTGAAACCAGGTGAGGTCCATCCAGCAATAGCAGCACTAAATGCACTTAAATATGATGGAGGAACTTTAGGAAATCACGAGTTCAACTATGGTTTAGAGTTTTTAGATGAAGTATTAAATGATGCAAAATATTCAGTCGTAAATGCAAACACATACGATGCTAAAACAAAAAAACGTATGTACACACCGTATGTAATTCTTAATAAAGAGGTAGTAGACAATACAGGTGAAAAGCACACGCTTAAAGTGGGTGTTACAGGGATTGTACCTACGAAAATTGTTGAATGGGATGCTATTCATTTAGCAGGCAAAGTAGAAATGCAAGAACCAGTTGAAGCGGTGAAAGAAGTTGTACCAGAAATGCAAAAAGCAGGTGCAGACGTAATTGTAGTACTTTCACATTCAGGTATTGGTGAAGATACTTACGAAAAAGGTAACGAGAACGTTGGGTACCAAATCTCTGAGATTAAAGGTGTCGATGCTTTAATTACAGGGCACTCTCATTTAACTTTCCCAGGTGACTATAAAAATCTGAAAAATGTCGATCAAGAAAAAGGGACAATTAACGGTGTTCCAACTGTAATGGCAGGAAGCTATGGTAGCTATCTTGGAGTTATTGATTTACAACTAGAACAAAAAGGCGCTAAATGGGTTGTAAAGGATGGACAAGGTTCTATCCGTTCTATCAAACAAGAAGGCCTAAAACCATCTAAAACAGTTTTAAATGTAATTAAAGAAGCGCATGAAGGTACCTTAAAGTATATTCGTCAGCCTGTTGGTGAGACAACTGCACCAATCCATAGCTACTTCTCAATGGTTCAAGACGATCCTTCTATTCAAATTGTGACACAAGCTCAAAAATGGTTTATTGAAAAAGAATTAAAAGGTACTGCTGATGAAAACATACCACTTCTTTCAGCTGGTGCGCCTTTCAAAGCGGGATCTCGAAATAACCCTGCAGATTTCACAAACATTCCTGTAGGTCCGCTAGCAATTAAAAATATGGCAGACATCTATTATTACGATAATACGCTTGCAACGATTAAAGTAACAGGTGCGCAAGCTATTGAATGGTTAGAAATGGCTGCTGGTGTTTTTGCAACAATTGATCCAAAACAAACTAAAGAACAAAATATTATTGACCCAGAGGCACGCTCTTACAATTTTGATGTATTAGATGGCTTAACTTATCAAATTGATGTAACATCACCTGCAAAGTATGATAGTCGAGGTGTTTTACTAGACGAAAAAGCAAATCGTATTAAAAACGTGCAATACAACGGTAAACCAATCGATCTAAAACAAGAATTTATTATCATTTCGAACAATTACCGTGTTGGTGGTTCTTATGGTGCTACGTTTAAAAAGGCAGATGGCTCTAACTTAACAAACTATGCTTATGAAAATCGCCAAGCTGTCATTGACTACATTATGACAAACAAAACAATTAATCCTGCTGCGGATAACAATTGGTCATTTGTACCGTTCCCAGCAAATACAAAAATTATTTACAATTCTGCAAAGGATGCACAAAAAATTATTCCTGCAGGTAGCAGTATCGAATATTTAGGCGATACTGAAGGCGGCTTTGGTAAATATTTAATTAAGTAAGAATGAAATGTTAAAAAGGAGAGGGCGTTGTTAAACGCTGCTCTCCTTTTTTTGTCGTTCAAAAGCATGATAACGTGTTCCTTGAAATGATAGTAAGCCAAAGTCACCATCTGCGAGCTGTCCATAATTACGGCCATTTATCTTTAATTCTAGACGATCGCCACTTTGTACTTCAAAAGTGACATAGTACGATGTATGAGCACTAGAGTTACCAGAACCTCCACTAGTATTAGACCGTTTTGTTACGACTTTAGCGGGTACTGTTAGTAATGGTTCATTGTTGTTTTTTGACCATTGTAAAATACCTTTAATAATAGAAAATGCAATAACACCGAACACGATAAAAAACATTATTAAAATAAAATTATACCCTAAAGAGAGTTCATCAAACCCTACCATAAAAGTCCTCCGTTCTACGAAATATTGTGCTTGAAGTTGTTATAAACTAAATTCAATCTGTGCCTTCATCAGGAAGCCATTCTTCTTGCGCCCATGGATATACACTGTTCCCTGTATATACTGTTGTAAAAACGATCAATAGGCTTTGTTAGATTTTTAATAGTTAAATTTCCATGTAAAGTAAACTTCATATCATCTAATTGTTCAATATATGTAGACGTAAATGAAATTTTTGGATAAATGTCCGCGTCAAAAAATCAGGAGATACAAGATGCACATCACTATCAAAGATTTTCATGGAAAAGCCCTCTAAAAACAGTATCTTACACGAATAATAAATTAAACAATATAGGTTTTCAATAAGCATTTAGAAAATGTGGTAAAATATTACTTTTATAAAAGTTTATTTTATGAAAGTAAATATAAAAAAGGCTCCTTGAAAGTCATTAGTACGGTAACTTTTCTTCTAACAGAGGAGGAGTAGTCATAATAATAAAATCATGTGCATCTATATGAAATAAGTGGCCATTTTTAAAAATATTAGCTACCATGACTACGCTCTAATCAAGCGGCCATGGCTAATTTTTTATGCCATCAGTAGCTTTGATACGATGTTAAAGCAAAAGCTAATGCCAAAAATGAAAATACACATAAAGTTACATTTAGTAATCAAATAAGAAAAGGTAAATAGATTACTTGTAGTAAATAAGTTACTTCAAATTTACTTTTTTAAAAATTATCGTTACAATAGAGTACATAAGAGGTGAAAAAAATGAGTGAGTCAAATTTATGTCCTCGTTTAGCTAAAGCAATGGATTTAATCGGAAAACGCTGGACAGGGCTGATTTTATATCAATTACTTGATGGACCACAGCGTTTTAATGAGATTGAAACTGCATTACCTGTAAGTGGCCGTTTATTATCCGAACGTTTAAAAGAGCTAGAAAAAGAAGGGCTTGTTGCAAGAAAAGTATATTCAGAGGTACCAGTGCGTGTTGAATATTCTTTGACGGATAAAGGTTGGGCACTAGAAGGAGCAATCCGCAATATCGAATCGTGGGCAACGAGTTGGCTGTAAAAGTGTGAAGTCTATCTCGGAATTTCTGATGGATAGATAAACATTGGACATATGTACTATAATGACCATGAATTTTCTTTATCCTATTCATCGGCTCTGCACGGAGAGTCTCGCTACCTATTAAGGCGAGATAAAAATTACCCTTCATTTTTACTTGTCAAATTAGGGTTCTAAATCCATACTAGTGTAGAGTAAGAAAGGACGTTAGAAAGGAATTAGCTCTCATGACAAAAGAACAATGGGCAGCGGATTTAGCACAGAGCGTTAATCCGGCCAATATTAAGTTAAATGAATCATTACAGCAATATACTATGACAAAATTAGGTGGTAAAGCGGATGTTTTCGTTCTCGCTGAAACAGAGGAAGAGGCAGCAACGGTTATTCGCTATGCTCACAAAAATAATATACCTTTATTAATGTTAGGTAATGGATCTAATATGGTCGTTCGTGATGGCGGTCATCGAGGGATCGTTGTTACATTTTCGTTTTTAGATGAAATTCGCATTAATGGTGACCATGTTTATGCGCAAAGTGGTGCACTTATAAAAGATGTATCGAAACTGGCAGCAGCAGCATCTTTAACAGGCTTTGAATTTGCTTGTGGTATCCCTGGCTCAGTTGGTGGGGCTATGGCAATGAATGCCGGTGCATATGGCGGTGAAATTAAGGATATTATTATTTCATCGAAAGTGCTAACAAAAGAAGGCGAAATTTTAATACTATCGAAAGATGATCTTGAACTTGGTTATCGTCAAAGTATCATTGCCAAGAAAGGATACTATGTATTATCATCAGAATTTCAATTAGCAAAAGGTGTGCAGGAAGAAATTGATGCAAAAATTGCTGATTTAACGTTTCAGCGAGAATCTAAGCAGCCGTTAGAATACCCATCTGCAGGGAGCGTTTTTAAGCGCCCGCCTGGTCACTTTGCTGGTAAGCTTATTCAAGATAGTGGCTTGCAAGGAAAAGGCGTTGGTGATGCAGAGGTATCAACGAAGCATGCAGGCTTTATTGTTAATAAAGGTAATGCAACGGCTACTGAATATATTGCAACAATTCAAATGGTACAACGAGAAGTTAAAGAAAAGTTTGGCATCGATTTAGAAACAGAAGTAAAAATCGTTGGTGACGACTTATAGAATACTACGCCCTTCGCTAATGGTGGAGGGCGTTTTTTGAGGAGTGAAAACAGAAAATGAAGTTTATATCTTGGAATGTTAATGGAATTAGAGCCTGCTTAGGTAAAGGGTTTTTAGATTTTTTCAATCATGTAGATGCAGATTTTTTCTGTATTCAAGAAACAAAGTGTCAGGCTGAACAAGTGGAAATCCCACTTGAGGGATATGAGCAGTATTGGAATTATGCACAGAAGAAAGGTTATTCAGGTACAGCTATTTTTACAAAGCATACACCACTTTCAGTACGTTATGGCGTTGGTGAGGATGAATCACAGGAAGAGGGGAGAATTATTACACTTGAGTATGAAGATTTTTACTTAGTGAATGTTTATACCCCAAATTCACAACGTGATTTAGCTAGATTACCTCTTCGTTTAGAATGGGAGGATCGATTAGCGCTTTATTTAAAAGAGCTAGATTCCAAGAAACCTATAGTTTACTGTGGTGATTTAAATGTCGCACATATGGAAATTGACTTAAAAAATGCAAAATCGAATAATGGTAATTCAGGTTTTACATTTGAAGAACGTGCAAAAATGACGGAGCTATTGGCAAGTGGTTTTGTAGATTCATTCCGCTACATGTATCCAGATACAACAGACCACTATACATGGTGGTCTTATATGAATAAAGTACGCGAGCGCAATATCGGATGGCGTATTGATTACTTTATTGTGTCTGAGAGACTAAAAAACAACATTAATGTGGCGAGTATTCATTCACATATTATGGGCAGTGACCATTGTCCGATCGAATTACAGCTTAATAACTAGTATCTATGAAAAATAAAATGGTCAATGAAATCTTTGCGAATGTCGTGGCACTTTAAATGAGGTGAATTCCGTTCCAGGCTACTCGCTTTCCTGTAAGCGCACTACCTCCACTTATGTTGTTGCTGACGCTACGCTTCCGCTTAGAAAAATTTGTTACTGAAATTTCGCCCTATCATTATAAATTAGAGTGACTTGCTAGAAGATACAAGCTATGTGAAATGGTTGATTGGAGTGGAGGCTGGACGTCCCCAGAAAAGCGCCCAGCCTGAAAGGAAATTAATCCCTTATTTCGCAGAAGATTCATACTTTATTTAAAATGACAACTTAATTTCACTGATACAATAGTTTTTCAATAACATAAAAAATCGTATTTTCTAAAAGGAAATACGATTTTTTTTATACTGCAAAGCAATAAACATTAAACTTCGAATCTTTAAAAGGTAAAAGAATATATTGCAAAAAGGGGGTTGAGATGTGAGAAAGTTTACATGGAAAAAATGGCTTCTGGCTATAGCAGGGTGTTTAGCTCTAGTGGCTATTGTCGCATTTATCGGATTTACCTGGTTTATGAATAAATCAAAACCAGTAATTGATGGAGAACTTTCATTGAGCGTGCTAGCTGAAGATGTAACTGTCACAAGGGATGACAAGGGGATCCCACATGTTTTTGCTAAGACAGATGCAGACTTGTATCGTGCGCAAGGCTATGTGCAAGCGCAAGATCGACTATTTCAAATGGATTTAGCGCGAAGACAAGCTAGCGGTCGCTTGTCGGAAATAATCGGTGAGTCAACTGTTGATACTGATAAATTTTTCCGAACATTTAGCTTGCGGGATGCAGCTGAAAAATCATTAGGTACTTATGATGCAGAAAGTAGGCAGGTACTTGAGTGGTTTGCAGATGGCGTCAATGCTTTTATTGCACAGGCAAAAAAAAATAAAACATTAAGCTATGAATTCGCATTACTAGGTTACGAACCTGAGGAGTGGTCTGTTATAGACTCTCTTACTATTGGTAAATATATGGCCTATGACTTAGGTGGTAATTGGAATACGCTTGCGTTCCGGCATTGGGCTTTACAAAATTTTGATGAAGAAAAAGCTAAAGAATTATTTATAAAGTATCCTAAAAACGCTTCATCCATTATCAAGGAAAATAAAGAAAATCCAGTTGCCGTGGCAGGGCGTTTTAATGCAGCTCTGTTGCCAAATGAATTTAACGGTAGTAATAACTGGGTTGTATCTGGGCAGAAAACAAAAAACGGTACGCCGATTTTAGCGGATGATCCACATTTAGGATTAAGTACACCATCTATTTGGTATCAAATGCATTTACAATCTCCTGAGCAAAATGTTAGTGGCGTAATCTTTGCGGGTATTCCAGGTATTATTTTAGGACATAACGATAACATTGCGTGGGGTGTAACGAATGTTGGACCTGATGTACAGGATTTATATATAGAAATGCCTAATCCGAATAATCCAACACAGTTCCGCTATGATGGCAAGTGGGAGCAAGCGGAGGTGCGTGATGAACCGATTAAGGTAAAGGGCGGGGAAACGGTAGATTTTGAAGTTGTTGTTACACGTCACGGCCCAATCATTACAGATTTAGCCTTTAAAGATACTGAGCCTACAGCACAATTTTCGATGCAGTGGACGGCACTGCAACCAACGACAGAGCTACGTGCAATACTAGGGTTTAATAAAGCGAAGTCCTGGACTGGATTTGAAAAAGCTTTAGAGGGTTTTAAAGCACCGGCTCAAAACTTTGTCTTTGCATCAAAAGATGGCACGATTGCTTATAAAGCGAATGGTCAAATTCCAATTCGGAAACAAGGAGACGGGCAATTACCAGTACCAGGTGATTCTAGTGACTATGGATGGGAAGGCTTTATCTCGTGGGATGAGCTCCCGACTGTAGTAAACCCTGATGAAGGATTTATTGCGACAGCAAATAATGAAGTTATTGGGGAAGAATATCCTTATCATATAACAGATTTCTGGGCTCAGCCTTATCGTTATGAACGGATTAAGGAAGTTTTAGAGGCGAATGATTCATTAACAGTGGAAGATATGATGAATTTACAAATGGATCAGCATAACCTATATGCTCGTGAGTTTTTACCATATTTATTACCATCGATAAAAGCACAAGATCAAGATGGGAAATATAAAGATGTTATAAAATTATTAGAGAATTGGGATATGGTAGATGCAAAGGATTCTGGGGCACCATTAGTGTTCCATACGTTAATGGAGAAGTTACAAGAAGTGTTATTTAAAGATCAAATGCCAGAAGATATGTATGATTTAATGTATGGGAAATTTAATATTACAGACCAGCTTTTACGTACAGCTTATGCAGGTAAGAAGAGTATATGGATTGAGGAACAGGGCGGAGTAAATGCAATTGTTTACAAGGCATTAGAGCTCACTGTCACACAAATAGAAGATCAATTCGGAAAAAATGCTTCGAAATGGAAGTGGGGCGAGTTTCATCAACTTACCTTTGACCATACATTAGGTAAAGCTTCGCCAATTCTTGCGGCATATTTTAATGCTAAAAAGGTTCCTATTGGAGGTTCAAAGGTTACTGTTCAGGCTGCTGATAATGATTTAGCTGGAAATGTTACTCACGGAGCATCATGGCGCTTTGTAGTTGATGCCGGTGATTTAAGCGCAGCCTATCATATCGTAGGTCCAGGACAGAGTGGACATGTAAAATCTACTTGGTATCAAGATCAAGTAATGGATTGGGCTAATGGAGATTATCATCAAACGTTTGTGAGGAAAGATGATATTAAAGGTAAAACGTTACGATTAAAAGCAAAATAGGATGAGAGGCTATAAGTATCTACAAGGTTTTATATTAAGACAACAAAAATTCCTTTCTATTTCGAGTAGAAAGGAGTTTTTTTAAATAGATTTAGGAGATGTCAGATGATGAATTGCTTAAGGAGATTCAATGACATAATAGCCAAGTAGCCACTTGTTTAGGACATGCTAAGTAAGGTGGTTGATCTTCGTTACGACTGGGCGACTCCTTGGGAATCAGTGATATAGAGGAACGAAGGCTAAAAGCATCATGTCCTGTGATAACGCCTTCGTGACCAGCATCCTGTTGCCAAAGCAGATCATCGGACGCCCCCAGGAAGCCTCTGCTCTGCGCGAAAGCGAAGCGTCAGCTACAAGTGTTTTAACTGTGCGAAAGCGAAGCGTCAGCTACAAATGTTTTAACTGTGCGAAAGCGAAGCGTCAGCTACAAAGCGCCCAGTCGGAACGGAAATCAACCTCTCGCTTTGCCAAAGGCACATACTATAACACAACAACGTACGTAGCTATCACTTTGAAGTGATAGCTTTTTTTACTTTTATATTTATTAGTTAGCAATTTATATAAAGACATTTTTTTAATTTGTGATATAAATCATTTACATTCAAATATTCGTTTGAATATTATGGAATATTATGTTATGGTGAAAACAATCAAACAAACATTTGAATGAGGTGAGAAAATGTCAAAAGAAGTATGCGAGATAACACAAGTTCATGAAGAAGCGGTCATTAAGGTTCAACAACAAATGCCAGATTTATCGAGAGTAGCAAAGTTTTTAAAGGCATTATCTGATGAAACAAGACTTAAAATTGCATATGCTTTAACGGTCGAAGATGAATTATGTGTTTGCGATGTTGCCTCTATTATAGGATCGTCAGTAGCAACGGCATCGCATCATTTACGATATTTAAAAGATAATAACTTAGCGAAGTCATATCGAAAAGGAAAGCAAATGTACTACTCTTTAGCTGATGAGCATGTGTATCAAATTGTAACGATTGCCTACGAACATGTGAAAGAGGGGATTGTAGATGACAGCAACACCAACTAAACAAGAATATAGGTTACAAAACTTATCTTGTGCCAGCTGTGCAGCAAAGTTCGAAAAAAACGTGAAGGCTATTCCAGAGGTTCAGGATGCACAAGTGAATTTCGGTGCTTCTAAAATAACAGTTATTGGTGATATTAACGTTGATCAACTTGAAGAAGCAGGTGCTTTCGACGGCATAAAAGTATCCCAATCAAAGACAAGAACAATTGAAAAATCAACACCTTTTTATCGAAAAACTGAAAACATATTAGCTGGAATCTCTTTGTTATTCGTAGTGCTTGGATATATGTTTGGATCAATGCGTGGTGAAACAGATTCACTAACTATTGGAATGTTTATAATCGCAATTCTAGTTGGAGGAATTGGAATTTTTAAAACAGGATTCCGCAATCTAGCACGCTTTGAATTTGATATGAAGACGCTGATGACTATTGCAGTAATAGGTGCGGCTATTATTGGGGAGTGGGAAGAAGCTGCTGTTGTTGTCTTTTTATTCGCGGTAAGTGAAGCGCTTGAGGCGTATTCAATGGATAAAGCGCGCCAATCGATTCGTCAGCTCATGGATATAGCCCCTCCTACAGCGACCATAAAACGTGCACATGGCGAGCATTTTCATGAAATGGAGCTACCGACTGAGGAGATTGAAATTGGTGACATTTTAATCGTTAAACCTGGTCAGAAGATTGCTATGGACGGAATTGTAGTGAGTGGGTTGTCAGCAGTGAATCAGGCAGCGATTACTGGTGAATCTATTCCAGTCAGTAAAACAGTCGATGACGAAGTATTTGCAGGAACTCTAAATGAAGAAGGTGCCTTAGAGGTTCGTGTGACAAAGCGAGTAGAGGACACAACAATTGCCAAAATCATTCATCTTGTTGAAGAAGCACAGGCAGAAAAAGCACCTTCACAGCAGTTCGTTGATCGCTTTGCGAAATACTACACACCTGCCATTATGATTGTTGCTTTACTTGTAGCGGTTCTACCACCTTTATTTATAGGTGATTGGCAACATTGGATTTACCAAGGATTGGCGGTCCTTGTTGTAGGTTGTCCATGTGCATTAGTCGTTTCTACACCAGTTGCTATTGTTACAGCAATTGGGAACGCTGCTAGACAAGGCGTTCTTATTAAAGGCGGTATTCATTTAGAGCAGCTTGGTCATATTGAGGCAATAGCATTTGATAAAACAGGCACACTTACAAAAGGTCAACCTGCTGTAACGGATATTATTACATCACAAGAGATGTCTGGGGATTATGTTTTACAACTAGTAGCGGCTGTTGAAAAACAATCCCAGCATCCATTAGCTAAAGCTATTTTGCAGGCTTTGCATGAAAAAAATCTGACAGAGTTTACACCAACAAACTTTCAATCCGTAACAGGCAAAGGTGCCTATGCGACGGTCGACGATCAAATAATTTATGTAGGAAGCTTAAAATGGATTGCTACATTAACGACTGTTGATGAAGTGATAAAAGAACAGGTTCATAAACTTCAACAACAAGGGAAAACAGTTGTAGCAGCGGTTAGTAATGATCAGTTTATTGGGATGATTGGTATTGCTGACCAATTACGTCAAGAAAGTAAAGATGTCTTAAATAAATTAAATGGTTTAAAAGTGAAACATAAAGTTATGCTAACGGGTGATGCAGAACCAACAGCACGAGCAATTGCAACTTCTTTAAATATGACAGATGTAAGAGCAAGTTTATTACCAGCTGAAAAATTAATGGCCATTAAAGATTTACGAGCACAGTTTGGTGCAGTGGCAATGGTAGGAGATGGTGTCAATGATGCACCTGCACTTGCCGCAGCGGATGTTGGTATTGCAATGGGAGGCGCTGGCACGGATGCAGCACTGGAAACTGCGGATATCGCATTAATGAGCGACGATTTAACGAAGCTGCCGTATACAATAGGCTTAAGTAGAAAAACATTACGTATCATTAAAGAGAACATTATATTTGCCCTAGCCCTAAAATTAATTGCCCTGTTACTTGTTATCCCAGGCTGGCTAACATTATGGATTGCCATCTTTGCAGATATGGGTGCCACATTACTAGTTGTGTTGAATTCATTACGATTAATCAAGTCTAAGAAATGGTAAAGAAGATATAATCCGGTGGAAGCGTGTAGAAAAAAAGTCATTCTGGGGAGCTAGTGATATTTATGGTATAGATATTACTAGCGATTCTTGAAAAAATACTTTGTTAACGCTATTATGGTTTCAGGAATATTGTAACAATTAAATATAAATGAGGCGAAGCTTTGAATATGTCAGATCCTATTTTAGTAAATGTTACAGAGGAAATTGTGCGTGGTTTAGTAAGTTTTCTACTACGAGGACCGGAATATCAAACATTTTGTAAATGTGAAATCTGTGAACTTGACGCAGTGGCACTTACACTGAATGCATTGCCTAGCAAGTATGTTACATCTATGGAATCCCGAGATGAAGCATTCAAAGTGATGAATACTCCTGGAAATATCGAACGGATCAATAAAGAGATTATTCATGCATTACATGTGGTAAATAAGTATCCTCGACATAAGGAAGAACCAACTTCTATTTGAAGTTGGTTCTTCACGTTTTTGAAAAACAAAATGGTCAAGGAAATCTTAGTGAATGATGTGATGCAATATATGAGGGTGACTTCCGTTCCAGGCTACTCGCTTTCCCCGCTGTGCTCCGTGCAGGGTCTCGCCTGTCTCGCTTTCCCACGGGAGTCGAGTAGCCTTCCACTCCAATCAAAAAATAACGTAGAACTTTAATAAATTTATTTTATGTCAAAAGAGAACGTTAGGGCTATTTCAAAGTAATCAAATAGTCTTAAAACAAACGCCATTGTACATGCTGTCGCTTCGCTTTCGTGCAGAAAACATTTGTTTCCGATGCTACATTAGCACTTTGTATTCTTACAAAATACAACTTGCTGAAACTTCACTTAATTTATAGCGTCATCCAGAAGATACACGCTATGAGAAATGGTTGATCTTCGTTACGACTGGGCGACTCCTTGGGGGTTAGCGTCACAGATGAGACCCTGGAGCGAGCCAGTAGGGGAACGAAGGCTAAGAGCATCACATCCTGTGATAACGCCTTCGTGACCAACATCGTGTTGGCCTAAGCGGCTCAGCGGACGTCCCCAGAAAGCTCTGCTCTGTGTGAAAGCGTAGCGTCAGCAAAACAAATGTTTATCTGTGCGAAAGCGAAGCGTCAGCAACAAAGCACACTGTCGGAACGGAAATCAACCCCTCATTTTGTCGTAAAGCCATACTTTATTTAAAATGACACCTTAATTTCATCGGCACAAATTTTCTAACTAAAGGGGAGCTAACATATGAAGTTGGTTCTTTTTATGGTGCACATGTATTGTTTTTCTGGCATATGTATTTTCAGTTAACTTTTAAGGCAAGCTTGTAGTAAACTAGAGAGTAAGAAAAGGAAAGAGAGGGAATAGGATATGCCAACACCTAGTATGGAGGACCATATCGAACAAATATATTTATTAATCACTAATAAAGGGTATGCTCGTGTGTCTGACATTGCTGAAGCATTATCTGTTCTTCCTTCTTCTGTTACAAAAATGGTTCAAAAATTAGATAAAGATGGTTATTTAGTTTATGAAAAATACCGTGGTCTTACATTGACGCCTAAAGGAGAAAAGCTTGGAAAACGTCTTGTACAGCGCCATGAGCTTCTAGAGCAATTTTTGCGAATCATTGGTGTAGATGAAGAGCGAATATACAATGATGTAGAAGGTATCGAACATCATTTAAGTTGGAATTCAATCGATCGAATTGCGGATCTTGTGCAAGTAATGGAAGAAAATCCGGACATCGCGAAAAAACTAGAGGCATCTAAAACACATCATAACTTTTAATTTCTATCAGCGAATGTTTGTGTAGCGAAAGTGAAACGTCAGCTACAGATGTCTTTTGTAGCGAAAGTGAAACGTCAGCTACAGATGTTAAAATCTTCGGCGGATAAGTTTTTTTGCGAAAATGATGGTAAGAAGGAAAGGAAGACAATATGAACGAATTAAAATCAGGTGAAGTTGTTACATTAACTGTGTTAGAGCAACAAGCATCGAAATGGATCTTAACAAATGGAGTTGACGAACTGCCCTTAAATGCTTCAGAGGTAACAGAGCCACTTGCAGTAGGTGACCGCCTTGAAGTATTTTTATTTGCGGACCGTCGTGGTGATTTAGCGGCTACAACAGCTATCCCATCTTTCGTACAAGGGGAATATGGCTGGGCTCGAGTTCTAAAAGTAGTCGAGCGTGAAGGAGCATTTGTAGATATCGGTTCTTCACGCGAGGTGCTAGTGAAAGCTGAAGATTTACCTGCAATAAAAGAACTTTGGCCGGCACCAGGCGACCATTTATTTATGACATTGCGCACTGATCGCAATGGTGATTTATTTGGACGTTTGGCAACTGAAGAAAAAATTTCGGAATTATATGAAGGTGCATTTGAAGACATGCACAATAAAAACATTAAGGCACGCCCATACCGTTTATTACCAGTTGGCTCATTTTTATTAGGTGTAGACAATCCGTACCGTATTTTTGTCCATGAATCAGAGCGTAATGAAGAACCTCGTCTGGGACAAGATGTTGTTGTTCGTATTATTGATGTAAAAGATGAGGGTTCGATGAATGGTTCACTTTTACCACGTAAACATGAGCGTATTTCAGGTGATGCGCAAAGAATTTTAAATTACCTACAAGAGGTAGGAGGAAGAATGCCATTTGGCGATAAATCCTCACCAGATGAAGTTCAAGAAATGTTTAACATGAGTAAAGGTGCATTTAAACGAGCGTTAGGTACACTTATGAAAGCTGGTAAAGTGAAACAGCAGGATGGGTGGACAGAGGAAATTTAGTGTAGAAGACATTCTTCTACATAAAGAGTATGAACGACTACTAAATAAAATTAAAGAAAATGACGAGAGCCCTTTGAAACCTTCTCGTCTTTTTTTCGTACTAATAATTGTTTAGTTATTGATTGGCATGCATTTTACAGGCCAAATGAGTTTTTGGACGAAAGGGGTCACACAATTTTGAAAAAAACATGGATAAAAATACTAACAGCGACAATGTTAGTATTTGGCGTGATGGCACCCGCAACAGGTTTTGCGGCTGATAATACGCCACCTAAAGCAATTGATGAAAAATTAGGAGTACCGATTGTCGTATATGGTGCAAACTTATCTGAGGCAGAAAAAGAGTCTGTAAAAAAGTCATTAAAAGTGAACGAAGAGCCTGAAGTTGAAGAAATAACAGTATCAGGTCAAGACTTAGCTAAATACATTAAAGATAGTAATTCAAGTTCCCGTATGTATTCTTCTGCCAAAATCACGCGTAAAAATGCAGGAGAAGGATTAGTTATTGAAATTGTTACACCATCAAACATTACACAGGTTACATCTGAGATGTATGCAAATGCCATGCTAACTGCAGGTATTGAAGATGCAACAGTACAGGTGGCTGCACCTAAAGCAGTAACAGGTCATTCAGCGCTTGTGGGAATATACAAAGCTTACGAAGTAAAAACAGGTGAAAAGCTTGATACTGAGCGTACAGATGTTGCAAATGACGAGCTATCAGTAGCAACTACTCTTACGCAATCGGCAGGAGTTGACGATGCCAAGGTTGCAGAGTTACTAACAGAAATCAAAAAAGAAATTGCAGAAGCAAAGCCAGCGACCAAAGAAGAGGTTGAAAAGATTGTGCAAGAGCAATTAAACAAGCTTGAAATTAATTTAAGTGAAAAGGACCGTCAATTGCTAGTTGATCTGATGAACAAGATTAGTAAACTAGATATTGATTTTGGTAAATGGTCTGAACAATTAGATGATATTAGCAATACGATTAAAGAAAAATTCGGATCGCTAATGGAGGATAAAGGATTCTGGGAAAGTGTGAAAAGTTTCTTTGCTAATTTAAAGGATACAATCGCATCATGGTTTAATTAACCCGGACCAATTACATCAATGTAAAATTGATAGAAAAGAATCTGCAACACTTTCTCCTGATTGTTAGAGAAAGTGAGCGGATTCTTTTATTTTTCTAGAAGGTTTAAACTTTTTTAAAGTGCCACTCACTAGCTTTGTAAAAATATAAAAAGCTATGGTACTATGATAAAAAGGAGTGGTGAGAAATGGAATTTCAATTACAACAGCTAGCGGATAAAAAGCATGCTTTTGTTTATGAGCAAGAAGGGGAAAGATTAGCGGAAATTACGTGGCAGCAACAGGGTCAAGTAATGGTCATGGATCACACATATGTATCAGATAAGCTCCGTGGCCAAGGGGTGGCCAAAAAATTGTTGGATCATGCCGCAGCCTATGCACGTGAACAAGGCTATAAAATGGAAGCGGTTTGTTCTTATGTAGTTGCAGCATTTGAAAAATCCGACGCTTACAATGATGTAAAACAATAAAGTGAAACTTTAATCAGTGGGGATTTTTTTCATCCCCACTGATTATTAGTCTTCACCAATCGGGTGTTTACGGGCAGTTTTAATCCAACTTTACTTCTTTAGTTTTGCTAAAATTTTATGGTGAAAACTATTGCCCGTTAACGCGGGATAAAAATAAGCCGATTGCCTTTTAACTTCTTTCAGTAAATGTTTTTGTAAAACACTTACTGAAAGAAGTTAAATCCTCCGGAGGATGTCACAGAATCGGAAAGGAGTTCTATGTGCTTGCATAAATCCGATTATGTACGCAATTATGCCAAGGCATAATTGATTTTTTATAGACCATTCATGTAGCTCCTTACAGTAAAATACTATAAATTAGTATTGTTAAGATGCCTGCTCCACCTATTAATGAAGCCATGTCTACCCAATCATATACTGAATCTAAATCTTTCATGATGATCACTCTCCTGTTATTAGTATAAATTCATTAATTCCCTTTACTTGTCCTTTGTAATCATAAAAAGTTACAAAAATATGGTGAGTATGAAAAAATGATTACCTTAAAATTTTGTAGAAGAATAATTCACTATTTGCGAAAAAATATAGATGTACTAAGAAATGTGTTTATAATATGGAGGCGAAGGGGAATAGATGACTCTCTCTCTTTATATATGCTGTAGCGTATATAAAAATTATGTTTAGTCCTCAAAAAATAGGGAAAAGATATATTACGGAGCTAGTTTTTATATTTTTGGGAGGGATTTATAATGGCCAAACGTAAAGGATCAGGTGTTATGCTAGTAGGGTTAACTTTAGCAGCATCTTATTTAAGTAAAAAAGAAAACCGTGATAAAGCATTGAGTATGTTTAATAATGCAAAATCTAAATTAGCATCTTATTTCAATACAACGAATATGGAGATGCATGGAAACATTACAGAGCGTATATCTACTGAAGTAGCGACAGAAGCAGGAACGTCTCCAACAAAAATAGCTTCAAATGAAATGGTTGCTGAAGGTGGAGGGCATACAGGTATCCATTACTTCAATGGAGAAATTCAGGAACAAGAGAAATAACAACAAAACCTTCTCATTTTACGTGAGAAGGTCTTTTTTGTGTACATATGATGATCGTTGCAAATACTAATAATACAATTCCGGTAAATATAAAGCCACTGACAATACCTAGTGAAAGCCATCCGAGTAATGAGGAACCTAGGACAACTCCTAGTGAGAAGAAGGCATAAAAATAACCATAGGCTTTTCCGCGGATTTCTGCCGTCGTAGAGTCGATTAAAAGTGAATTGACTGATGGGAATAAGAAGCCAAATCCGATACCATAGCAGGCCATTGCAATATAAAGTAACGTACTTGAATCTGCCTGACTAATTAATAATTGACTGATCCCCATTAAACCTATACCAAGTGATAATGTTTTGATGGGAGCAACCTTATCAAAAATACGATTAGTAGGCAAAATAAATATGAGAACAGCAATAATGCCAAACGTACTCATCAAAGTCCCACTTAAACGTGAATCAAAGCCTAAAGATTGCACTTTTAGTGGAAGAAGATAGGCAATAACTCCTTGAGAAAACATTAAAAAGAATGCACTGGTGAAGGCTTTCAATGTATCTGGATTATTAAAAAGTACATAAAAAGGAATGTTTGCAGTTGAAGCAGACTTTTCTTTTTTTACCTGATTTGATTTTAATAAAAAGAAGGCAAGTATCCCTAACAAGAGCATAAAGCATGCAGTTATATTAAAAACGAATGGCACGCTAGTACGACTCGCTAAAATTCCGCTAAATGCAGGACCGATTATTGCAGCGATACCAACAAATGCTCCAGAGACAGCACTGCCCTTACCTCTTTTTTCTTGCTCAGTAGCATTCGCTAAAAATGTGAAAGCAGCAGGAACGATAAAGCCCGCAACTAATCCATGTACAAAGCGGACTACTAATAGAATAATAGGATCTTCTACAAAATTATAAAGGGATAGTGAAAGACCTGTCGTTAAGAGACCTAGCATTAAAATAACGAATGGTCCTTTACGATCTGTTAAAAAACCAGAGATAATATTACCGAATGTATTGGCAAGGGAATACATGCCTACTGCTAGACCAGTTAAGAAGGCTGATGCCCCTAAGGATTCTGCATATGTACTCATGACCGGAAGTTGAGTAAATAGGTCGAAAAACGAAAAGAATATAATCAAATAAATAAGTTTCTTCATAGCTCCTCCGATAGAAAATTATATGTTAATGAGAATGAATATCACTCTTATTATACCACTATCGGCAAAAAAGAACGCCTCATAAGTTTTTTAACTTAATGAGGCGTTCCTAAATTATGAAAATTAAGCTTTAGCAACTTCTTTTTTCATTGTTTTGTTTTTAGCAAGATTTACGTGCCAAGAAAGTGCTTCCTCTAAAATATGAGGAGTTTGATGGCTACCAGTTGCTTCTACAGCACGGTTATAATAATCCCAAAGTTGTTCTTTGTAATCTGGGTGTGCACAGTTTTCGATAATTAAAGGTACACGCTCTTTTGGTGCAAGACCACGTAAGTCAGCAATACCTTGCTCAGTTACGATTACATCAACATCATGTTCAGTGTGGTCAACGTGAGAAACCATTGGCACGATTGAAGAGATAGCGCCGCCTTTTGCGTATGATTTAGTAACAAAAATACCTAGACGTGCGTTACGTGCAAAGTCACCTGAACCACCGATACCATTCATCATACGAGTACCTGATACGTGAGTTGAGTTTACGTTACCGTAGATATCTAATTCTAGAGCTGTGTTGATTGAAATTAGACCCAAACGACGGATAAGCTCTGGGTGGTTAGAAATTTCTTGTGTACGTAGGCAAATTTTATCAGCGTATTTTTCTAAATTGCCGTATACTTTTTTCTGTAATTCTTCAGTTAGCGTAATTGAAGTAGCTGCAGCAAATTTAACTTTACCAGCATCAATTAAGTTGAATACAGCATCTTGAAGTACTTCAGAAGCAACAACTAAATCTTCAAATTCTGAATCAGCGAAGCCGTCAAGTACAGCGTTTGCAACAGAACCAACACCAGATTGTAATGGCATTAATTGTTTTGTTAAACGACCCGCTTTAATTTCATCACGGAAGAAGTCTAATAAAATGTTAGCCATTGTTTGTGTTTCTTCATCTGGTGGTACGATTAATGAAGGAGCATCAGGCTCTTCAGAAATAACAATCGCTTTAATTTTAGCTGGATCAACTTTGATACCGATATCACCAATGCGTTGCATAGCATCAGTCATTGGAATCGCTTCACGTTTACCTTGCTCAGCTGGTACATAGATATCGTGGATACCTACTAAAGCTTCTGGATGAGAGATATTTAACTCGATAATAATATTCTCAGCGTATTCAGCAAAGATAGGTGAGTTACCCACTGAGTTTGTTGGGATGATGAAGCCATCTTCTGTAATAGCAACAGCTTCAAGGATTAAATGTTTAATTGGTCCGATAATTCCTTGGCGAACTAATTCAGCATTATGTGAAAGGTGAGCATCTACATATAGTACATCCCCAGAGTTAATTAAGTTACGAATACCTGCATCTCCTTGGAATGGTCCACGTTTGCGGATAACACCAGCTTCAGCTAAGTATTTATCAACTTCAGGTCCTAAAGAAGCCCCTGTATATACATCAATTTTGAATTTTTCGTTTTTAGCGCGCTCTACTAAGGCCATAGGAACAACTTTTGCGTCCCCCGCACGAGTGAATCCACTCATACCAACTACATCACCGTTTGAGATAAGTGCTGCAGCTTCATCAGCAGTAACAATTTTACTTTCAAGTTCTTTTAAGCCTAGGCGTTTTTGAATAATTGCATCCATTAAAAAGTCCTCCCCTAAAAAGTTTTATGGAAACCGATTACAAAACTAGAAAAAACGTGTAAGAATTTTCTGTTTATTTAGTTGTAGTATGACACCAACCATTTGAATAATACTATCACCAAATTGTCACAATTACTTTAGAAATAGCATTAAATTGAGTAAAAACAGGAAAAATGAGCATAAAAACGAATTTTCGACAGAGAAAACGTTTTAATGTAGAGGTGTATTGTATTTAGAGAATTTTACTTTTGAAAATTCAGTTATATAATGTGGAGTTGATTTCCGTTCCGATTGGTTGGTGAAGAGCATTTAAATTCAGCAAGAAAAAAAGTACAGCGAACAATTAAAATGCTCGCTGTACTTATAAAAAAATTAGAAACCTAAAGAGCGACGGAAGTAACTAGCATAGCGTTGGCTAACTGGAATACGAGTACCGTCTTTCATAATTAATAAAAACGTTGAATGAGAATCTGGTTGAATTTCATCAATGTAGTCAATGTTAACGATATAAGAGCGGTGACAGCGTATAAATGAGTCAGGTGCTAAAAATAGCTCAAGATCACTTAGGTTTAAGCGGTGGTAGCCTTCACGACTCATCGTTTTAACAAATGTTTTTCGAAGCTGTGTTTCAAGATAAATAACTTGATCATGTTTGATTGGGTACCAGCAGTCATCAATTTTAATAGTAATGTAGTTCGTTAAAAATGCTGATGGCTTTTGTGGGAAGATTGCAGTGATAGCACCCTTAGTTTCGCCTTCCTCCATTAAAGGAATACTCATGCCATAATATGCTACTCCAAATACATCAGGCTCAATGTAAGAGCTGATCTTTTGTCCGTAGTTTAACGCTTTATGAGCTGCTGAACCTTCTTTAATTGGGTCACCAGGCTTGATCTTTAAATCAACTTTTTTGCTTGCTTGGTAGTACAAGTATTCATTTGTATCGGAGATTGCGATAGAAGTATTCTCGGGGAAGAACTCTTTAATAATCTCCATAATTTCTTCTATTTGTTTTGGATCCACTATTAACACCTCGTCTAAACTTTTAAAAATAGTATTATCATCTATTTTACTACATATTCATATAAATTATATAGAGAAGATTTCGGAATAAAAAAGAGAAATGTCGATTGATGAAAAATATAGGTGTAAAACAACATTACATAATTTGTAACAAGTTTAAAAAAATTACTAATTCAGTTTAATATAAATATGGTAAAATTTAATTGTGCGAAATAAGTTTACGGGGTTTCTACTGTGTATATATGATAAATTAGAACTAGAGTGAAAGACAAAATGTGGTTGAAAGGAAATCGCAGAATATGGTAAAATTCACTGTATAGTCTATTTTTTTTTGTAACTGATGGTATAGTTGGGTTATTTTCATTATATAATTATGAAATATGACTCAATTCGTACAATTAATAAGGAAATACTATTTTCTTATTTTGAAATAAGTAGATTGGTGTCAAGAATTGTAACAGCAATTCGTGCAATCTGAGGAAAGATGGGGAAGATTATGCAACTACATCAACATTCTATGTCAGAAACGATATCCAAAAGATACTTTCAGGAAATCGATAGTATTAACCAATACATCGGTGTAGAAGAATTTTTTAATATTGAGTCGAAATTAGTATTTGAAATTTACCATTTAGAATCTGTAAAGGCTAAGAAATCTTTGCATAAATTAATTGATATTCTTTCCATACGTTTTGGCAAACAAGTCATTAAAATTGTTCGAAGTTATTTTTCTGTTTTGTCATCAATTGTTGCACGTAAATTGCTAGACAATCAAGTTCCTTCGAAAAAAGCTTTTGCTTTTAACATTGCTTGTAATGATATGATTGAAAATCAAATGAAAGACGCCGAATTTTTACAATTCGCTGATGATTTAATTGATTTTTTTGTCTATTTCATCGCAGATCGCAAGCAACCGACTTTTCGTCACCAGACCGTTAATAAAGTAATAATGTATATAAATGATGAATTGGAAAATGACTTAACAGTGGAAAGCATCGCAAATAATTTTCATATAAGTACTAGTCACTTATCACGTATTTTTAGAGAACATGTTGGTATTACACTTGTTGAATATCTAAATGTACGCCGAGTAGAAGAGTCACAGTACTACCTTAGACACACGAATAAAAGTATAACTTCTATTTCAGATCAATTCCATTTCTGTAATCAAAGCTATTTTACCCGCATCTTTAAAAAATATACTGGGGTAACGCCCAAACATTTCCGAGACGAGCTACATCATGAGTTTTATCGTTTTGAGATGGCGGAATCAGAGCTTCAAAACGTTTAAAGCCATAAAAAGATTAATAAATAGATGCGGACGTATTAGCGATGCTAAAGCTCGCATCTTTTTTATGCTTGCTATTTGATAATAATGGACCCGATAATGTATACTTCATTTTAGTTGATAAATAATAGTAGGTGGAAAAATGAAGAATTTGAAGCTATTTTCAATGCTTGGACTTGTCGTTTTTGTTCTTAGTGGCTGTCAAGCTGTGCAAAACAAAGAAGGTTTTTTCTATAGTATCTTTGTAAAACCTATGGAATTTTTATTGGAATTTTTCGGTAACACTATATTTTCAGGTAGCTATGGTTTAGCAATTATCGCAATTACGGTTCTTATTCGTTTAGTTTTAATGCCGATTATGTTAAAAAATTACCGTCAGCAACAAAAGATGAAAACGAAAATGGATGCGTTTAAACCTGAAATGGAAGCTGTTCAGAAAAAGATGAAGGAAGCTAAGACAAAAGAAGAGCAAATGCAGTATCAGCAAGAAATGATGGCATTATATCAAAAACATGGCATCAATCCACTCAACATGGGCTGTTTACCAATGTTAATTCAAATGCCTATTATCATGGGTCTTTATTTCTCTATCTTATATTCTACAGACGTGAAAACACATGAATTTTTATGGTTTAGCTTAGGTTCACCTGATATCGCTATGACAATTGTCGCAGGTATTGTTTATTTAGTTCAAGCACGTGTATCATTATGGACAGTACCAGAGCAACAAAAAGCACAAATGAAAATGTTTATTTATATTTCACCAATTATGATTGTCTTTATCTCGATGTCATCTATGGCAGCCCTACCACTTTACTGGTCGGTCAGCGGTGCATTATTGATTATTCAAACATATATCGGTCGAAAATTTTATTCGGAACATCCGGAAAAAGTAAACTCATAAAATTATTTGTCGAGGCGCTTATGTAGCCTCGATTTTTTTAGGAGGACAGTAAGATGAATACAAAGTGGCTATCATCTATTCTAGTCGCAATTTTTAGTATCGCGGCTATCGTATTTATTATCATAGGTAATTTTAACTTTGCGGTATTTGCAATGACTATTATGTTTGCCGTATCGAATGGATTTAGAGCAAAAAGTTTTAAAGAGCAAGGTTATATAAAAGAAGCCAAATGGATGAAGTATATGGCAATCTTTTTCTCAGTTGCTTCTATAGTAGTGTTTATTATTATTCTTACAGACTAACAGATTAATTTTGAAATCATTGGTGAAAATCTACACCCTAAATTGTGAACAGTGCTAAAATGAGACTATACCAATATAGTGGATCATCGCTAAAACGTGTGGTTGATTTCCGTTCCGACTGGGCGCTTTGTTGCTGACGCTACGCTTTCGCACAGATAAACATTTGTTGTTGCTGACGCTACGCTTTCACACAGAGCAGAGCTTTCTGGGGACGTCCGCTGAGCCGCTTAGGCCAACACGATGTTGGTCACGAAGGTGTTATCACAGGATGTGATGCTCTTAGCCTTCGTTCCCCTACTGGCTCGCTACAGGGTCTAGTCTGTGACGCTAATCCCCAAGGAGTCGCCCAGTCGTAACGAAGATCAACTTATTTACATAGTAAGTATCCGCAACTTTAGGTGATGAACCAATATAGTACAAAATAGTATCGGTACTTACTAGGACTGTTCTTTCTAAATTCTTTGAAAGAGGATACTTACCATGTAGTACTGGATAATTTTAAAAGGGGTAAAAAATAGTGAAAAAGAAACGTTTTCCACTCATCCTGGGTGCTTTAATCTCGGTGGCGCTTATTGCATCTATTTTCGTAGTTTATAACTATAAAAATAAACAGATAAGTAATGCATCAGATGAACATGAACAACAAACAGCAGAACCAACTAAAAAAGATTCACCTGTAAAAGAAGAGTCGAAAAATACAGCGGATAATCCGGTGAAGCCCGAGCAAAAGGTAGATGAAAATGGCTATATACCAAATCAAACATTACCAACTGAGCCGACATATATTAAAGGAATTTTATTAGCGAATAAAGTATATCCGCTACCATCTACCTTTGCGCCTGAAGAAATTCCAGAGGCACGTCAAGCTCTAAATAAAATGCTTGCTGCTGCAAAACAACAAGGTTTTAATTTAGTAGCTTTTAGTGGCTATCGATCTTTTGAATATCAAACAACATTATATAATAACTATGTAAATCGTGATGGGCAAGCTGCCGCTGATCGCTATAGTGCTCGCCCTGGTTATTCAGAACATCAAACCGGTTTGGCCTTTGATATAGGGGAAGTCGGTAAAGATAAATTATGGCTAACTGAAGAATTCGGTGAAACACCAGCAGGCCAATGGTTATTTACACATGCTCAAGACTATGGCTTTATTTTACGATTCCCCAAAAATAAAGAAGACATCACAGGTTATATGTATGAGTCATGGCATTACCGTTACGTGGGTGTAGACATAGCAAAAGACATAAAAAAACAAAATATAACGCTAGAAGAATATCTAGGTGTGAAATAAAAAAAGGGAAGAGAGTTGTTCGTAACGATACGAACTAGCTCTCTTCCTTTTCTACATTCTACAAGATTGGTGTTAATAAGCGTGAAATGGATTCTTTAAATTTTATTAATGCGGAACGATTTTGGTACATTTCCCAAGTTAATTCAGTGCAATCAAAAATATCCTTTTCAAACAGCTCAGCAAGCTGATGTGAAATCGTTGAGTCATAAATGAAGGCATTTACTTCAAAATTTAAACTGAAACTGCGTACATCAAGGTTGGCAGTACCAATTGTAGATGCTTCATCGTCAATAATAATTGCTTTAGCATGAATAAAGCCCTTTTCATAAATATAAACTTTTGCTCCTGCACGCAATAATTGTCCTACGTATGAATATGTAGCCCAATAAACAAACATATGATCAGGCTTATTTGGAATCATGATCCTTACATCAATGCCTGAAAGTGTCGCAATTTTAATAGCCTCTAAAAAACTAACATCAGGGATGAAATATGGCGTTTGGATATATATATACTTTTTCGCCATATTAATAAGCTTTAAGTAGCCCATTTTAATATGTTCCCAGTTAGAGTCAGGTCCGCTAGACACGATTTGTAAGCCCACATCACCTTTTTTCGGAATAGCAGGGAAGTAACGATCTGAATAGCCCATTTTCTGTTGTGCGGAAGCTTGGTTCCAATCAAGTAAAAAGCGTGTTTGTAATGGATGGACGGAACTTCCTTCAATACGTAAATGTGTATCTCTCCAATAGCCAAACTTTTTTTCTAGACCAAGGTACTCATCTCCAACATTAAAACCACCAATATAACCAATACGACCATCAATCACAACAATTTTTCGGTGATTTCTAAAATTTAAACGAGGGTTTATAAGTGGCAAAATGGATGGGAAAAATACTTCGACTTCTCCACCTGCAGTAAGCAATTCTTTAAAATGGCGTTTTTTTACATTTCGTGAGCCCATTTCATCATATAAGATTCTTACCTTAACTCCTTGCTTTGCTTTTTTAATAAGTGCATTAACAATGCGTGTACCTAGGTCGTCTAAACGGAAAATATAATATTGAATGTGAATATGATCTTTTGCTGCCTCAATATCTGCAAGTAGCTGCTCAAATTTATTTGCACCATCATCAAAAATATCAATGTGGTTATCCTGCGTTAATACAGCATTATTTGTTTTAAGATGCATGTAAATCATTTCTTTATAATTTTCCGCATTTTCGATCCGAAACTCGAACGTATTATCTCGAATCGCTTCTGTCTGATAGCTAATGAGGTTATCGATACCGATATCCTTACGTCCTTCCCAACGGAATAAATGTTTTTTTCGTAGTTGTCGTCCGAACATCAAGTATAAAATAAACCCACCTAATGGAATGAAAAATAGTACGAGAATCCATGCCCAGGTAGAAGTGGCATCTTTACGCTCCAAAAAAATTATGACCATTGCTGCCAAAATATTAACAAACATAATTAAAGGTACTAGATATCCAACATCGGTAAAAATACTCATTCCTACACCTGCCTTTACTATATTTGCACAATACACTTAGTATAACTTACTTTATAAGTGGAAAGAAGATATGAAATTTGGTTAGTAAGCATGGAAAAGGATTACCTCCAAACAAGAACGAGGTAATCCAAAATCCATTTTGCTTTGTTGAATTAAAATAGTTGTATTGTTGCTTTCGCATGGAAAATCATTGCTGAATGAAGATAAATGATTAGTAATGCTCCCATTGAAATAAAATATCAGAGAAATCCTTTTGGAGGAGCTTTTCTCGGTTAATAAAGAATTTCCCAACACCACTATCTGCCCACATAATACCGATTTCATCATTAGAGTCGATTTGGAGTAACAATACATCATATCGTTTAAGAAGCTGTGATTCATGACGGATATCCTCCTCTAAAAAATAGGCGTAACCGCCAATTTTAGCTCCAGCCCCTAAGAAGTTTTGTAAATAAATTTCCCGTATATCTACATCTTCTAATGAGGGAATTAAGTTTGGTAAATAATGTATAGCTCGATAATCTAAAGCAGAAACAGGTTCTTGAATCAGTTGAAATTGTAATGCTAGTTCCTGACGAATAGGGAACTGATCGTCTGCTACTTGTGCTAAAAACTCCTGACTAAGGGGTGTTGCTTCAAAATTTATGGTAGGATAAAAACGTATTTTATAAAATTGCTGAAAAATATCCTCGTGATAATGATCAGCATTCATGAAAATATTAGATGAAATAAAAAATTGCAGAATACCCTGAGATGGGAAATCCTTTAGAGGTGGCATTTCTGCAAAGTTAATTTGAGCTAATAGCCGCATGGGTTCACCTGCAATATCTTTCGGATATGTCTGGTAATTTGGTAAATAAGGTTCTCCAGCAAATTTACTTTCCGTTAACGTAGTTGATCGCTTAAAGGGTGTGATAATCATTGCTGAAATTAGTGTTTCTTCAATTTCAAAACGAAACGATTCTAGTTCTTTTGGAAGAAAAAAATTTGTTGTTTTGTTCATGCAGAGCCCTCCGATAGTCCGCTCCAATATTTCTTGATGCGTTTTACAAGCTTTGAATTACTATTAAGTTACGGCTTTTTATCAACAAATTATTCAAGGCGTAAAGATTTATTTGATGCTTTAAAAATAAATATTAAACTTATTGAAACGACAGCTATTGCTGCTGAAGTATAATAGCCTAAACTAGATTGCATAGTAAATAGCCAAGTAAAGAATAGTGGACTTAGAATGCGTCCCAGGTTATCCATCGAATAGGAAAGACCTGCAGCAGTTCCGTATTGACCACCAGATTCTTTAGTTGATAGAGATACAACGCATGTTCTTGCGAGTGCATTTCCTGCTGTGAAAACACAGAGAGCTAAACCTGCCATAAATAAGTTAACAGTTAAAGTGAATAAAAGCATACCCATTGCTGTGACAATTTGTGCACCTATTAACCAAGTTGTCTCGCTTCCATTTTTAATTCGTCTAACCACACCGCCTTGAATAGCTGCATCTACAAAGCCACTAAACATAAACAAATAACCAATTTGTAATGGTGTAATTTGAATTCGATCAATTTGGAACAACTGGAAAGTCGCTTCTACTCCTGCCAGCATAAAAGTTACTAAAAATGAGAACATAAATAAATAACGCACACGGTACTGCAGCATTTTTGTAGCACCCTTTGGCACAATTGCACGTTTATTTGTATCTTTTCTTTTTGTAGGTTCTTTTAAAACGAAACTTGCATAAATAAATAATAGTGCTATTAGTGTTGCAGAAGCGATGAAGGGTAGCTGCAAGCTATAGTGTCCGAGCATCCCACCAATTGCTGGACCGAAAATAAAACCGAGCCCGATGGACATGCCCATGAGACCCATATATTTATTGCGATCCTCCTCACTCGACATATCTCCTACAAAGCCTGTTACAGCTGTATATAGTGCTCCCGAGAATAAACCACCCACAACGCGTGAGATGTATAACATTACTAAATTATTAATAAATAATGAGAAAATAACAAAGCTTAAGCTAAAACCTACAAGACCTATTAATATAAGTTGCTTACGACCTACCTTATCGGACAGCATACCCCAAAGAGGAGCAGTGAAAAAACTGGCGAGCGAATACACTGTAAGTAAACCACCTACATGTATATTATCCCAATTTTGCTGAACTATAACCTCAGGTAAGACAGGTATAATAATTCCAAATCCAAGGTAGACGAGGAATTGGACAGACATTAATAATAAAATTGCCTTTTTCATACAGTCCCTGCTTTCATACAATATTTTAGTATGTATATTCTACCTCTCTTATTATTGTTATTACAAGAAAACGGAAGAATAAACAGTTTCAATACTTTCTTGATCATTCCTAAAGTAGGGGAGGATATTTTGTAAAGATGTATACGAAGGTTTTATATAGCGAAGGCTGGGTGACTTCTTAAGGAAAGCTGTAAAATTTGAGCGAGCGAAGTAGAGGAAAGAGGCTGAACACTGTATAAAAAATGACAAACTGTTAACAATGGAATTATATTGACACCGAAAATGAGTGGCGAACTAACGTAAGTAACTGGACTCATTCTATTTTTGATTTTTTGTATCGAATGTCGCATAGAGTATTAAATTATATCTAGGGTATACTACTAGAGGGTATATCGGTATTTTATTATGTTTGGATTTTGTTATTTAATGGTAAATGATTTGAAAAGAGGAAAAATTTACATTGTAACAAAAATGAAAAATTTTAAAGCAAAGTTAAATGGTATGATAGAAAGAGATTAACTCGTCAGACATCATACACTTTGCAAAAATGAAACTTTTTTGGAAATAAAACGTTATATAAATTCGAGGAAAGATTGAGGTGGAATGTATGACAAAAGAAGTAGATTTGAAAAAGATTGTTTCGAATTTATCTAAGTTGGGTGTAACAGCCACTGTAACAAAGTCTCGACTTGAACTTTTAAAAGTGCTCACACCACCAACGCAAACACCGCAAGTTCAAGCTTAACTCGTTTTACAAATAAAAATGGGTAGTCTCTTAATGAGGCTACCCATTTTTTATATCCGTAATTAATCGTCATCATCGTGAGTTGTAAACATGTAAGTACGATAGTGGAAACGCATACTGAAAACAAGACCGATGGCTAGAGCGTTCCCCATCAATGAACTTCCTCCATAACTTATAAACGGTAGGGGAATACCTGTAATAGGTAATAGCTGAATAGTCATACCGATATTTTCAAGTACGTGGAATGTAATCATTGCAATAATACCAGAACATACATATGTTGAGAATGGATCTTTCAATAACAGGGTAGTTTTTGTTAAATGATAGATTAATAAAAAGAATAAACAAATAACGATACTAGCGCCAATAAAACCCCATTCTTCTCCGATAACTGTAAAAATAAAATCGGTATGATTTTCGGCAACGTAAACTTCACGACCGCGGTAGCCTTTACCGAAAATCTCACCTGAACCAATGGCATTCAAGGAAGTAATTAAATGGTATCCCTCACTAGAAGAATATGAATATGGATCTAACCAAGAATAGATTCGAGCAAACTGATATGATCTTAAGCCGAATGTGTTCTCTAAAAAACTTTGCATATGGAGTGCCATCCATAAAAAAGAACCACCTACTATTGCGCCACCTAAAAAAGTTGGTAAAATAATTTTCCATGATACACCTGCTACAATGACAATAGCAGCCGTAATGGCGAAGAATACTAAGGCTGAACCAAGGTCAGGCTGCTTCAGAATAAGGGCTAAAGGTAATAATAGTGTAGCAATGATTTTACCTAGCAATATGAAATCCGTTTTTATGGATTTAAAAGTATAAACTTCGTGGTGCTTACTAATAAGTCGAGCAAGTGCTAAAATGTAAAAGGTTTTCATAAACTCAGAAGGTTGAATATTTCCAAGGGGTGTATGATACCAACTTTTTGCACCATTAATTTTTGCACCGATTTGTCCTGGACCTTCTGGCATGAAAATAAGCAGTACTAATAAGAAGATGCCTCCACCGTACATATACCAAGACAATTTTTTATATTGGTCAGGTTCAAAAAACATAACTACTCCAATAATTACTGAGCAAATGACGTACCATCGCAATTGTAAAGGAACATAGTTAACGCCGTACTGACCTGATGTTTGCGCCGACGAAATGGCTAACAAACTTATGACTAGAAAGCAAAGAAGTATAAAAGCGAGCGTCCAGTCAAAACGATTCGCGAAATTTCGTTTATTTTCCATACAAGCCACCTATATCAAAATAGTATCTCTTTAATGAGTAAATTTGATTAAAATTAATTCTGATTCAATATACTACCAAATATATTTATGATGAATCCTCAAGAGGCGAATATTAAACCGAAAGTAGGGGGAGAATATTTGCTTTTGGTTTAGAAATCCTCTCAAATATTTGTAAGAAATGAATAGAATTATATTCGTTCTAAATGTGCTCATTCCGAGTAGTTAAAAAACATATATGCAATAGCATCTTTAACATTCATATTATAACGTAAAAAACACTTTTACGCCTGTGAATATTGTTATGACGATTATTAACATAAAATGTTTCAAAAAATTCAAGTTTAGTTTTATAATATAGTGAAGAATGGGGTGATGGTTGTGGCTAAAAAATTGAAGTCAGCTGACGATTTTATGTATCATATTTATGTTCATATGAATGAGGTCAATAAATTTGTTGTTTTTAGCGGGCTTAAATTCTCGCAATTTGTGGCTGCACTTGAACCACTGCATCACTTACTGTTATTGAAACATACCTATGAAGATGGTTCTTTTAATATGCATACTCAGTTCGATTATATATCAGAAGATGAAGTACCTCAGTTTGTAAAAAAAGCTACAGAATCCAAAGAATTATGTTGGATAGACTTTATGGATGAGAAGAGGCTAGACCAACTAACACCGATGGAACAAGGAGAGCTGCTTTACATTAGTCATAAAAAAGAACCGATTACTTCGCCATTTTTTAATAAATTACAAAATCGATTTGTCTATTATTCTTCAGATTTAGAGAAAATGACTAAAGTTTATTTTCGCCATTTAAGTGATTCCGATTTACTCCTTGCTAATGTTTTGAACAGTTTGATTCGTGAAAAGGAACGTAGCACTGGTTTTTGGCGACGGAAGGTGAAATCGAGTATTCCTGCTATTTCACCGGAATTTTTGCGTGCCTATCGTTCTTTTACTAAAGATGGGGCACTGTTATCATTGTATAGAATTGAAAAGCCTAAAGTAGCTTACGGTATCGAAATTCGCAATCTGTCAGAGTATTCCTATCCGGATGAGGTATGGGATGATTTAAAAAGTACAATTTTGAAAAATGAGCACGATGAATTGATTTATATTATTTAACTTCTTTCAGCGGATAAAAGGATGTTAGCCTGAAATCATCGCATCCATGCGATAATGGCTAACTGACCTGCGTCACGCAGGCTTAAGCACAAAGCTGATTCTTGACGCAATTATGCCTAGGCATAATTGATCTATTCATTTGTACGTAGAATGAATATACACTAAATCTCACCGTCAAAATTACGGTGAGATTTTTAACGTCATTCAGTAATTATTTTGATGTTTTGCGTAGCGTTAGCTACAGATGTTTTATGTAGGGAAAGCAAAGCGTCAGCTACAATTACGGCAAGGCGAAATTGATGTCATTTATAAAGACGTTTCATGATAAACTAATAGTACTCAAGAAGTATGTGGAGGGCACAAAAATGAAAAAAAGAATCGGTTTATTATACGGTGGAAAGTCAGCCGAGCATGAGGTGTCATTATCGACAGCACGTGCAGTCACGGGAGCTTTGAATTTCGAGGAGTATGAAGTATATCCGATTTTCATTACCCTTGAAGGGGAATGGCGCCGCGGTGAGCGTCTAAAAAAACCCGCAAGTACAATTGAAGAATTACAATTTGGTGATAATGCCACTATTTTAGAAAATAATATTACAGATTTTTTAATTGATAAAGATGGTAAATCCATGAAATTTGACGCAATTTTCCCATTGCTTCATGGTACTAATGGTGAAGATGGTACTGTACAAGGTTTACTTGAAGTTCTAAATCTACCTTATGTAGGAAATGGTGTATTAGCATCAGCAACTGGCATGGATAAAGTAGTTATGAAACAATTATTTGAAATTGCCGGCTTACCACAAGTTCCATATACGTATTTTATTCGTAGTGAATGGGCTAATGAACAGGAGGCTATCCTCGCTCGTTGCGAAGAAAAACTGGATTGGCCAATGTTTGTAAAACCTGCAAACTTAGGATCGAGTGTTGGAATTAGCAAGGCAACAAATCGCGATGAATTAGTGAAAGCTATCGAAATAGCCCTACAGTATGATCGTAAAATTGTAATTGAGCAAGGTATAATTGCTCGTGAAATTGAACTTGCTGTGCTAGGAAATGACTTCCCCGAAGTTTCTGTACCAGGTGAAATTAAACCAGTCACTGACTTTTATGATTATGACTCTAAATATAAAGATGGCTCAACAGTCCTTATTATTCCAGCAGAGCTTACTAAGGATACAGTATCTAATTTACAGGAGCTAGCTAAACGTGCGTTCAAAGCTATTGATGGGAGCGGTTTAGTTCGTGCGGACTTTTTTGTGACGGCCGATAACAGCATTTATATTAACGAAGTGAATACAATGCCAGGTTTTACACCTGTAAGTATGTATCCGCTTCTTTGGCAACATACAAATGTAAGTTACCCAGAGCTTATTGATCGTCTGATTACTTTAGCAATTGAGCGTTTTGAAGAAAAACAACAGCTTCACTATAAAAAAGACTGAGTGGGATTATTGTGAAAAAAACATTAAAGCAGTTAGCTACATGGTTAAATGAAGAAGTACCAGCTTTTGGTGACACGGTCGTATCAGGAATTTCCATTGATACTAGAACAATTCAACAAGGGGACTTGTTTGTTCCATTTCGTGGTGAAAAGGCCAATGGTCATAAATTCGTTCTACAGGCTATTGAAAAAGGAGCAGGAGCTTCTCTTTGGCAGAAAGATGAACCGAATCCACCTCAAGGTGTACCATTACTCTTTGTAGATGATCCAGAAGTGGCGCTTCAGCAAATGGCACGTGCCTATCGCAGTGAGCATAAGGCGAAGTTTATTGGCATTACTGGTTCAAATGGTAAAACGTCGACGAAAGATATTTTAGCAGGAACGCTAACACCATTTTTTAAAGTACAAAAGACAATCGGGAATTTTAATAATGAGCTAGGTTTACCTATTACGGTATTACAGCTAGATGAAGATACTGATGTTGCCGTACTTGAAATGGGTATGAGTGGTTTTGGTGAAATTGAGTTTTTAACGAAACTTGCTCGTCCACATATGACAGTGATTACAAACATTGGCGAGGCTCATATGCAAGATTTAGGCTCACGTGCAGGAATTGCTAAAGCCAAATTTGAAATAATCCAGGGAATGCAATCAGATGGAGTGCTGTTTTATGATGGAGATGAACCGCTACTACAAGAGTTAGTTACGAAAGAGCAGCAGTTGAAAGCGGTGGCATTTGGCTTAGAGAACGGCAATCTATTGTATGCAGACAATATTGAAGCAACTGCGGATGGAAGTAGCTTCTCTACACATGGTGTGATAGAAGGAGATTTCTTTATTTCAGTTCTCGGGAAGCATCAAGTGAAAAATACATTAGTGGCAATGTTAATTTCACAACAGCTAGGTTTAAATGATGACCAAATACGTGCATCCTTAAAACAAGTAGCTCTTACGGATATGCGCATGCAGCAAGTGAATGGATCAAATGGGGCATTATTTATTAATGATGCTTACAATGCGGCACCAACTTCTGTAAAGGCGGCTATTCAATTTGTTGCATCGACAACGATTCGCCCAGAAAAATGGCTTGTACTAGGTGATATGCTTGAACTTGGACCAAATGAAAAGCGTTTCCATGAAGATTTATCGAAGGATATTCATGCAGAAGAAATCGACTATGTATGTTTATTTGGCCCACGAATGGCTTATTTAAATGAAGTTTTAAAAGAGCGATTTGATGAGGACCATTTGTTATATGCAGAGGATGATTATACGCCAATTATCGAAAAACTACAGCAAGCTAACGAGGAGTCTATCGTTTTACTAAAAGGCTCTCGTGGTATGAAGTTAGAAACGATCTTACGTGCATTTACGAAGTGATGAAACAAGGAGTCGGTGGGACATTCTCTCACCGATTCTTTCTTTCATTCATCGACTTATATGAGTTACACATTTAGAGGTGAAAGAATGTCAGTAGGTGTGTTATGTATACATGGATTTTCAGGCGGACCTTATGAAGTAGAACCTTTTACTACCTATTTACGAACGCATACAAATTGGCTCATTGAAGAACCTACCTTGTCAGGGCATGGAGAAGAATTACAAATGCGTGGTTTCACTGCTAAGCATTGGTTAATGGATGCCGAGCTCGCTTTTCGTGCTCTTGCCAAAAAAGTAGATGAAGTAATAGTAGTTGGATTTTCAATGGGGGGTATTATAGCACTCTATTTAGCCAAGCGATATAAAGTGAAAAAGCTCGTATTACTTAGCGCTGCTGCCAAATATGTGAGTCCGAAGCAACTGGTCAAAGATTTTAAAATGTTGGCAACTGAGGCATACTATCGTAATTTGTCTAATAACGAGCTGTTTTTACGATACCGGCATAAGTTTAATCATGTGCCACTATCCTCAACGATAGAATTCATGAAGCTTGTTCGAAGGGTGGAGCCGTATTATAAAGATATTAAAATTCCGGTGTATATTGTACAAGGGAAATTAGACGGGATTGTGCCCTATCATACTGCTCGCTTTTTATTTGATCAATTAACTTCAAACGAAAAAACCTTGTATTTATCTGATACTGGCAAGCACCATATTTGTTATGGCGAAGATTGCTCTGAATGGTTTTCTAACGTTTTGTCATTTTTAAAGAGCTCTTAAAGTAGTCAGATTATTACGACTCATGCGTTATCGTTGCATACGTTTTAATCCCATGTTAGACTAGTGTAAGCAATGGATACATTTTGTGCGAAGACTCTTCATATTTGATTGAAGAGTACTTTTTTTTGAACACAACGGTTTTATTCTAAAGTGAATAATTACGACAGAATCAAACCGCTCGGTAAAGACCGGGCTTTCCTTTTCATATAAGAGAGCTCTATGTGACCAACATATAGAGAAAATTTTTAAGTAACGGAAACGTTCCACAACACAGGCTCGAATTTGCCGACAACTTCATCTGAAAATGTAACCATTTGTCAACTTAAAAGCAGAAAAAGGAGATTGAGAAGTTTGACAAATTTTTCAGAATTAAATATTAGCGAATCTACATTACGTTCTGTAAAGCGTATGGGATTTGAAGAAGCAACACCAATCCAAGAAGGTACTATTCGTTTTGCGATTGAAGGCCGTGACGTATTAGGTCAAGCGCAAACAGGTACAGGTAAAACTGCCGCTTTCGGGATTCCACTTATCGAAAAAATTGACCCGAAAAACCCTAACATCCAAGCATTAGTAATTGCTCCAACTCGTGAATTAGCAATTCAAGTTTCTGAAGAGCTTTATAAAATTGGTTATGACAAACGCGTAAAATTATTATCAGTTTATGGTGGTCAGGAAATCGGCCGTCAAATTCGTGCGCTGAAAAATAGACCACAAATTATCGTTGGTACACCTGGACGAATTATAGATCATATCAATCGTCGTACTTTAAAATTAGAAGATGTTCAAACATTAGTACTTGATGAAGCAGATGAAATGTTAAACATGGGCTTTATTGATGATATTAATTCAATCTTAGAAAACGTTCCATCTGAACGTCAAACATTACTGTTCTCAGCAACAATGCCACCAGCAATTCGTAAAATTGCTGAAACATTTATGCGTGATCCAGAAATCGTAAAAATTAAAGCAAAAGAATTAACAGTTGATAACATCGATCAATATTTTGTGAAGTCTGCTGAGCGTGAAAAGTTCGATATTTTATCTCGTTTATTAAACGTTCACCAACCAGAACTTGCAATCATCTTTGGACGTACAAAACGCCGCGTGGATGAGCTTGCACAAGCGTTATCAATTCGTGGTTACCTTGCTGAAGGCATTCACGGTGATTTAAGCCAAGCAAAACGTATTTCAGTATTACGTCAATTTAAAGAAAATAAAATTGATATTCTTGTGGCAACAGATGTAGCTGCTCGTGGGCTTGATATTTCTGGTGTAACACATGTTTATAACTTCGATATTCCTCAAGATCCTGAGTCTTATGTTCACCGTATTGGTCGTACAGGCCGTGCAGGTAAATCAGGTCTTGCGGTAACGTTTGTAACGCCACGCGAAATGGGTTACTTACGTATCGTAGAAGAAACAACGAAAAAACGTATGACACCACTTCGTCCACCAACAACTGACGAAGCTTTAGTTGGTCAACAACGCTTAGCTGTAGAGACACTTGAAGGTCTTATTGCGAACAACGACTTAGGTGATTATCGTACACTTGCTACAGAATTACTTGAAAACCATGATGCAATCGATGTCGTAGCTGCAGCAATTCGTTCATTAACAAAAGAGCCAGATGACTCGCCAGTAACAATTACTGAAGAACGTCCATTACCAATGCGTCGTGAGCGTTCTGGCAATCGTGGCGGAGATCGTGGACGCGGCGGCAACCGTAGCTCTAACGGACGTCGTGATGGCGGACGTGGCGGAGATCGTCGTGGAGGACGCGGCGGAGATCGTCGAGAAGGCGGACGCCGTGATGGAGGTCGCCGTGAAGGTGGACAAGGTCGTTCACGTGCCCCACGTCGTCACGAAGATTAATTTTATCTTCATCAAAATGATAAAACCTTACAGTCTAAGTGGCTGTAAGGTTTTTTTAACTTCTTTTAGCGGATGTCCATATTAAAATACGAAGCGACAGCACGAGAACGCCAAGGCGAAATTGATAAAACTTTGAAACAAAAAGATAATTAGTTACGTATACATAAATAAGGAAAGTGAGGGATCGATTTTGAGATCAGAACCAATGCATAAGATTTCCAGAAAAGGATTAACAGTGTGGCGTTTATATGGTGTATTGCAAACGATAATTCTTTTGATTATAGCGGCTTTAGTATGCTATGGCACCTATTATTTTGAATGGCCATCATTTATTTATTTCATTGCAGTTGTTGTAGTTATACTTAGTGCTATTCTATCTGCTTATCTATTTCCGAAAGTAAGATGGGAACGCTGGCGCTATGAGGTGCGTGAAAGTGAGATTGAAGTGCAACATGGTTTATTCGTTGTTAAACGTACGCTTATCCCAATGGTGCGTGTACAACATGTTGATACAACGCAAGGACCGATATTAAAAAAATATGGTTTAGGTAATATTTCAATATCAACGGCGGCAACTGTACATACGATTCCAGCCCTTGTAATGGAAGAGGCGGATGGACTTCGTGCACGTATTTCGGAATTAGCAAGGGTGGCAGAAGATGATGTCTAAGGAAGTTAATCGATTACACCCAGTATCGGCTGTTATTTCAAGTGCAAAGGCATTAAAAAGTATGATTTTCCCGTTAATTGTTATTATTATAACGAATGGTTTTCACTTCTCGTTTAATATTCATAGTGATAATTTTTGGCGAACTGTTTTCTTATTCGGTATATGGGGAGTAGGGGCTATACTTGCGCTTGTTAGTGGTATTGTTAAATGGCGTACCTTTGTATATTGGTTTGAAGATGGAGAATTGCGTGTAAAATATGGCTTGTTCGTTAAAAAGAAACGTTACATCCCTTTTGAACGTATTCAAAGCTTAAATTACAATGAGGGTATTTTTCATCGACTATTTGGCTTAGTAAAGGTTCAAGTTGAAACTGCGGGAAGCAAGGATAGAAAGCCAGAGGTAGAGTTAACGGCAATAAGAAAGGATGCGGCAGATGCAATAGAGCTGGAAATGCGTCGCACGAAGAACAAAGCCAATGAACAGACGAATGATGAACAGATGAGTAATGAACAGTCGCTAACCGAGGAAGTATTAGCGCCGATGATTTATCATATGTCGATACGTGATTTACTTATATTAGCCATAACTTCGGGCGGAATAGGGGTTGTTCTGTCTGGGCTAGCAGCAATTATCTCTCAGCTTTCAGATATAATCCCATATGAGAAAATCTTTGACGAGCTAGCGGACTTTGCTAAAATTGGCGTATTTTTAGTCGTGTTAACAGTGATATTCAGCTTAATTGTGGCATGGTTTGTATCATTTATTATTACATTGATCAATTATTATGAATATACAGTTCGAACTGAAGATGAAAAGCTTATTATTACAAAAGGGCTACTGGAGAAAAAACGAGTTACTTTACCGTTAAATCGAATTCAGGCGATTCGTATTGTAGAAAATCCATTGCGTCAATTATTTGGCTTTGCAACGGTTGTTGTTGAGAGTGCTGGGGGAAATGGTGGAGAGGGAAATGATAAAAAAATTGCGTTGTTCCCACTTATTCAGAAGCAAGATTGTTTGGAAACGTTAGAGCAGATTTTTCCGGATGTAAATTGGCGACCAGAGTTTATTCATTCGCCAAATCGTGCTCGTCCATTTTTTTACCGAATTGATTTCGTTTGGCTTGTACCTATAATTGGCGCATGTAGTTATTATTTTTATCCGTACGGGTTGCTTTCGCTATTGTTAATTCCATTAACGATATTAATTGGTAATTGGCAACATAAAACAGCTGCTTATATGATAGATGGAAAGCAATTAACTATGCAATATCGTGTGTTTAGTCGTATTACATTTTTTATGGAGAAAAAACGAATTCAATCTATTGGGACTACCCAAACGTATTTCCAAAAAAGAAAGAATGTTATGTCTGTAAAAGCAACGGTAATGTCGGGCATGACTGGTATGACAGGGAATGTGCGAAACTTAGAGCAGCAGGATGCTGAAACTATAGTATCTTGGTACGAACATTGAATGCGAGAATATGGCTAGTCCTCACAATTAATGTGGGGTTAGCCTTTTTTTATGAATCATTTGTTAAAACATTCGAACAACAATATACGAATGAGTGACAAACACCGTACTACTACGTTTATACTACGCTTTCGCACAAAAACATTGTGTTGATCTAAGTGGCTAATCAGATGCTCTTAGAAAAGTTTATAGTCAAAAAGGGAGTTAGGGACACATGATGATGATGATCCTTTTTTACCTATAAATATCCAAATATTCTATTTATAATAAAATTAATCAAACAAAAGGGGGAGTAATAGAAAGAGTAGTAGATGTAGCTACAATGCAACAAAACGTGAATAATAATGGCCTACAAACGGGGGGCTATTGGGGAATCTTGCAGGAGTGGCTATCTTCAAGTGAATTGGCAGCATAAATGGACAAGCATTAATACGGTTTTATTGGGAATAAAATAAAAAAATGAATATAACGCTAGCGTAAAAATAAAAGGAGCAACACTCGATGAAAGCTTATCATCAGAGAATGGCTCCACTTTGAATCTATTACTTACCTGCCATCTTTTGTTTACGCCAGCTTAAAATTCTTCTTGGATGTAAGTAGATGAGTCCGAGAAGGAACCCTGTTACTAAACCGCCCAAGTGAGCATAGACATTCACATTCGGCTGTAAAAAAGTCATAATAACACTTATCACAATGATTGGTAAAATAAGTTTTCGAAGCATCGGCATTGTACGGCGTGTGTAGTATACAAGTGCTCCAAACGCACCGAATATTCCAAAAACAGCTCCACTTGCACCGAGACTTGCATAGTTACTATCATATAGTAGATAGGTAGCCATGTCGCCTACAATACCGGACAATAAATAGATTGTAATAAAACGCGCCTTACCTGCAATTTTTTCAAGCTCTGGTCCGAATAAATACAGTGAAAACATATTAAAGAAAACGTGCAAAAAATCAGCATGTAAAAACATTGCAGAAAAAACACGCCACCATTCACCTGTTTGAACAAGGAAGTTCACTTGGATTCCGTAATTCAATACGTGGTCACCTATTTCAGGTAAAATAGTTATTACATAAATAATTAAATTAACCGCTATTAATGTTGAAACAATAGGATAATACTTTGTATATTGCTTGAAATTTTCTGTTCTACTAAACATAACTCCACCTCAATTTACAATCATTATACATGGCTTTTTAGAAATAGGAAAAGGAGAAGTTCAAATGATTAAAGGAATTGGTCTCGATATTGTAGAAATCGACCGTATTATTAAAGCAATGGGGAGAACAAATAAATTTAAAGACCGCATTTTATCTGAAAGGGAAAGAGTTTTGTTTGATTCACATACAGAAACTCGTAGAATAGAATTTTTGGCCGGACGATTTGCTGTAAAAGAAGCATTTTCGAAGGCGTTAGGAACTGGTATTGGTAAAGAATGTAAGCTTCATGATGTTGAAGTTTTAAGAGGAGAAGCTGGTAATCCTGTTTTATATTTTAAAGGAGAGCTTGTAAATGGATTTGTAAGCATAACACACTCTAAGCAATACGCAGCAGCGCAAGTAATATTATTACAATAAAAAATGTAAAACAAGCTTCCACCATATAAAGTAAAAGGGCTCATTATTAAAAGTTGCGGAAGACATTTATTAAAACTATAAGTTGATTTCCATTCCGACTGACGCCCTAAGAAAGCGCCAAGTCGGAGCAGAAATCAAACACTCTATGGTGGTAGCTATTAAAAAGCAAATAAATTTCTGAGTGAAGATAAATATATTGCCCATGTTCAAATGACATAACTGACAAATACGGTTCATATATTGTCGTAGTGGATTTGAAAGAAGGAAAGGGTGAAAGCGTGGGCAACCGAATAGTTAAATGGCTCGTCTTACTTTGTACGATATTACTTCTATCGGCATGTGGTACAGACTCACAGGAAAAAGTGTTGAAGAAAGTTAATGGGAAATGGGCAGAGACCAATGGTTATGAGTTAAATGCTACGATGGAGATTAAATCTGGTGGGAATCCAAAAAAATATGATGTAACTGTTTGGCATACGAAACCTGATTTCTATCGAGTGGAAGTTGTAGAAAGTGGGAAAGATGTTTCACAAATGATAGTGCGAAATGCAGATGGCGTTTTTGTTGTTACACCTACATTAAACAAAATGTATAAATTCCAAAGTGATTGGCCAAAGAAAAATAGTCAGGCCTATTTAATAGGTGCACTAGCAGAAGATTTAGCTCAAGATAAAAATTTAGTCATGAAAGAAGAGGACAAAGCATATATATTTGAAGCGGCTACTAGAAATAGCTATAAAAATAGTATGCCTCATCAAGTTATAACAGTCGATAAGAAAACAATGCTTCCAACTTCCGTAGTAATTATGAATGATGTAAAAGAAGAGCAAATTCGTATCACATTTAAAAATATTAAATTAGGTGTTCAACATGCGGCTAAAGAGTATGCGGTTGAGCAATTTACAGAAAAAGATGAACCAAAAGGGGAAAACGCTGCATCGCCAGAAAAAGATAACAAGGAAGAAAAGGATAAAGGCGATAAAGAGAGCAATAATAATCCCGATGGAAATGATGGGGAACAAGCAGTAAGTGCAGAAGTCGAAAATACAAAGTTCCAAACACATTACCCTGTTGTAAGTTTAGGAAATACGAAGATGGTGGATGAGAAAGTCATGCAAGAGGGTGGCATGGAACGTGTTATCTTAACGTTCGACGGTGACAAGCCATTTACAGTTATGCAACAGCCAGTTACGAAACAGACTGCAATGTTGCCAGTATCATCGCCTGGTGATCCTGTAGATTTGGGCTTTACAATTGGAGCTATTACAGATACATCTATTAGCTGGGAAAAGGATGGCGTCGAATTCTTTGTAGCATCTAGTAAATTGTCTCGTGAAGAAATGGTGCAAGTTGCCACTTCTATGACGATAGGTAGTATGAAATAATTACTCTAGCTACAGCTTTCTAAATGGAAAGCTGTAGCTTATTAAGAAGAATAGTGCAGTTTTGATGAATATTAACACTGTTTAGAAAGTGTTAAGTCATATATGATAAAAGTTATGTAGAAAATTAGTCTAAAATAGAATAACTTATGGTAAAACTGTAGAGCAAAAGTGATTTAATCAATACATATTGTTTTAATAAAATAATAAAGAGGGTATTCTAATGGAGATACAGCAGTATTTTAGACCAACCAAAGCAATTGTAGACTTACAAGCAATACAACAAAACGTAAAAAAATTAAAAAAGCTACTTCAACCTAATGTTCAAATTATAGCTGTCGTAAAAGCAAATGCATACGGTCATGGAGATATAGCTGTTGCAAAAGCGGCACTCGAGGCAGGGGCAACAATACTTGCTGTGGCAACGCCTGATGAAGCATTACATATTCGAGCGCATTTTGAAGAACCGGACATACTACTATTAGGCGCCTCTCCAATTTCGTTTGTGCCATACGCTGCCAAGCAGCGCATAATTCTTACGGCGTTTGCTAGTGAATGGGTACAGCAAGCTGCTCCGTTCATAACTAATGAAGTAAACCCTTTACGACTACATATAAAAGTAGATAGTGGAATGGGCAGAATTGGCGTTCGTTCAGAACAAGAATTATTGGAATTATATCAAACAATAAAGAATACAATAAATGTAGAGCTTGATGGGATATTCACACATTTTGCGACTGCAGATGAAGAAGATACCTCTTACTTCGATAGACAAGTGCAATTTTTTGAGAAATGTGTGTCAGTATTGCCTGAAAAGCCTAGACTTGTGCATGCATCAAATACAGCTACATCCTTAGTGAAAGATACACATTTACAATTTGATGCTGTCAGATATGGTATTTCAATGTATGGATTATCACCATCGCCTTATGTAGAAGGTATTTTACCATTTTCGTTACAGCCAGCGTTTTCGCTTGAGAGTGAGCTTGTTCATGTGAAACAGTTACAAGCAGGTGATTCAGTAGGCTATGGCGCTACTTTTACGGCCCCATCAGATATGTGGATTGGAACAATACCAATAGGCTATGCTGACGGAGTGATTCGTAAATTAGGCGGACAAGAAGTACTAATTGATGGTCAAAGAATGCAGATTGTCGGACGAATTTGTATGGACCAATGTATGGTTGCCTTGCCAAAAGCATATGCTATAGGTGAGAAAGTAACACTCATTGGACATCAAGGACAGGATGTTATTTCAATGAATGAATGGGCAGCAAAGCTTGAAACCATTAATTATGAAGTACCATGCATTATTACAGCTAGAGTTCCTAGATTATACATTTAACTCTAAATTAAAAATCGGAATCAATTATGCTGAGGCATAATTGATTTAGGACAAATGAATTTTTTATCAGAGCAACTAAACAACTTGGTGAATAAGTACTTACTAATCAATATGTTAAATTCGGGTAGATGAGTCAATCATAATTTTTGACATATTGCAAGGTGAATAAATCGGCATTTACCTTCGACAACCTACATATTTTTACAACTTGGACTTTAAATTGTCAGATATTTTGTCATTTCGTGTCTTTTCAACAATATCTTTCAATGGTAGAATGGGTAGTAATGAAAAGTGGATGGTTCCGTTGGAGGTGCTTGCTGTGTACGAGAAAAAGTTAAGAGAAGCTACAATTGCTGTTCAGGATAGACTATTTCTACAAACAAAGGAAGTAATTGAGAGTGAATCTTTTGCGCGTATTTTGTCGCGCAAAGTTTTAATGCAGGAGCAACCAAATCAAATACGGGAAGCTATGATGAAAGGATATGTTGAAATGTCTCATATAAATCTGAGTATTGCGAGTGAATGCTTGCAAGCAGAATATGAAGCACAACATACAGTGGAGCGTCTCGTTAGCGGGGGATGACACTTTGAATGTAAAACGTGGTGACGTTTTTTTTGCAGATTTATCGCCGGTAGTTGGGTCCGAGCAAGGGGGCACTAGGCCGGTGCTGATTATTCAAAATGATATTGGAAATCGATTTAGTCCGACTGTCATCATCGCAGCTATTACTGCACAGATTCAGAAAGCAAAATTACCGACGCACGTCGAAATTAATGCTGAAAAGTATGGTTTTGAACGTGATTCGGTTATTCTGCTCGAGCAAGTGCGGACGATTGATAAGTCAAGATTGACAGATCGTATTACACAACTTGACCATGCGTTGATGGAGAAAGTTGATGGTGCATTGATGATTAGTTTAGGGCTTGTTAAATTTTGATATACATATGTGTATAGCGGCATCGAGATGTTTTCATCTCGATGCTTTTTTGTATTGTTCCTCCAATATACATATTAAAATCGCTTTTAAAAAATGATGCACATAGATTTGAGGTATATTCAAGATCTAAAATTAGCATCGATTTTTGAAAAAGTAATGAGAGGTTTAAGAAAATATACATAGAATTTACCTTCATTCAGCAAAAGTGTTTCTCTGTGCGAAAGCGAAGCGACAGCAATAAAATTTTTTTTGTGAAATACAAACTTAGCGACAGCAACCATTTCCCTGAGGTAAAATCTTTAATATAATTAAAATATTTAAAATATTTAGGTAAGTAGGTCGAAAAAAAGTGTAAGAGTAAAACTCCGAAAGGAATTGGGGGGACAGCAGTGACAATTAAGTCTTCGGTTGAGATTATTACTGAGTGGGATATAGTTGCAGCAAGACAACTGGGGCGTGACGAAGCAAAAGCGCTTGGATTTGACACTGTTGATCAGGCTCGAATCACCACAGCTATAAGTGAACTAGCTAGAAATATATATTTATATGCAAGGATAGGTGTCATTGAAATTGAAAAATTTGAGTCAGACACAGAGAAAAAAATAATTGTTATAGCAACTGATCAAGGACCAGGAATAGAGGATGTTCGGAAAGTGATGGAGGATGGTTACTCTACTTCAGGTGGGCTAGGTGCAGGTTTACCAGGCGTTAATCGATTGATGGATAGTATGAATATTCAATCGGTTATTGGTGAGGGAACAACGATAAGAGCTGAAAAATGGCTGCGTTAGGATGTGGAGTTGTTGGATAGATTAGAATCTCAATATAAAAAGATTTTGTCAGATTATATGACTGATCAAACTGAAAAGAATTTGTATATTGCTCAAAATTTCACTCGTCAGTTAATCCAAAATAATATATCTCCAGAGGATGTTGTAAGTATTCATAAAAACGCAGTTGAAAAGCTATTTCCTTGTAGAATGAGTGAAGAACAGCTTGCATATGATTTTCTTATCGAAGTGATGGTGCATTATGGAATGGCTCATAGGGAGCACCAAAGCTTATTACAAAAACAAGCTGAGTATGAGATAGAAATGAAAATTGCTACAAGTATCCAGAGTACATTACTTAAAACAGAGGTACCACAACTTTTAAATATCGATTTAGGAATGATATCTATTCCAATTCGGAAAATGAATGGGGATTATGTCCACTTTTTATATAATCGAGATGATTATTTGAGTGTAGCTGTGACGGATGTGGTAGGTAAAGGTGTTCCAGCCGCATTATGTATGTCTATGGTGAAATATGGTTTGGAGGCATTGGATTATGCATGTGGAGATCCTTCATATGTATTAACGGTCATTAATCGAGTAATTGAAAAGAGTGTAGATGACAGTATGTTTGTGTCTATGTTCTACGGTTGTTTGGATATGCGAAAAAGCATTTTTTCTTATGCTTCTGCCGGTCATGAGCCAGCTCTTCATTACAGTGCTGAACGCAATCAATTTATCCCTTTGGAATCAACGGGATTATTATTAGGGGTGTTGCCAGAAACAAAATATTCTTATAACGAAATTACTTTGGAAGAAAACGATATCGTAATCATGATGACGGATGGTGTTACTGAATTCAGATTGCAGGATGAAGTGAATGCAAGAGAGGTCATTACATCATTAATATTTGAAAATAAATACTTGTCAGCCCAAGAATTATGTAATCTTCTTTATAAGCAAATTGAAAAAATACAGGATTTTAAACTATCAGATGATTTTACAATTGCAATTATAAAAAAATAGTTATTTAGGTTTGACTGTTAATAATTACGGGAATAGAAATTTAGTCTAACAAATTGGTGGAGGTGTGCTGTATGGATATGGCGATACACTTTAAAGAACTTGATAATAAACTATACGGATTTGTAGAGGGTGAAATAGATACTTTTACTGCTTCAGGACTCAGGGAAGAATTAGAGGCAGTGAAAATTACTGAAGGATTAGAAATAGTACTTAATTTATCAAAAGTTAATTATATGGATAGTACAGGGCTAGGTATCTTTGTAGCCTTTTATAAAAGAACACTACGCGAAAATGGTAAAGTTAAATTAGTTGGTTTATCGAATAGATTACAAAGGTTGTTTGAAATTACTGGTTTAAGCGATCTAATGGATATTGAAACTGATAAAAAGGTGGAATTACGAAAATGAAGGAATTTGATTATATTGAGATAAGGGTTCCTGCAAAACCGCAATTTGTCAGCGTGATTCGATTGACGGTTTCTGGCTTAGCTAGTCGAGTTGGATTTAATTATGATGATATTGAAGATTTAAAAATTGCTGCAAGTGAAGCGGTAACAAATGTTGTACATCATGCATATAAGGACGAAGAAGAGGGAGAAATCGTCATTGGTTGTGCTCTGTATGAAAGTAAACTAGAAATGATGATTGCAGATTACGGTAATAGTTTTAATTTTGAGGAGATAAAATCGAAAATTGGTCCGTATCATCCTGAAGAGAGTATAGCAGGTCTTCGCGAAGGTGGTTTAGGGCTTTATTTAATGGAAACTTTGATGGATGAGGTGATGATAAATAACGATGGTGGCGTAACTGTTTTCATGACTAAGTATGTCGCTAGAGAGCAGGTGGAGAAAAATGTCGAAAGAATCACTACCTAAATCTTCGTCTAATGAAGATATACTAAGGTGGATTGCCCAGTACCAATTAACGGAAGATAATGATGCTCAAACAAATTTAGTGATTCATTATCGATATTTAGTAGAGTCCATTGCACGTAAATATTCGAATGGTAAATCTAGTTATGATGATATTACTCAAGTAGGTATGCTAGGATTGCTAGGTGCAATAAGACGTTTTAATCCTGATGTTGGTCGAAGTTTTGAAGCATTTGCTGTTCCAACGATTGTTGGAGAAATTAAGCGCTTTTTACGAGATAAGACTTGGGATATTCATGTGCCAAGACGGATAAAAGAATTAGGGCCACGAATTAAAACAACAGTTGAAGCGTTGACAGTTGAGTTGCAACGTTCTCCGTCTATTAAGGAAATTGCAGATCAATTAGAAGTAGCAGAAGAGGAAGTGTTAGAGGCTATGGAGATGATCCGTAGTTATCATGCTCTTTCTATGGATCATTCAATAGAGTCGGATTCTGACGGTAGTAAAGTAACGTTATTTGATATTATGGGTAAAGAAGATGACGGCTATGAAATGACTAATAAAAGAATGATTGTTTCTGAAGCAATGAGTATTTTAGATGAGAGAGAAAGACAAATTATTCAGCTTACATATTTAGAGCAACTCACTCAAAAAGAAGTTGGAGAACGATTAGGGGTTTCTCAAATGCATGTATCTAGAATACAAAGGAAGGCAATAAAAAAATTGCAAGAAGCTATCTTAGTAAGAGATGGTGTCTCGCTTTAAAATTTTTTAGCGAGAGGGGCTTTCCTGTTGTTGTTGCAAATACAAGCAATAGTACGAGCTTTGCAGGAAGTGCTAGAGAGAATAGTCTCTTCGTATTGATTAAAATAGTTTACTCTTCCGTTAGAGTAGACTATTTTTTTGCATTTTTAGTAAAGTGTAATGGTAAAATGAAAAGAAAAAAGGTAGTGATGATGTGGAACAAAAGCAAATGTTACAGCTCATTGCAAAGGATGTAGCTGTTAAGCCGGGTCAAGCTGAGGCTGTTATTAAATTATTAGAAGAAGGAAATACCGTGCCATTCATTGCACGTTATCGAAAAGAAGCTACTGGGTCCCTTGATGAAGTGCAGATAAAAGCTGTGGAGGATCGTTATCATTACATACAGCAGCTTGAGCAACGTAAAGAAGAGGTCGTACGATTAATTCAGGAACAAGATAAACTAACACCTGAATTAGAACAAGCGATTCAAGCAGCAACTGTTTTACAACGTGTAGAGGATTTATATCGACCGTATAAACAAAAACGCCGAACAAAGGCAACAATTGCGAAAGAGAAAGGGTTAGAACCTCTTGCAGATCTTCTATTAGAGTATCGTAATGGTCCTTTAGAGAAATTAGCAATGGCCTTCGTAGATGAGGAGAAGGTTGCTAATGTAGAGGATGCATTAGCTGGGGCACGAGATATTTTGGCAGAGCGCTTTGCTGATGACGCGGCAATCCGTGAAAAAATTCGTACGTATTCCTGGAAAGATGGAGTACTCGCTACAAGTGTGAAGGATGCAGAAGCAGACGAAAAAAATGTGTTTGAAATGTATTATGAATATGAAGAACCGGTAAATCGTATTGTCCCACACCGTATTTTAGCTGTAAATCGTGGTGAGAAAGAAGAAATCTTAAAAGTAGCAATTCAAGTACCGATAGATCGAGTATTGATGATTATGTGGAAGGAGTGGATTCCGGCTACAGGTTCCTCTCCAGCAATTGCTGAAGTAAAGTTAGCAATCGAGGATTCGTACAAGCGTCTAATTCAGCCTTCTATAGAACGAGAGTTACGAAATGAATTAACAGAAAAAGCAGAGATGCAGGCTATTCATATTTTCTCTGAGAACTTACGTAATCTTTTATTACAGCCTCCAATGAAAGGGAAGTATGTATTAGGGGTAGATCCAGCGTATCGTACAGGCTGTAAGCTAGCTGTTGTAGATGAAACTGGGAAAATGCTTGAGGTTACAGCCATTTATCCACATCCGCCAAAACCAGATGTAGCAAAATCAAAAGCAATTGTGAAAGAGATTTTAGCAAAATACCCAATTACTATAATCGCTATTGGTAATGGGACTGCCTCACGGGAAACAGAACAATTTATAGCGGATGTATTGAATGAACTTGAAACAGATATTGCCTATGTGATCGTCAATGAAGCAGGAGCTTCAGTTTATTCAGCATCCGAAGTTGCCCGTACAGAGTTTCCGGATTTACAGGTAGAACAGCGTAGTGCCGTTTCTATTGCACGCCGCTTGCAAGATCCGCTGTCGGAGTTAGTGAAAATTGAGCCAAAAGCAGTTGGAGTAGGCCAATATCAGCATGATGTCTCTCAAAAGAAATTGAATGAGTCCTTAACATTTATAGTAGAGACGGCTGTAAACCAAGTTGGTGTTGATGTTAATACAGCCTCAGCTTCTTTACTACAATACGTTTCAGGATTATCTAAAACGGTTGCAGAGAATATCGTGAAGGTGCGGGAGGAAAATGGGCAATTTACTACTCGTGCTCAACTAAAGAAAATTCCACGACTTGGTGCAAAAACGTATGAACAAGCAATAGGTTTCTTACGTGTGCCAGGAGCCAAAAATGCATTCGATGCTACGGGCATTCACCCTGAAAGCTATAGTGTAGCAGAGCAGATTTTAGAGGTTGTACAAGTTGATAAAAAAGAGTTAGGGACACAAAAGGCCGAGGAAGCCATTGCAAAACTAGATCAAGAAAAATTAAGTGGCATTTTAGATGTTGGAGTAATCACAATAAAGGATATTGTGGATACATTAATGAAACCAAGTCGCGATCCACGTGATGCATTCCCTCAGCCTTTACTGAAAACAGACGTATTGAAAATGGAAGATTTACAAGTTGGGATGGAATTGCAAGGTACAGTGAGAAATGTAGTTGATTTCGGAGCATTTGTAGATATTGGAGTGAAGCAGGACGGGCTTGTGCATATTTCTAAATTACAAAAAAAACGCATTAAACATCCATTAGAGGTTGTTGCGCTCGGTGATATTGTGACGGTTTGGGTAGAACAAATAGATGTCAATAAAGGACGCATATCATTAACGATGCTGCCTCCTAAAGATCAAACTATCGAAGCGTAATTAAGTGAAACTTTAATCATCGTGGATTCTCTTGATCCCTGTTGATTATTAGTCTTCACCATATGCGGGCAGTTAATCTCCCACTTAAATTCTAGTCTTTACTATAATTGTACTGATCGCTTTATTTTTAATGCAGATAAATTACTGCCTGTTAAAGCGGGATAAAATTTACCACACTGTCTATACTAGACAGTGTGGTATTCTTGTTGTTAGAGGTGATATAGATATGAACAATGAGGAACTTCAACATCTTGTTAGTCGAATATCATTAGATAGTTTCCGGAAGCCGTTTATGCATCGAGCATATTTTAATTCAAGGTTACGTTCAACTGGTGGACGTTATCTTTTGCAATCGCACAATATTGAAGTTAACCCAAAAGCCTACGAATTGTATGGTATTAGTGAAGTAGAAGGAATAGTTCGACACGAATTATGTCATTATCATTTACATTTGGAAGGCAAAGGGTATCAGCATCGAGACAAAGATTTTCGAGAGCTATTAGGAAAAGTGAATGCTCCTCGTTTTTGTGCAGTATTACAAATCCCTAAGACAGCTTCCAAAAAACAACGTCGACTGTATACATATACATGTGTAAAATGCCAACAATCATATGTAAGAAAAATAAGAATGAATGTGGAGAAATACTGCTGTAGCAAGTGTTTAGGGCGTTTAAAACTAATAGAATAAAAAAAATAGTAAAAAAGGGTTGACGTTTACTGCAGATGTCCCTATAATAGTAAAAGTCGACAAGATAACGACGACAAAACATGTGAATTATTCCGAAGTAGCTCAGTTGGTAGTAGCACCTGACTGTTAATCAGGTTGTCGCAGGTTCGAGTCCTGCCTTCGGAGCCATGGCCCCTTGGTCAAGTGGTTAAGACACCGCCCTTTCACGGCGGTAACACGGGTTCGAATCCCGTAGGGGTCATTTCATTATTTTAATTCATGAAGATATAGTAACGTTGGTCCCGTGGTGTAGCGGTTAACATGCCTGCCTGTCACGCAGGAGATCGCCGGTTCGATCCCGGTCGGGACCGCCACTTATTGGGGTATAGCCAAGCGGTAAGGCAACGGATTTTGATTCCGTCATGCCTAGGTTCGAATCCTAGTACCCCAGCCATTCATTTCTTAATACGAGCCATTAGCTCAGTTGGTAGAGCATCTGACTTTTAATCAGAGGGTCGAAGGTTCGAGTCCTTCATGGCTCATCTTTTTAAGAAAAAAAGTTGACTTTTTAGGTTATCATAGTATAATAAGAAAGTTACTAATTGAATGCGGTCGTGGCGGAACGGCAGACGCGCTAGGTTGAGGGCCTAGTGGGGGCAACCCCGTGGAGGTTCAAGTCCTCTCGGCCGCACCAAGTCAATTCATTAAATACATGCGCCCGTAGCTCAATTGGATAGAGCGTCTGACTACGGATCAGAAGGTTATGGGTTCGACTCCTGTCGGGCGCGCCATTTTAAATAAATATTATTCATATCGCGGGTGTAGTTTAATGGTAAAACCTCAGCCTTCCAAGCTGATGTCGTGAGTTCGATTCTCATCACCCGCTCCAAAAAACTTATTGACATTCATATTTTGATATAGTATGATGTAGAAGTTGTCGCTTAGAAGCGACATCATGAACCTTGAAAACTGAACAAGCAAAACGTAATCAATAAAGTTTTCAGTAGCTAACCTTGAGTTAGTGAACGAAACAAAAATTTGGACATCAAACATGATGCCAGCAAAACAATTTGAGCTAATCAAATTTCTTTTATGGAGAGTTTGATCCTGGCTCAGGACGAACGCTGGCGGCGTGCCTAATACATGCAAGTCGAGCGAACAGAGAAGGAGCTTGCTCCTTTGACGTTAGCGGCGGACGGGTGAGTAACACGTGGGCAACCTACCTTATAGTTTGGGATAACTCCGGGAAACCGGGGCTAATACCGAATAATCTATTTTACTTCATGGTGAAATACTAAAAGACGGTTTCGGCTGTCGCTATAAGATGGGCCCGCGGCGCATTAGCTAGTTGGTGAGGTAACGGCTCACCAAGGCGACGATGCGTAGCCGACCTGAGAGGGTGATCGGCCACACTGGGACTGAGACACGGCCCAGACTCCTACGGGAGGCAGCAGTAGGGAATCTTCCACAATGGGCGAAAGCCTGATGGAGCAACGCCGCGTGAGTGAAGAAGGTTTTCGGATCGTAAAACTCTGTTGTAAGGGAAGAACAAGTACAGTAGTAACTGGCTGTACCTTGACGGTACCTTATTAGAAAGCCACGGCTAACTACGTGCCAGCAGCCGCGGTAATACGTAGGTGGCAAGCGTTGTCCGGAATTATTGGGCGTAAAGCGCGCGCAGGCGGTCTTTTAAGTCTGATGTGAAAGCCCACGGCTCAACCGTGGAGGGTCATTGGAAACTGGGGGACTTGAGTGCAGAAGAGGAAAGTGGAATTCCAAGTGTAGCGGTGAAATGCGTAGAGATTTGGAGGAACACCAGTGGCGAAGGCGACTTTCTGGTCTGTAACTGACGCTGAGGCGCGAAAGCGTGGGGAGCAAACAGGATTAGATACCCTGGTAGTCCACGCCGTAAACGATGAGTGCTAAGTGTTAGGGGGTTTCCGCCCCTTAGTGCTGCAGCTAACGCATTAAGCACTCCGCCTGGGGAGTACGGTCGCAAGACTGAAACTCAAAGGAATTGACGGGGGCCCGCACAAGCGGTGGAGCATGTGGTTTAATTCGAAGCAACGCGAAGAACCTTACCAGGTCTTGACATCCCGTTGACCACTGTAGAGATATGGTTTTCCCTTCGGGGACAACGGTGACAGGTGGTGCATGGTTGTCGTCAGCTCGTGTCGTGAGATGTTGGGTTAAGTCCCGCAACGAGCGCAACCCTTGATCTTAGTTGCCATCATTTAGTTGGGCACTCTAAGGTGACTGCCGGTGACAAACCGGAGGAAGGTGGGGATGACGTCAAATCATCATGCCCCTTATGACCTGGGCTACACACGTGCTACAATGGACGATACAAACGGTTGCCAACTCGCGAGAGGGAGCTAATCCGATAAAGTCGTTCTCAGTTCGGATTGTAGGCTGCAACTCGCCTACATGAAGCCGGAATCGCTAGTAATCGCGGATCAGCATGCCGCGGTGAATACGTTCCCGGGCCTTGTACACACCGCCCGTCACACCACGAGAGTTTGTAACACCCGAAGTCGGTGGGGTAACCTTTTGGAGCCAGCCGCCGAAGGTGGGATAGATGATTGGGGTGAAGTCGTAACAAGGTAGCCGTATCGGAAGGTGCGGCTGGATCACCTCCTTTCTAAGGATATTTTCGGAATACAAACCTAGGGTTTGTAAGATTACGTTTTGCGTTCAGTTTTGAAGGTTCATTCTTAACGAATGAAATACTTCAAAACTTGTTCTTTGAAAACTGGATAAAACGACATTGAAATTGTAACAAACACATTTATTTTTTAAGTTTTTTTATAGGCTTAATAACGAATAAGGTTTCAAGACACGAGCAGTTCTAGGAAGCAATCGAGAGAAGGAAGGAGCGTACCTTTGTACGTGACTGACTGAACGAGTGAAGCTGACGACAAAATGCGATGTGTATTGAAAGCTGTAGGTTAAGTTATTAAGGGCGCACGGCGAATGCCTTGGCACTAGGAGCCGATGAAGGACGGCACTAACACCGATATGCTTCGGGGAGCTGTAAGTGAGCTTTGATCCGGAGATTTCCGAATGGGGGAACCCACTACGTTTAATCGCGTAGTATCTTGACGTGAATACATAGCGTCTTGAAGGCAGACCCAGGGAACTGAAACATCTAAGTACCTGGAGGAAGAGAAAGAAAAATCGATTCCCTGAGTAGCGGCGAGCGAAACGGGAAGAGCCCAAACCAAGAGGCTTGCCTCTTGGGGTTGTAGGACACTCTATACGGAGTTACAAAAGAGCGAGTTAGATGAAGCGACTTGGAAAGGTCCGCCAGAGCAGGTAAAAGCCCTGTAGTCGAAAGTTCGTTCTCTCCTGAGTGGATCCTGAGTACGGCGGAACACGTGAAATTCCGTCGGAATCCGGGAGGACCATCTCCCAAGGCTAAATACTACCTAGTGACCGATAGTGAACCAGTACCGTGAGGGAAAGGTGAAAAGCACCCCGGAAGGGGAGTGAAAGAGATCCTGAAACCGTGTGCCTACAAGTAGTTAGAGCCCGTTAATGGGTGATAGCGTGCCTTTTGTAGAATGAACCGGCGAGTTACGATTACGTGCGAGGTTAAGCTTTAGAAGGCGGAGCCGCAGCGAAAGCGAGTCTGAATAGGGCGAAATAGTACGTGGTCGTAGACCCGAAACCAGGTGATCTACCCATGTCCAGGGTGAAGGTGAGGTAACACTTACTGGAGGCCCGAACCCACGCACGTTGAAAAGTGCGGGGATGAGGTGTGGGTAGCGGAGAAATTCCAATCGAACTTGGAGATAGCTGGTTCTCTCCGAAATAGCTTTAGGGCTAGCCTCGTGATGAGAATACTGGAGGTAGAGCACTGTTTGGACTAGGGGGCCATCCCGGTTTACCGAATTCAGACAAACTCCGAATGCCAGATATTTATACACGGGAGTCAGACTGCGAGTGATAAGATCCGTAGTCAAAAGGGAAACAGCCCAGACCACCAGCTAAGGTCCCAAAGTAATCGTTAAGTGGAAAAGGATGTGGCGTTGCACAGACAACCAGGATGTTGGCTTAGAAGCAGCCATCATTTAAAGAGTGCGTAATAGCTCACTGGTCGAGTGACGCTGCGCCGAAAATGTATCGGGGCTAAACGATTCACCGAAGCTGTGGATTGACATCTACGATGTCAGTGGTAGGAGAGCGTTCTAAGTGCGTTGAAGTCAGATCGGAAGGACTGGTGGAGCGCTTAGAAGTGAGAATGCCGGTATGAGTAGCGAAAGACGGGTGAGAATCCCGTCCACCGTATGACTAAGGTTTCCTGAGGAAGGCTCGTCCGCTCAGGGTTAGTCGGGACCTAAGCCGAGGCCGATAGGCGTAGGCGATGGACAACAGGTTGATATTCCTGTACCACCTCCTCACCGTTTGAGAAATGGGGGGACGCAGTAGGATAGGGTAAGCGCGCTGTTGGATATGCGCGTCCAAGCAGTAAGGCGTGTGTGTAGGCAAATCCGCACACTGTAACGTTGAGCTGTGATGGCGAGTCCGTATGGACGAAGTTCCTGATTTCACACTGCCAAGAAAAGCCTCTATCGAGGTGAGAGGTGCCCGTACCGCAAACCGACACAGGTAGTCGAGGAGAGAATCCTAAGGTGTGCGAGAGAACTCTCGTTAAGGAACTCGGCAAAATGACCCCGTAACTTCGGGAGAAGGGGTGCTCTTGAGCGTGCAAGCGCATGAGAGCCGCAGTGAATAGGCCCAGGCGACTGTTTAGCAAAAACACAGGTCTCTGCAAAACCGTAAGGTGACGTATAGGGGCTGACGCCTGCCCGGTGCTGGAAGGTTAAGAGGAGTGGTTAGCGCAAGCGAAGCTGCGAATTGAAGCCCCAGTAAACGGCGGCCGTAACTATAACGGTCCTAAGGTAGCGAAATTCCTTGTCGGGTAAGTTCCGACCCGCACGAAAGGCGTAACGATCTGGGCACTGTCTCAACGAGAGACTCGGTGAAATTATAGTACCTGTGAAGATGCAGGTTACCCGCGACAGGACGGAAAGACCCCGTGGAGCTTTACTGTAGCCTGATATTGAATTTTGGTACAACTTGTACAGGATAGGTAGGAGCCAGAGATCTCGGAGCGCCAGCTTCGAAGGAGGCGTCGGTGGGATACTACCCTGGTTGTATTGAAATTCTAACCCATGCCCCTTAGCGGGGCAGGAGACAGTGTCAGGCGGACAGTTTGACTGGGGCGGTCGCCTCCTAAAAGGTAACGGAGGCGCCCAAAGGTTCCCTCAGAATGGTTGGAAATCATTCGTAGAGTGTAAAGGCACAAGGGAGCTTGACTGCGAGACCTACAAGTCGAGCAGGGTCGAAAGACGGGCTTAGTGATCCGGTGGTTCCGCATGGAAGGGCCATCGCTCAACGGATAAAAGCTACCCCGGGGATAACAGGCTTATCTCCCCCAAGAGTCCACATCGACGGGGAGGTTTGGCACCTCGATGTCGGCTCATCGCATCCTGGGGCTGTAGTCGGTCCCAAGGGTTGGGCTGTTCGCCCATTAAAGCGGTACGCGAGCTGGGTTCAGAACGTCGTGAGACAGTTCGGTCCCTATCCGTCGTGGGCGTAGGAAATTTGAGAGGAGCTGTCCTTAGTACGAGAGGACCGGGATGGACACACCGCTGGTGTACCAGTTGTCTTGCCAAAGGCATCGCTGGGTAGCTATGTGTGGACGGGATAAGTGCTGAAAGCATCTAAGCATGAAGCCCCCCTCAAGATGAGATTTCCCATTACGCAAGTAAGTAAGATCCCTCAAAGACGATGAGGTAGATAGGTTCGAGGTGGAAGTGTGGTGACACATGGAGCTGACGAATACTAATCGATCGAGGACTTAACCAAAATGTTTGAAACATTCAATGAACCGTTTATCCAGTTTTGAAAGAACAATTTCTTTCATATAGGTTTCAAGATACGAGTAGTTCGAGGAAGCGATGGAGAGAGGGAAGGAACGTACTCAAGTACGTGACTGACTGAACGACTGAAGCTGACGAAGAAATGCGACGTATATTGAAAGCCGAAAATAGTCTAGTGATGATGGCAAAGAGGTCACACCCGTTCCCATACCGAACACGGAAGTTAAGCTCTTTAGCGCCGATGGTAGTTGGGGGCTTCCCCCTGTGAGAGTAGGACGTCGCTAGGCAATGTAAACAGTCAGCTGTGTGCTGGCTGTTTTTTTATTATAGAAAAGAAATTAAAGCTGTTGACGATGAAACAATGTAAAGAGCAACTACAAAACATTAGTATTGTAGCTACTCTTTTATATTTACCTCCTTTCTTTTTTCAGCAAGAGTGTTTTCGTAGCAAAAGTGAAACATTAGTTACAAATATCTTTTGTATTGTAAGCATAGCGTCAGATACAAAACTTTCCTACTCTATAGATGGTGAGAGGAATGTGAATTTAAGCTGCTTTTCAGGAGGTGTTCAAACACCCCCTGAAATAGAGGAGCTCAGGCTAAAAATCCCACGCCTTGTGGCATTACCGAAATGACCGAATCGTGTCGACTCTCATGTTGTGCTGCCGCTTAGCTTTCACGCAAAAATCTGCAGGCATAAGCCAAAGCCAATCTTGCGTCGACATAATAGATATGCAAAGTCGATACGTAAAAGATAGAGAATATAAAAATAAAAATATATAAAAAAGTATTGCATACCTGAATTACATATGATATATTTATAAATGTCTTAAAGAGGTCCCGTGGTGTAGCGGTTAACATGCCTGCCTGTCACGCAGGAGATCGCCGGTTCGATCCCGGTCGGGACCGCCATTATAATTGATAATATAGTTCTTATGATGCTTTTAAATCATAAGAACTTTTTTTATTGTTATTATAAGGAAATTAGTGGATATGTATAATTTCTAAAAATATTATTTCTTGTATTCAATACAATTTAAGATGGAGGTGAACCCCTGCATAAAACAGACTAGGAAAGACCCTATAGTGCTTGTAGGGGGGAGCATTTGTAGAACTACAGTTGATGAAGAGTGACAGAAATAAAGAGCTGGGCAATAAATCTAACAAATAGGGCATTAACTATACAAATGACGATGATTATCGATTCCTCTCGTGTGAAAAAGATTTGGAGGTGTTACATGAGAAATTATTATTACATAAAACGTCTTAATATAAGCTTGATCATAGGTGCTGCTGTATTACTAGTAGGATGTGGAGATCCTATCTTAGATATTGAGGAATCCAATGCGTACCACTGGCAAAAAAATATGAATGAAACGGAATTTGAAAAAATAAAAGAAGGTATGACATATATGGAGGTAGTAAAAATTGCAGGGGGAGCAGGAGAAACATTGAAAAATGATCAATACCGCTGGAATGATGAAATACTTATGACAAAAGCTTACAATGTACAATTTAAAGATGATAAATTGGTTAAGAAAGAGATTAGTGAGATAAAGGGTAAAAAAAAATAAGCACTTCTTTCTATAAGCGTGTTGTCACTTCATTTTGCACATGTTTTAGTAGCGATAGCTATAATTACACCAAAGCATGATTGTTTTAGGCTGTTGATGAATGCTTTCTTGCATAAGTTGTATAGTAGTGACGTTGAAATGTTCTTTTTTTCTCTAGCAATCTACATGGATAGGTTTGCCTTGTATAAAAAATAGGCAAACCTGCCCTCATGCCAAAGCACAAAGCTAATTCCAGAATCAATTATGCAGAGGCATAATTGATTAGTAGTTTCACCTTTTCGACTCATCCTATGATGAGCATCAACTCGGAGTGAATATTACTTTTGTTAATTCGATATACAGTAATTTATATTTTTTTGTCGACAAGCTGCAACAATTACGCTAAGGTGTAATTGTTTTTTTTAAAATCCATTGGATGCTTTGAACATTTACGCTTGTTTCGGTAAACTAGAAGTAATGGAGCTAGGAGAGGAAAAAGAGATGATGTATGAAAAAATAATGAATTCACTTGATGATACTGAGCATTTTGCGCTGAAGCTAGCAAGCTTACTAGAAGCCCAGGATACAATTACATTAGAGGGTGATTTGGGCGCTGGCAAGACGACATTTACGAAAGCATTAGCGAAGGGGCTTGGCGTGAAGAGAACAGTCAATAGCCCGACGTTTACGATTGTAAAGCAATATGAGGGGCGTTTACCATTTAATCATTTAGATGTTTATCGTTTAGCAGAAAGCGATGAAGACCTTGGATGGGACGAGCTATTTTATGGTGATGCGGTGTCAGTTGTCGAGTGGGCTCATTTGATTGAACAAGATTTACCACAGGAGCGCCTTGCGATAGAAATTTACCGAATGGGAGAAAATCAACGACGATTTGTATTAACACCTCTTGGAAAGCGATATGAGGCATTATGTGAGGAGCTAATGAAATGATTTGGTTAGGGATTGAAACAGCGAATGCACCACTTTCTATTGCTGTAATAAGGGATGGTAAAGTGGTCGCAGAGATTGTACAAAATATAAAATTAACGCATTCGGCTGGTGCTATGCCAGCCATTGAAGAAGTGCTAGCAAACGCTGGCATAAAGCCAAGCGAGTTGGATGCGATTGCTGTATCAGAAGGACCTGGTTCTTATACAGGTGTACGAATAGGTGTGACGCTTGCAAAAACATTAGCATGGACATTGAAAAAGCCTTTAGTTGGAATATCTAGCTTAAAGTCATTGGCCGCAAATGCAGCACTATATGATGGGTTTATTTGTCCTATTTTCGATGCGCGAAGAGGCAATGTTTATACGGCCGTTTATAAAGGTCGTGAGCTTGAAACAATTATAGATGATTATCACGATCATATTGATGGCTTATTAGAGCGTTTACAGGCGTTAGAGGCACCGATTTTATTTGTTGGAGTAGATGTGGATGTTTTTTGGCATAAAATCGTAGAGGTGCTAGGTGACTATGCTCAACGCATACCGTTTAGTCAGGACTTGCCAAGAGCAAGTGAAACAGTTCGATTAGCGACGAAAGTGGAGCTACCAAGTGTGGATGCTGTTCATCATTTTGTCCCGCAATACAAACGTATTGCAGAGGCGGAGGCGAATTGGCTGAAGGAACAAAAGGAGAAGGCACATGAGTAGTAATGTAATATTTCGTAAAATGGTATCTGAAGATGTCCCAGTAGTGTATGAAATTGAGCTTGCTACATTTTCTACGCCATGGACGTTAGACTCTTTTTATTATGAAGTGCATGAAAATCGGTATGCACATTATGTGCTAGCTATAGATGAATATAATAACATTATCGGTTTTTGTGGAATGTGGATGGTTATAGACGCAGCGCAAATTACGAACGTAGCCGTTATAGATGCTGCTCGCGGTCGCGGAATTGGTGAAGGATTAATGCGAGAGGCAATGCGTATTGCGAAAGACCATAGTATGGAAGTCATGAGTTTAGAGGTACGAGTGACAAATACAGTTGCTCAAAATCTTTATCGAAAGCTTGATTTCCAAGACGGTGGCATACGTAAAGGCTATTATACAGATAACGGGGAGGATGCCCTTGTCATGTGGGTGAATTTATGATGGAAGATCGAATTATATTAGCAATAGAATCGAGCTGTGATGAAACAGCAGCGGCGATTATTCGAAATGGCTCTGAAATTGTTTCAAATGTGGTTGCATCTCAAATAGAAAGTCATAAACGATTTGGTGGGGTTGTACCTGAAATTGCATCTCGCCATCATGTTGAGCAAATTACGGTGGTCATTGAAGAAGCATTAGCACAAGCAAATATGAAGTCAACTGATTTAGACGCTGTGGCAGTTACTGAAGGTCCTGGTCTTGTAGGTGCATTGTTAATTGGGATTAATGCAGCGAAGGCTTTTGCATTTGCCAATGATTTACCGATAATCGGTGTGCATCATATAGCTGGACATATATATGCCAATGCACTCGTGCAGCCCATGGAATTTCCATTATTAGCACTAGTTGTATCAGGTGGACATACAGAGCTAGTTTATATGAAAGAACATGGCTCTTTTGAAGTCATTGGTGAGACAAGAGATGATGCAGCTGGTGAAGCTTATGATAAGGTTGCACGTGTTTTAGGCTTACCGTATCCAGGTGGTCCACGTATTGACAAGCTAGCACACGAGGGAGATGAGGCCGTAACCTTCCCACGAGTGTGGTTAGAGGAAGATTCTTATGATTTTAGCTTTAGCGGTTTAAAATCAGCCGTTATTAATTATAAGCATAATATGGATCAGCGTGGAGAAGAGATTTCTCCGACTGCCGTAGCCAAAGGATTTCAGGATAGCGTAGTTGAAGTGCTAACAGCTAAAACATTACGGGCAGCACGTGAATATAAAGTGAAACAAGTTATTGCAGCTGGAGGTGTAGCTGCAAATAAGGGCTTACGTACATCACTTGAGTCTGTATTTGCGGAAGAAGGTATCCCGTTGTATGTACCGCCATTAAAGCTGTGTACAGATAATGCCGCTATGATAGGGGCAGCAGCAACACCTATGTTTGAAACGAATATTCGAGGCAATTTATCAATGAACGGTCGCCCTGGAATGGAGTTAAAATCCTGGGTGTAAATTCTTTCACTATAGAGAAAGAGGTGTTTTAGATTTAATTCTAAAAACATCTCTTTTTTGCTTTTGTGAAAAAAATGTTGAGAAAACAGTGGACATAAGAAAATATAAAGCCGATTAGTTGACAAATTTTTCAGAAAATTATCCACAGGCAAGGAGAAAATAAAAGAGCGAACATCCGTACTTATGCACAAAATGTTGATAACTTGTGCATAACTTGTGATTATTCAATATATAGTAGCCTGTTTTGCACAGAAACATGTGAATAAAATATTTTTGAATTGTGGACAATGTGGAAAAGTCTGTTGATATGTTGGTATTACTAGATTTATAGTGTGTATAAAGTTGTGGGCATTTTTTGTCGAAAAATAGCACTTGACCAATATATATGAAAAATGAAGACGAGTAAAGTAAAAAGCCATGCGACAAGGCACATGGCTTTACAATACTCCCACCGTAAAGAAAGAAGTTTGGTAGGGGATGTTATAAGGTGATATTTTCAAGTTCTTCACTTAGCTCAAGCCATTCCATTTCAAATAACTCGTACTGTTCTTTAGAAGTGGATAAATCATCCTGGAGCTGTGTTATTTTTTCGTGGTCTGTGAAAATCTCAGGATCGCAAAGAGCTTCCTCTAAGCGAGCTATTTCAAGGTTTTCTTGCTGCATTTTCCCTTCTAGTTCCTCAAGCGTGCGTCTTATTTGACGTTCTCGTTTTTTAGCCTCTTTATCAATTTTAGAGGTAGAGATCTTCTCAGGTACATCAGCTTGAGCGTGCGGTTGAGCAGCAGCCTTCATTTGGGCGATTTCTAGTAGCTCTTGTTTTTTCTCAAGATAATAATCATAGTCACCTAAGTACTCAAAGGAACCATCACCAGACAGTTCGATTACTTTAGTAGCGATTCGATTGATAAAATATCGGTCATGCGATACGAATAAGAGCGTTCCGGGATAATCAATAAGTGCGTTTTCCAGTATCTCTTTACTATCTAAGTCTAAGTGATTGGTAGGCTCATCAAGAATTAAGAGATTTGCCTTTTGCATCATCAACTTAGCTAATGCAAGTCTAGCCTTTTCTCCACCAGATAAAGACGACACGGTTTTATCTACATCAACTCCACTGAATAAGAAACGGCCTAGCACTGTACGAATATCTTTTTCATTCATTAAAGGCCATTCATCCCATAGCTCTTTTAGAACACTTTTATTGCTCGATAGCTTTGCCTGCTCTTGATCATAATAACCAATTTGAACATTTGTACCATAGCGAATCTCTCCAGTGAATGGTAGCAAATCTTTGACAATGGTTTTTAATAAAGTGGATTTACCAACACCATTTGGTCCAACAAGTGCAATGCGATCTTCTCGGAAAGTGCGTAGTGTGATGCCGTTTGATATTTTCTTATCACCATAACCTATCGTTAAGTCATCGATAGATAATACATCGTTACCACTTTGACGTTCAATTGTAAAACCGAAGCTCGCTGACTTTTCTTCACCTTCAGGAGAGTCCATCCATTCTGTTCGTTCGAGCATTTTACGACGACTTTGTGCCATTTTTGTAGTAGAAGCACGAGCAATATTTTTTTGAATAAATTCCTCAAGCTTGGCTTTTTCATCTTGCTGACGTTCATATAGCTTCAAATCACGCTCATAATTTTTCGCTTTCTCATCTAAATAGGCACTATAATTGCCTGTATATTTTGTGACGCGATGACGAGATACTTCGTAGACAATGGAAACAACCTGGTCTAAGAAGTAGCGGTCATGGGAAACAATTAGAATAGCCCCTTCATAACCCTTTAAATATGATTCCAACCAAGAGAGGGTTTCAATATCTAAATGGTTAGTAGGTTCATCAAGTATTAATAGGTCAGGCTTACTTAAAAGAAGCTTAGCAAGTGCTAACCGAGTCCGTTGTCCTCCTGATAGTGAGCTAATTGACTTTTGGTAATCCTCAGGATAAAACTGCATGCCATGGAGCACAGAACGAGTATCCGATTCATATTGATAGCCACCCGCATCCTTAAAATTATGCTGTAAATGATCGTATTCAGACATTATTTTTGCATATAAAGTAGGATTTTCATAAACAGCTGGGTCGGCCATTTGTTGTTCTAATGATCGTAGGGTTAGTTCTTGGGCAATAAGCGGCTCAAAAATTGTCATCATTTCATCCCAAATCGACAATGTTGAGTTTAAACCAGCATGCTGCTCTAAGTATCCAATTTGTATACCTTTCGGGATAATAATATCGCCAGAGTCATAGGACATTTGACCAGCAATAATTTTAAGTAAAGTGGATTTACCAGCACCGTTACGACCTACTAATGCAACTCGGTCACGATGTTGAACTTCTAATTTTACACCGCTTAAAATTTCATCTGCAAGGAAGGATTTATATAGTTGATTGACCTGTAAAACAATCATTCTTGACACCTCAATTCTTCCTTAGTGTAATGGATGAGCGATTGGCTTGCAATGTCGATGCTTTACTTATTCCAAGCTGTCATGTAAGATTGAAACGATTTCCCTTTAGTTAGTGGCGTAAAAGCGCCATTAACTAAAGGGAAATCCTCCAGTGAATATTATAAACTTAGAAATATAAAGTCTGTATCATAAATAGAACTTGATACATTTTAAGGAGGAAAAAGTTTGAAACAAGAATTGAAAATTCCACAAGCCACTACGAAAAGACTTCCTCTTTACTATCGTTTTATCCAAAACTTTGCACAAGAAGGCATGGAACGCATTTCGTCGAAGGAACTAAGTGAAGCGATGAAAATTGATTCTGCAACTATTCGCCGAGATTTTTCTTATTTTGGTGCTCTTGGGAAAAAGGGATATGGCTATGATGTGCAGCATCTCTTACAATTTTTTAGTCAAACGCTCGATCAACATGAAGCGACAAAGGTTGCGTTAATTGGTGTAGGGAATTTAGGTAGTGCATTATTAAAATATAATTTTCAAAAAAACCACAATACTCATATCGTTGTTGCATTTGACTCGAAGGCCCCAAAAGAAGGGAAGATGATTAGCAATATTCCTGTTTTTCACCCTGACTTATTGGAAGAAAAATATGCGGAATACGGAGCGGAGCTTGCAATTTTAACAGTTTCACCACGCTCTGCACAGAAAATGGCTGATAGATTAGCAGTGATGAACGCAAAAGGAATTTTGAACTTTACGCCAGAGCGTATTACTGTACCAGATAAAATGCAACTTTTAACAATCGATTTATCGGTAGAGTTGCAGGCGCTTATTTATTTAATTCGTAATCAGGAAGAGTGATCAAGGTACATAATTTAACTTCTTTCAGCAGGTGTACATACGCCAGTTGAAAGAAGTTAAAGCCTTAGGACGCAATTAGACCGAGGCATAATTGATAGAATAGCTCACAGTTTCTGTTGAATGGAAGTAAGTATAAAATTGAGAGAATGACGAAAAACTTTCACATATAATTAGTTAGCAAAATGGCGAAATATGCGTTAAAATGATGGATATAAAGAGGAGGTGGCTTTAATGGGTGGTATTGGTCCTATGAGCCTCATTATTATCGGAATTGTCGCATTACTAATTTTTGGTCCTAAGAAGTTACCAGAGCTTGGTAAAGCATTTGGTTCAACATTACGTGAATTCAAAAATGCTACTAAAGGTTTAGCCGACGAAGATGATGATGACAAGAAAAAGAAAGAATTAGATAAGTAAGTTAGGATGTTTGAGGAATGAATCCAAGAGATCTAACTGTCATTGAACATATAGAAGAATTAAGAAAACGGCTTTTCATTGTTGCCGTTTTCTTTGTTCTAGCTATGGCTGGTGGCTTCTTTGTTGCAAAGCCGCTTGTTAAATACCTTCAAAGTACTGGAGCGAATTACAATATAGAGCTCCATGCATTTGATGTAGTAACACCACTTGCAATTTATATCCAAGTCGTTTTTTTAATAGCATTTATCCTATCTTCACCGGTATTGATGTATCAATTGTGGTCTTTTATTAGCCCAGGATTAAGGGACGTAGAACGAAAGGCAACTTTAAGCTATATACCGTATTCATTTTTATTGTTTTTAGCAGGGCTGTCTTTTTCATACTTTTTACTATTCCCTTATGTCATAAAGTTTATGATGAATTTATCAAACGATTTAGAAATTCAACAAACAATTGGCATACATGAATATTTTTCGTTTTTATTTAAGCTTACAATACCTTTTGGTTTCCTTTTCCAATTACCGATTGTAGTCTTGTTCTTTTCACGTATTGGGATTCTATCTCCTGAGTTACTAATTCGTATTCGTAAGTATTCATACTTTGGCTTATTTGTATGTGCTGCACTAATCGCGCCACCTGAATTAGCTTCGCACTTAATGGTTTCAGTACCGTTGTTTGTTCTTTATGAAATTAGCATTATGATTTCTCGTGTTGGCTATAAGAAATACTTAAAATCAGAGGAAATGCGAATGAAGGAAGAACAAGAAGCTGAGCAAAAACGCCAGATTGAAGAGGCACTTGAACAGCAGAGACGTCAAATCGAAGAATTGAATCAATAATAATAGAAGCTCGATGCTAATTAGTAGCATCGAGCTTTTTCGTCGTGATAGATAAAGCTTAAATTTAACTTCTTTCAGCGGGTGTTCAAACACCCGCTGATTTTTATTGCATTTTTTCTAGTTCTTGAAGAAACTTTTGTAATGGTTCTGCATACACTTGTACAAGTGTCACAAAACCGTTCAGCATGACATGGGCGATAATGGACGTCCAAATACGTTTTGTTTTGTGATATAAGAAGGCAAAGATCAATCCACAAATTGTATAAAGCAAGATATGTGAGAAGTCCATATGAATAAGGGCAAAGAAAATGGCGCTTACTATACCGGCTATCCAGAAATTAGTTGTTTGGACAAGCGATCCGAAAATAACACGACGGAAGACAAACTCTTCTAATATTGGTCCAAAAACAACTATCGCTAATATCGCAATAGGAGCACCTTTTGCAATACCCACAATATCAGCTGTGTTTTGCGATCCGCCTTGGATACCGAATATAGCCATTTCGATCGCTGCGCCAATCATTTGGCCAAAGAAAACTAAGAAGAAACCAATAATTCCCCACATAATTGACAGTGGTATCGTTTCTTTCTTCCCTTTATAAATTTCCCAAAATGCTTTATCGCGAGATGTTAGGATTAAGCTTAGTATTAACGCAATGGCAAAGCTAAGTGCAATATACCAGCCTTGCGTAAGCGGAGCAGCTTGCTCGCTAGGTAAACCAGTTGTACTCATAACAAGCTTGTGAAACGGTTTTGCTAGCAATATACCTGATAAATGCATGACGATATAAATCACTAAAACATAAAGGGCTGTTTTTTTATGCTTATTTATTTTTGTAGAATTGTTCACAGTCAAAATCCTTTCCATTCAGTATGCTACCTTTCTATTGTAGAGGAATATGGAAAGAAAACAAAATTTTTCGAAGTTCTGACTTGCAAAAAAAAGTGTGATTGATTATCATAAGAATTGTGTTAGCACTCGTATGAGTAGAGTGCTAATAGACTTAATCTAATACTTAATTAATAGGAGGTTGTTTCACTTGTTAAGACCACTAGGAGATCGTATTGTAATCGAACTAATCGAGGTAGAAGAAAAATCTGCATTCGGTATTGTACTGCCAGACTCTGCAAAAGAAAAGCCACAAGAAGGTAAAATTGTAGCAGTTGGGACAGGTCGTATATTAGAGAACGGACAACGTGTAGAGCTTGACGTTAAAGTTGACGACCGCATTATTTTCTCTAAATACTCAGGTACAGAAGTTAAATATGAAGGTAATGAATACCTAATTTTACGCGAAAGCGATATTCTTGCAATTATTGAATAAGTTCATACTTTTTTAGTTTATTAAAGTTAATACCTTTAGTGATTGTCACAGATAAACATATGAATGGGTGACAATGACGGTATGGCGAAATTTTTATAAATATATTGATGAAGCTTAACGAATATTCCATTTCAGGAGGGTAAATTCAAATGGCAAAAGATATTAAATTCTCAGAAGACGCTCGTTCATTAATGCTACAAGGTGTAGATAAATTAGCAAACGCGGTAAAAATTACTCTAGGGCCAAAAGGTCGTAACGTAGTTTTAGAAAAAAAATTTGGTTCACCACTTATTACAAATGATGGTGTAACGATTGCAAAAGAAATCGAGCTAGAAAATCCATATGAAAACATGGGTGCAAAATTAGTAGCAGAAGTTGCTTCTAAAACGAACGAAATCGCTGGTGACGGTACAACAACTGCAACAGTATTAGCACAAGCTATTATTCGTGAAGGCTTAAAAAACGTAACAGCTGGTGCAAATCCTGTAGGCATTCGTAAAGGGATTGACAAAGCAGTTGTAGCAGCCCTTACAGAATTAAACGCTATTTCTCGTCCAGTAAGCAACAAAGAGGAAATCGCACAGGTTGCGGCTATCTCTGCTGCTGATGATGAAGTAGGACAATTAATTGCAGAAGCAATGGAGCGTGTGGGTAACGACGGTGTTATTACAATTGAAGAATCTAAAGGCTTCACAACTGAGCTTGATGTAGTTGAAGGTATGCAATTCGACCGTGGGTATGCATCACACTACATGGTAACAGATACAGATAAAATGGAAGCGGTATTAGATAATCCATACATTTTAATTACTGATAAAAAAATTACAAACATCCAAGAAGTATTACCATTATTAGAACAAGTGGTGCAACAAGGTCGTCCACTGTTAATCATTGCTGAAGATGTTGAAGGTGAAGCTCTTGCAACACTTGTAGTGAACAAGCTTCGTGGTACATTCAATGCTGTAGCGGTTAAAGCTCCAGGATTTGGTGACCGCCGTAAAGCAATGCTTGAAGATATCGCAATTTTAACAGGTGGTCAAGTAATTACAGAAGAATTAGGCTTAGATCTTAAATCAGCTGATATTACATCACTTGGCCGTGCCGCAAAAGTGGTTGTGACAAAAGATAATACAACAATCGTAGAGGGCGTTGGCGGTGCAGATGCAATCGAAGGCCGTATTGGTCAAATCCGTGCTCAGCTTGCTGAAACAACTTCAGAATTCGATAAAGAAAAATTACAAGAACGCCTTGCAAAATTAGCAGGTGGTGTAGCAGTAATCAAAGTTGGTGCTGCAACAGAAACTGAACTAAAAGAACGTAAACTTCGCATAGAAGATGCTCTAAACTCAACTCGTGCAGCAGTTGAAGAAGGTATTGTATCAGGTGGTGGTACTGCACTTCTTAACGTATATGCAGCAGTTGAAAAAGTTGCAGATGCAGAAGAAGGCGACGTAGCAACAGGTGTAAAAATTGTTCTACGTGCTTTAGAAGAGCCAGTACGTCAAATCGCAAATAATGCAGGTCTTGAAGGCTCAATTATTGTGGATCGCCTAAAACGTGAAGCAATCGGTGTAGGTTTCAACGCTGCGACAGGCGAATGGGTAAACATGATTGAAGCGGGCGTAGTAGACCCAGCGAAAGTAACTCGTTCAGCTTTACAAAACGCAGCATCTGTAGCAGCTCTTTTCTTAACAACAGAAGCAGTAGTAGCAGATATTCCAGAACCAGCATCAGCAATGCCAGATATGTCTGGTATGGGCGGCATGCCAGGAATGATGTAACCTACAGTTCTAGCCAATAAAAGCACTTCTCAAATTTGAGAAGTGCTTTTTGTGCTTTAGTGAATATTTAGACTTGCTGATACAGATAGAAATCGCTGAAAAAAGCTGGCTTTTCACAAAGATATGTAGCTTAGGGGTGGTGGTTTATATGCAATTTCTTTTCATAATGGTTTGACACTAGCTTTAATTCTGTTGTGTGACATATTGAATCAATAATAATTTTCTTTTAATAGATAAAAAGGTTATCCATTAGGTCGTATTTGAAGTTCTGAATAGCCTTTTTAGTCATTTGTATTGAACTTTTATTAGGTTGAGAATCTAGATTCCTGGTAGGTTTAAACCAGGCCATTGTCCATTTTGATATGACATTGGAAGTTGCGGGGGGCGTGGCGGATACGGTAATGGACTACCAGAAGGCATGATGGGATGAAGTGGAATGTTAACATCAACATCGTCGGGTTTTGAATTAGGATTGACCAATGAAACACACCTTTCTTCGTTTTTCTTGTCCAACTATGCCTACTATTATGACCGTCGTAGGCATTAAACTAGGTAAAAGTAATTAATAAAATATACTTCGTTAAAGTAGAAAATGTTATAAAATATATCAAATTTAATTATAATAGAAGAAAATATTATTTGAAGGATGTTTAGATAAATGGCCATTATAAAAATCAAGAAAATTAAGATACAAAATTTACGAAATGTACGACATGGTGAAATTGTTTTAGCGGTGAATTTTGAGACATTTTTTAAAGCTAACGTTGTAGGTTTATACGGACAAAACGGTTCAGGGAAAACAACTATTGTTGATGCATTTGGCTTGTTAAAGGCACTGATCTCCGGCTGGATTACTGAAATAAAATTACCGTCTCAGGAAAAGAGATTAATTATGGCAGGAGAGGATTCGGCAAGTATTGAGTTCGAGTTTCTTGTAGAAAATCCATTTGGCACTTTTTTTCTCAATTATTATGTAGAGTTACAAGAAGATCAAAACAGACTGTATACAACGGTTGAACGTATAGCTTACAGAGAGAATGAGAAAGGTAAGCGTTCAAAGATTCTAATTAATATTACAGAGGAAGACATACAACTACGTAAAGCAAATCTTTCTGATATGAATGAAAAAACACGCATCCAATTACTAGTCATTCATCAACTATCTAAAAAACAATATACGTCCTTTATCTTTCACAAAGATTTAAAGCCATTATTACAAGCCAGATTGTCAGAGCTAGAAATGCAATTACTTCATAATTTAGCAATAGATTTTAATCGAGATCTACATGTTGTTAATAATCAAAATATCGCACCATTATTTGAGGAGCGCAGCATGCCATTTAGTATCCATCTAGAAAAAACTCGTGGTTCTATCCCTTACAATTTGAAAGGACCAGCGTTATTGCCAGAGGATACGTTTAATGTGTTATGTGAAGTAATAGAACAAAGTAATCGTGTATTATCAGCAATTATTCCGGGTCTGACTATTAAGATTAATGTCATTACAAAACAAACGATGGATAATGGAGAAAAAGGTGTCCGTTTTGAATTTTTATCACAGCGAGGGGAGCGCGTATTACCACTACGGACAGAGTCGGAAGGAATTTTGAAAATTATTTCTGTACTCAGTGTGCTCATTGCCGTTTATAATAACCCAAATGCTTGTGTAGTAATTGATGAATTAGATTCTGGTGTTTTTGAATATTTATTAGGCGAGTTGTTAACAGTGATTGATGAGGACGGAAAAGGCCAGCTTATTTTTACGTCTCATAATTTACGCGTGTTAGAGGTGCTTGCTATTAAAAACTTATGGTTTACGACAACGAACGAGGAACGTCGTTATATGCAGCTAAAAGGTATTAAAGAGGTAAATAATGCTCGAGATGTTTATCTACGTGCAATTCAGTTGGGTGGACAGGACGAAGAGGTTTATAAAGAAACGAAGATATTTAAAATTAAGCGTGCCTTTAGAAAAGCAGGTGTCAAGCGTGACTAGAAAGGTTCTTTTAATCATTGTAGAGGGGCAGACGGAGCAAATTGTTTTAGAGGATTATCTAGATGAACATTTTGCAAATTCTACGATTCGTTTCGATGTACAGCGGGAGGATATTTTAACGAAATGGGATGCCAATAAAAGGATACCTAATATTAAAAATAGTGTTACGCGAGTGATTCAGAACTATTTGCAAAAGTATAAGTTTTTAGCGAAGGATTTAACTGCTGTCGTTCATATTACCGATGCAGACGGTTGTTTTATTGACCCCGAATTTGTCAAAGTGAAGGAAGATATTGAGCAAAAACTATACTATACAGAAGATTCAATATTGGTAAAAAATGAGAAGCGTAAGGAACAAATCGAGCAACGAAATGAAATGAAGGCGAATAATGCCAAAATCCTTGTAGCGAATGATCATTTTAGCATTCAGCGATTAAGAATACCGTACCAGCTATTTTATTTTTCGACAAACTTAGAGCATGTACTTTGGAATGAGCGCAATGAAATAGCAACGGAAAAGGTGCAAAAGGCAGATGAATTTATGGACAATTTATCGAGTTCCATAGAAGAGTTTTTAAAAGACTATCTTCCAGTGAATGCAGAGCTTCCGTATAAAGAAAAAATGAAAATGAGCTGGTCATTTTTAATGGAGGGCTGCAATTCTTTACAACGCGGAACGAATGTACCGTTATTATTTGAGATGATTAAATCAGATGTACAATAAAATCCCCTCCGATGTTCAGTGGAGGGCAGTGCATAGTGCTGAAAAACAAAATGGCTAAGGTAAACTTTGTGAATGATGATTTCCGTTCCAGGCTACTCGCTTTGTCGCTGACATAATTTAAAGCTTTATTTTGACGGTAATGTCATTTATCTTAGAGCTAGGTCAATGGCTAGGCTATAGTATACTAGAGGAAATTGGTGTACAGTTTATGCAATTTTTATTCATCATCTTTATGTATTGGGTTTTTCAATTATTATTACACATTCATAATAATAAACCTCTTGAAGTTAAAACATTTAAAACATACCAGAAATTCATGGCATTTATGCTTTGCGGTTTTATCATGCAGGCATTTTCAGTAAATGTTGATACAAGTATGCGAGAAAATGTCCATTTTATAGGTTCTTTACTTCAGGTGTTTGCTTATTTTTTATTTATATTCTATTATCGAGCGTGTCATAAATACTATAAAAAAATTAATGGAAATAAGGTTCATTCGCTGTAACAAGCGATGGATCTTTTTTTGTTTTAGGGAATCTGTGCTTACTTAGTAATGACATCTTTTCCTTTCTTAATTCATAAGCTTTATAGGTGTGATTTTATCAAGCTAGAAGGAGGCACTGCCATTCAAATACATGTTGTACGGGCAGGGGAGTCCATATGGGTTATTTCGCAGGCGTATGGGACAACAGTTCAAAGTATTGTAAATGCCAATCAAATTCCTGAACCGAATCGATTAGTCGTTGGGCAAGCGCTTGTAATACCGATTGTCGGAAATTTTTATTATGTTCAGTCAGGGGATAGTCTATATTCAATCGGCCAACGCTTTGGCATTAATTATTTAACACTTGCTCAAGTCAACAATATCAGTCCGAGTCAGCCTTTATCAATAGGTATGCGACTTTATATTCCACCTCAACCAAAAACAAAAGCTGAAACATTGGCATATTTAGAGCCGAGAGGGACATTCGTTAGTGAGGCATTATTGAGACAAGCGAGAGAAGCAGGGCCATTTTTAACCTATCTTGCTTTATTTAGCTATGAGGCAAGGCGAGATGGAACGCTTAAGAGTCCTCCGAGTCAAGGGGTGACGCAAATTACTAACGATACAGGAGCTTCTCTAGCAATGGTTGTCTCAAATTTGGAGAATTTTAGTTTTAGCGGTGATTTAGCGAGAGATATTTTTCAAAGTACAGCAGTACAGGATTTACTTTTTAATAATATTCTTGAAGAGGCAAAGCGTTTAGGAAGCGTTAAAGATATTCATTTCGATTTTGAGAATTTGCCGGGTGATCAACGAGAAGCGTATAACAATTTTTTAAGGAGAGCGGTGAGTCGATTCCATCCAGAGGGGTATACCGTATCGACAGCACTAGCTCCAAAAACAAGTGCTAGTGAGCGAGGTCCGTGGACGGAGGGGCATGATTATAAAGCACATGGAGAAATAGTGGATTTTGTTATGTTAATGACTTATGAATGGGGATATTCTGCAGGACCGCCTATGGCAGTATCGCCACTTCCAGAGGTAGAAGCGGTTGTTAAATATGCAGTAAGTGAGATACCACGGAACAAAATTATACTTGGACAGAATTTATATGGGTATAACTGGACGCTGCCTATTGTACAGGGAGGCCCGAATGCAGAAGCAATTAGTCCACAAAGAGCAATTGAAATTGCTAAAAAATATAATGCTGCTATTCAGTTTGATTTGAGATCTCAAGCTCCGTTCTTTGAATACTATGATGAGCAAGGTAGAGCACATGTGGTGTGGTTCGAGGATGCAAGATCCATTCAAGCGAAGTTCAATTTAATCAAAAGGTACAATCTTAGAGGAGTAGGCTATTGGAAATTAGGTCTACCGTTCCCGCAAAATTGGCTATTGATCGAATCAAACTTTGATGTAGTAAAGAAATGAGAATCTTAAGGAGTAAATATTTCGTTGCAAAAGGAGCTCATTCCCTTTTCTCATAAATATTAATAATCCGCAAACAGAGTTTCCATTTATGGAAATATATATTATAATTATGGAAAATGATATTTTAGGAGGTATATTTTGGATAAGTTTAAAAAGTTAGGTATCATACTAGCGTCTACTGCATTTTCTGTGGGTGTAATTTCGCCAATGGCACAAGCTTCGGCAGATGTAAAAGAACCACAAGAGAGAATTGCAATTCAAGTTTCTTCAACAGAAACAAAAGTAACAAAAAGTATGCTTATTAAGCAATTGAATACAATATTCCCAGACAAGTTCAATTTTGCAACAGAGAAAGATTTCTCAATGGGGGAAGCGCACTACTTTAGTGATGACAAAACGATACGCTATGAATTGAATTTTAGTAAGACAATCAATGGCAAAGACATTTATGGTGATTTTACTTTTAAAGGCGAAGATTTGGAATTAGAAAACTTCAACTATCAGCCTGTCAATTTAGCGGAAGCATTGTACCCAGTGAAGTATTCAGAGGGTGAAGCAAAGAAAGTTGCTCAAGACTTATTAAAGAAATTGCCGAGCACTGCGAATTACAAGCTTCGTGAAGACAATAGATATATTGACTTTGGTTTTAGTTATAGTAGACCTTTATCCGAACCAATATCATATTCATTCATGTACTCGCCTACACAAAATGGTGTGTCACTTAGGGATGAGTTTATCAATATTACAGTTCTAGCAAATGGTGAAGTTACAAGTATGTATCGTAATACTGAATCAACTAGCAAGGCAACATTCGATAACTTAGATCAGAAAAAGAATGAGTCTGACATCCTTGCACAGGTTCGAGAAAATCTGCCAGTTGAGTTACGTTATATGGTTGACTATAACTACCAAACAGGCGAAGCTATTGCTAAGCTTGCGTATATGCCACCAACAGGCTTCAATGGTGTACATGCAATAAATGGGCAGTGGCAAACAATGAATGGTTTCACTTCTCAAGTACCAAAGGCAAAAGGTGTAGAAAAACTTGTATCGCAACCACTTGCACCTAAAAAAAATGGTATTACATTAGCAGAAGTTGAAGAGTTAGCTAAGTTTATTTTAAAAGTTGATTCAGACAAAGCCAAGTTACAAATTCATTCGGTTAATGAAAGAGAAAACGAAAATGGAGAAACAATTTATGATGTGAATTATATGTATGATCTCGGTAATTATGGCACAGGCAGTTCACTAGAAGTGAACAAGGCAACAGGTGAGATTACAAAATTCTGGGATACAAGTAGAGAATTCATGCAGATAGATGATAAAGTAGAACCAATTTCAAAAGATGCTGCATTAACAAAAGCGATAGACTACTTAAAAGAGTGGGCTCCGTCATATATTCATAACTATTCAAAACCAATAGAAGATGTAGAATATGACACATACAGCAAACAGTATAACTTCTCCTTCCCACGTATTGTTAATGGCATTGCCGTAGTAGGGGATGAAATTTACGTTGGTATCAGTGCAGATGGAAAATTAAGTTCTTTAAATGTTAATAATCGCAAGATTGATAATTGGCCGTCTGTAAACAAAGCTATTCCTGCTGATAAAGCAAAGGCAATGTTCAATGAGGGGCTGAAATTGGAGCTACAGTATGCAAAACAGGATGGCGAGGATAATCACCACTATGATTTAGTATACTCTCCGGTTTATAATGGAAGCTTGTTCAATATTATTGATGCAACAACTGGTGAATGGCTTCTAAAAGTTGATGATTCTAAAGAAAAACCAGCCATTTCACATCCTACAGCTGGAGGAGAATTAACTTATTTATTACGCCAAAACGTGTTAGAGGTTAAAGACCTAGCTAACTTTAATGCTGATACAGCCGTAACAAAGGGAGAAGCTTTGAAAATTTTAGTTAAATCATTATCATACGAATATGATTTCGGTTCGTATGGAAGAGACAAAGATAAGCAATCCTTCGATAATATTGACAAAAAGCATCCATTATACGGAATTGTTGAACAAGCTGTAACAATGGGCATTTTAAAGCCTGCAGATCAATTTGCAGTAGATACTGCATTGACTCGTCAAGAGCTTGCCGAATGGTTAGTTCGTGTACTAAAATTAGAGAGTGCTGCTAAGCATAGTGACATTTACAAATTAAACTTTACTGATGCAAGCTCAATTGACCCAGCGTACTCAGGTTATGTTGCTTTAGCGAGTGCAATGGGACTAATAGATGGACAGCAAAATAAATTCAATGCTACTGAGAAAGTGACGTATGCAGATTTAGCTATATCTACAATTCGTCTAGCAAAGGCTGCCTTTGAACAAAACAGCAGCGGTCGTCATTACTATTAATAATCTATAATTTATACATGAAAGGGCATCGCCTGATTTTAGGGGGATGCCTTTTTTGTGATTATAGTAAAAAGGATTGCTGATTAGCAGCTTATATGTTATTATTATCTCGAATTAGAGATAATTAAATTCGAAGTAAGTGGAAAGAGGGAGTCGTATGAAGGAAAATAATCGTAATTTAAAAGCTTTTACGGTATTGTTCCGGGCGTATCAAACGATTCAGGATGCAACAAAGAGAGATTTACTTCAATACGATTTAAATCAAACCGAATTTTCAGTACTTGAGTTTTTATATCACCATGGTGAGCAACCAATTCAAGTGATTGGAAAGAAAATTTTAATTGCAAGCAGTAGTATTACGTATGTTATTGATAAGCTCGAACAAAAAAGTTTTGTGTATCGACGTGCTTGCCCAAAGGATCGTCGTGTCACATATGTTTTATTAACATATGAAGGACAAACATTGATGGAAGAAATATTTCCAAAACATGAACAAAAAATTAATGAGATTTTCGAAGTATTAGATCAACAGGAGATGGACACAATGATCCTGTCTTTAAAAAAGGTTGGTTTAAACGCAGATAAAAAATAAAAAAATTTTACGTATATATCTCGAAATCGAGATAAATAGGAGGAGCATAAAATGAATCATTTAAAAGGAATTCACCACGTTACTGCTATTACAAGTAGTGCGGAAGAGAATTATAAATTCTTTACTTATGTGTTAGGGATGCGATTAGTGAAAAAAACAGTTAATCAGGATGATATCCAAACTTATCATTTATTCTTTGCAGATGATAAAGGTAGTGCTGGTACTGATATGACATTTTTCGATTTCCCAAACATCCCAAAAGGTGTGCATGGGACGAATGAAATTTCCAAAACTTCATTCCGCGTGCCTACAGATGCGGCATTGGACTATTGGGAAAAACGTTTTGATCGATTAAATGTTAAACATACAGGTATTCAAGAGCAATTTGGCAAGAAAACTTTATCATTCGTTGATTTTGATGATCAGCAATATCAACTTATTTCTGATGAAAACAATACAGGCGTTGCATCAGGCACTCCATGGCAAGATGGACCGATTCCTCTAGAATATGCAATTACAGGCTTAGGTCCGGTTTTTGTAAGAGTTGCTAATTTAAAATATTTCAAAGAGGTGCTAGAAAAAGTGATGCTCTTTACAGAAATTGCAGAGGAAGGAGATTTCCATTTATTTGAGGTTGGTGAAGGCGGAAACGGTGCACAAATCGTTGTAGAGTTTAACGCAGTTTTACCAGTAGCTCGTCAAGGCTTCGGTACAGTGCATCATGCGGCATTCCGCGTAGAGGATCGTGCTGTATTAGATGAATGGACTGAACGATTTGAAAGCTTTGGCTTCCATACTTCAGGTTATGTAAACCGTCACTTCTTTGAATCCCTTTATGCGCGAGTTGCACCTCAAATTTTATTTGAGCTAGCTACTGATGGCCCAGGATTTATGGGGGATGAGCCTTATGAAACATTAGGTGAAAAATTATCGTTGCCACCGTTTTTAGAGCCAAAGCGTGCACAAATTGAAGAGCTTGTTCGCCCTATAGATACTGTAAGAAGTACGATTACGTTCGATAAAGAATAAGAGTAATACTTTTCATTCCATTCAGTAGAGAAACACAAGCCTCGCTGAATGGAAATTACATATTTTAAAAGAAAATGATTGGAGGTCAATTGGATGGAATTTGTAAAGGTAATAGATAAACGTCGTTCTGCAAATAATTTTATAGAGGGCATTAAGATGAGCGAAGAAGATATACGTCCCATTTTGGAGGATGTCAAACTTGCTCCATCTGCCTTTAATTTACAGCATGCTAATTACATCGTTGTCTTAGATGAAGAAAAAAAAGAAAAAGTAAGAGAAGCGGCATACGGGCAATATAAAGTGCACTCAGCCTCAGCGGTTATACTGGTTTTAGGAGATAAAGAAGCCTATAAAAATACTGCTAACCTTAGTCAAGGGATGGTAGACTTAGGCATTATTAATGCTTGTGAGTTAGAAAATCTTGTCGAAGAAAATACAAAATTTTATGAAGAACGCGGCGAGGAGTTTAAGAAAGCGGAAGCCATTCGTAACGCTTCACTTTCAGCTATGTTATTTATGTTGGCAGCCAAAAATCGTGGATGGGATACATGTCCAATGATTGGCTTTGATCAGCAACAAATGAGAGCCCTTTTTAATGTCCCGGAAACACAAGAAATTGTGCTAATGATTACAATTGGTAAGGAAAAAGAAAGTAGTCGCCGCTTGCGTGGTTATCGTAAACCAGTTGAGGAATTTGCAACCTATTATTAGGTCGGTATAAAATGAAAGTGCTTTACAAAAATAAATTTAATGCACATTTAGGAGGAAATATTGTGAAAGTAGTAGCAATCGTAGGTAGTATCCGTAAAGAATCTTATAATCTGCAGTTAGCGAAATTTATTCAAAAGCGTTATGCGGAGAAATTGGATCTTGAAGTATTAAGCTTAAATGACTTACCAATGTATAACCAAGATATCGAAAATGAAGCACCGCAAACAGTATTAAATTTTAAAGCAAAAGTAAAAGAGGCGGATGCAGTTCTTTGGCTGACTCCAGAATATAATGGTACAGTGCCAGGTGTTATGGTTAACGCCATCGATTGGTTATCTCGCGTTGATAAAGTAATGATTGGCAAGCCATCATTCATGATGGGCGCATCTATGGGTAACTTAGGGACTGTTAAAGCACAATTACACTTAAGAGATATTTTATTCTCACCTGGAGTAAATTCACCTTTACTTAGTGGCAATGATGTTTATATTGGTGCAGTACACACTAAATTTGATGCTGAAGGCAATTTAACAGATGAGGGTACTATCAAATTCCTAGATGTAGTTATTGATAACTTCTTAAACTGGATGAAAAAATACGTTTAAAAATAAAAAACTGGGATCAGCACCAAAACGTGTGGTTGATTTCGTTCCGACTGGGTGCTTTGCCGCTGCCGCTTCGCTTTCGCGCAGTTAAAACATTTGCCGCTGCCGCTTCGCTTTCGCGCAGTTAAAACATGCCTTCGTTCCACTATTGCAGATCCCCGAGGAGTCGCCCAGTCTCCACTACAATCAACTATTTGCATAGTATACGTTTTAACAAAAGTCATCCACAACTTTTGGTGATGAACCAAAAACTGTCCAATTAAGTACGCTATATACTTTTGGACAGTTTTTTTATCTCTTTATTTAATTGGGATTATTTTTAAAACTTTTTGAAGACGGTATGCAAAAATACCCGCGAATATAGCTAAAATAATATCCTTTGGCAAAGGGGGCATCATCCAAAGCCATGCTATTTTATAATTGAAAGCATCAGGCGCACTAGCCCATAGCTTATAGGCAAAATACATCCAATTTGTCCCTAGTAAATAATTAATTGCAGTTGCAACTAATGCAGCAACTACATAGCTTTTCTTCGTTCCACTGCGCTCTACAATAAGCCCTGCGACAAATGCAGCTAATATAAAAGTGACAATGAAACCAAATGTAGGACTTAAAATTTGTCCAAAGCCTCCGCTGAATCGTGCAAATACAGGTGCGCCTGCTAAACCGATGCACATATAAACAGTACAAGCGAGAGCCCCTTTTCTACTACCGAGAATAAGTCCCGCTAAAATAGCAAAAAATGTTTGCAATGTGATCGGTACTCCGCCAACAACCATGAAAGGTACAATGGACGTAATATTAGCTCCTATCATCATTAATGTTGAAAATAGTCCAATGTATGCAATATCTACTGTTCTTAATTTTTGATGTGTATGTTCCGCAACGGTTGTCATTATTTCACCCCTAAAAAGTAAAGTTGATAATAATAGTGTAAAAAAATAAAGTTTTTGTGTCAACTTGATTATTTCTTTTAGTTAACGTAAAGGTGTTTCGTGACTTGATAAATGATTGATAGTATAGACTAACTATTGAAATATATGATAGAATTGTCATAATTTTAAATCATTCGATACTAATGGTGTGACATCTTGTACAATGTGTCACTTAAAAGGGAAATCGGTGCAAATCCGACGCTGTCCCGCAACTGTAACGAGGAGTTCTATGATGATTTAGCCACTGTTTTAGAATGGGAAGGCAATCATAGGTACATTGATTCGAAGCCAGGAGACCTGCCATTTAGTTATTCCTGTAATGCCCACGAGGATGAAAGCGATTACGGACAATAGTAGGAGTAAATCTAACTTTGTTTAATCTCTTTTAGAGGTGTCCAAACACACGCTGAAAGACGCAATTATGCCAGGCATAATTGATTCTAGGGTATTTCCATGCGCATTTGCATGGAATACCCTTTTTTCTTTCATTTATCTTCGTACTGTAAATGTTAGCAAAGTATCAGCTACAGTTACGTCTAGATGAAATTAATGTTTAGTGATTAGGAGTTAATAAACAGATGAATAGAAAATTTATGTTACTTTCAATGACCCTTCTTCTAGTACTTATAATTTCAATGACTATTGCAATTATGGTTGGATCGGTTTCCGTTACACCACTTTATGTATGGAAGGTTATCCTTTCTAAAATTCCTATTATACAAAGCTCAATCGAACAAGATTGGAGTCGTTCACAGGAAATTATCATTTGGCAAATAAGGGCTCCTCGTGTATTACTCGCTGCTATCGTCGGAGCAGGCTTGGCAATTGCAGGAGCAGCTATTCAGGCACTCGTTCGTAATTCAATTGCAGAACCATATATTTTAGGGATTTCTTCTGGAGCGACGGTTGGTGCCACAGCTGTCATCATTTTAGGTGCCTTTTCATTTCTGGGCGTTTATGCTCTTTCCGTATCAGCTTTTTTAGGCTCTCTCACAGCAATGGGGTTAGTTTTTTTCTTATCACATATTGGCGGTAGAGTGTCCGTCTTTCGACTTTTACTTTCAGGGATGGCGGTGTCATTTATTTTATCTGCTATTTCAAATTTTATCTTAATGCTGTCGAAGCAAGAGGGGGGAATGAAGGCAGTCATGTTTTGGATGCTAGGAAGCCTAGCAGGTGCGAAATGGAGTATTCTTGTAATTCCGGCAGTCATTTTTTTTGTAGTATTTGCCTTGTTATGGCTCAACTATCGCAGCTTAAATTTATTACTTCTTGGAGAAGAAGCAGCAGTTACATTAGGGGTTAACTTACAACAATTTCGAATACAGCTTATTTTATTAGTATCATTATTAACGGGTGTGCTAGTTGCTGTAAGTGGCTCAATTGGATTTGTTGGTTTAATCATTCCACATATTGTACGGCTAATTGTAGGTTCAAATCATAAGTATGTCATACCGATTAGCGCATTATTAGGGGGGATCTTTTTAGTTTGGGCAGATGCACTTGCTCGAATATTAATTGCCCCTGAGGAAATGCCGATAGGAATTATCACGGCTTTTTGTGGAGGTCCATTTTTCATTTGGCTGCTACGTCGTAACAATTATTCTTTCGGTGAAGGAGATTAAAAATATATGACATTAGAAGCGAAACAAATATCATTCTCCATTTCTAATGAACGCATATTACATGAAGTAAATGTTCAAATAAAGGACAAGCAATTTGTTGGGTTGATCGGTCCTAATGGTAGTGGGAAGTCAACGCTATTAAAGAATATGTATCGTTTATTAAAACCAGAAAGTGGAACAGTGTTATTAAATGAACAAGATATTCTAAAGCAATCGAGTAAAAACATAGCTAAAAATCTAGCAGTTGTGAGTCAAGAAACACCGGTCTTATTCGATTTTACAGTGCATGATTTAGTGAGTATGGGGAGAACACCTCATAAAAAACTATTGGAGCTTGATCAAGAGCAAGATTTTCAAATCGTAAAGGATGCACTGAAGCAAACGGGTATCGCTCATTTAGAGAAACGTAGCTATAATTCTCTTTCGGGTGGCGAAAAAAAGCGTGTGATGGTTGCCCGTGCTCTTGCTCAGCAAGCACAAGTGCTTATTTTAGATGAGCCAACAAATCATCTAGATATTCAGCATCAATTGCAGCTTATGGATCTAATCCAAACCTTACAATTAACAGTTGTTGCTGCAATCCACGATTTAAACATTGCGGCTATGTATTGCGATCAAATTTATGTTTTACAGCAAGGTCGAATAGTTTGTTTTGGCACGCCAGAAGAAGTACTTACACCGGCATTATTAAAAGATGTATTTGGGGTTTATGCCGATATTCAAACACATCCACTTACAGGTAAGCCATATTTAACGTATATCCCAGAGCAATTCACGAAGGAAGTTAAATGATTGATACATATTGTTATGGAGAGATTTGAAAGTAAAAATGTATATAGAAAAGTGAAAAATTTGTTGTTGCTGTCGCTACGCTTTCGCACAGATAAAACATATGCTGACGCTTCGCTCTCGCTTAGATAAACAATGCTGGGGTTTCTTTTTATCTCTATAAATTGTGGTTGATCTTCGTTACGACTGGGCGACTCCTTGGGGATCAGCAATAGAGTCACGAAGGTTAAAACCATCACACCCTGTGGCAACGCCTCCGTGACTCGCTGCCGCTTCGTTAGCACTACGCTTTTGCGCAAAAAACATCTGTTGGGCCAAAACCCTGGAGCGAGCAAGTAGGGGAACGAAGGCTAAGAGCATCACGTCCTGTGATAACGCCTTCGTGACCAACATCCTGTTGCCCCAAGCGGCTGCTCATCGGACGCCCCCAGGAAGCTCTGCTCTGCGCGAAAGAGAAGCGTCAGCTACAATGTTTGAACTGTGCGAAAGAGAAGCGTCAGCTACAAAGCGCCCAGTCGGAACGGAAATCAACCCCTCGCTTTGCCAATGGGCTATAAGCTTAATGACTCATTTACCTTACTGAGAATTGAAGTTAAATTAAGATACTGCTTTTAAACCTGCTACACCAATGATAATGGCGATGATACTAATAATTCGAGTCAGGTTTTTAGATTCACCGAAGAATATAATATTCACGAGAACAGCCCCAACTGTACCAATACCAATCCACACTACATAGGCAATGCTTAACTGTAGATAGTTAAAGGATGTATATAAAAGCACAAAGGACATACCAAAGCCGCCTACATATATTAATAAATTACGTATAGTTTTGTTCTGACTATAAAAGCGTAAACCTACAACACCGATAATTTCTGAAATTGCGGCTAATAAAACAAGTAACCAGCCCATTATGCATTAGCTCCTTTCTTTTCTTCATACTCTTTTGAAGGATTATCAGCTAAATTAAGACCAATAACACCTAATACTAAAATAAACATGAAAATTCCTTTAATCGTATTAAACTCACCGTCGAAAATAAAAATGTCCATTAATGTAGTACCAATCGCACCGACCCCTGCAAAAGTCGCATAAACTGTGCCAGTAGGTAGGTTTTCACAAGCCTTCGACAAGAAATGAAAATCCAACGCAATTAAGGACACAATAATAATCCAATGCCACCAAGCACTGGCAACATTAAAACCAAATATCCAAAACAACTCAAACAAACTAGTTAATCCAACATAAATCCAATCTTTTTGCATAGTTATTCCTTTCATTTATCCAAGATTATGACTGACAATCAGTCATTTTAGTGTAAAAGAGAACGTCACTTAGGCGTGACGTAAATCGAGTGCATGATGTAAAAAGTTGAGGAGCTCAAGCTTTTGAAGTCTAATTGTTTCTTCTTCAATGTCATCGTACAAATAAATTTGTTCAGCAGCAGATTCTACTAGACCGATGATAAGTTTAGAAGAACGTGTAGTGTTTAAAGATTCGCGTATTGTTCCTTCTTGTTGAGCTTCGTATAAGAAATTATTCATCCATTCGTAATAGGGAGCATATATATTTTCCCATTCTTTCATATGCTCGGTTTGTGTAATACCGGCATAGATAAGTGCAAATACATCTCGATATTCCTCTGTTAGTGAAAAAACAATATCTACTAACTTTTCAAGCCGCTTTGCAAAAGGTGCCTGTGTTGAAATACCATCGTTTATAGCAGCAATAATTTTCTCAACCATAACTTTTGCAATGGCTGGCATAACTGAAAGCCGTGATGGGAAATAAAGATAAAATGTCCCTTGCGCAATACCCGCCGCTTTTACGATATCTGAAACCTTAGTCTTTTCAATTCCTTTTTCACGAAAAACTTCAATTGCAGCTTGAATAATTTTCTCTTCTTTTGACATGGAATCCCTCGCTTTTAGCCTGCTTATTTATTATGTTACAAAATAGCTTAAACAAAGTCAATAAAAAAATGACTGACAATCAGTCATTTTTTCTGTGTATATATGTTTCTTATTTAGGGAACTTTATTCGTGAAAGGATTTGATGAAAAAATGGAAGAGATAAAGATTGCGCAACTAGATCAGCAACAGCTTAAAAGAATTAATGAGTTAGAAAAGAACATTGGAGTGACCTTAGTAGCATATGATTCTTCAACGATGCCATCACAGGGCTCGGGTGCCTTTGAGTCAAATAATAGCACTAACAGCAATCATCCATCATAATTACGAATAAAATGCCTTGCAGCAATGTAGGGTTTTTTTATTTCACTTAAAGAGTGTATAGGGGGTTACAATGATGCAGGATTTCTATGCAGATTTACATATTCATATTGGACGCACTTCAAGTGGACGTGCTGTTAAAATAACTGGCAGTAAAACGTTAACACTAGCGAGAATTTTAGAGATTTCAAGCACAAAAAAGGGACTAGAAATTATCGGGATTATTGATTGTCATTCACCAGAAGTAATGGATGAAATGGAAAAGATGATAGAACAGGGCGAACTGAAGGAGCTGGAACAGGGAGGACTTCGTTTTCAAGAAACTACACTTATTCCAGGTTCTGAAATTGAGATTTATGATCAGCATTGCCTTGGACCCATCCATGTGCTTACTTATTTTCCAACACTTTCGCTTATGAGGGAATTTTCAAACTGGATGTCTAATCATATGAAAAATATTCATTTAAGCTCTCAGCGAATTTATTGTGATGGGCGAACATTGCAGCAAAAGGTGCGTGAATTAGGAGGTCTTTTTATTCCCGCTCATGTCTTTACTCCATTTAAAAGTTTGTTCGGTAAAGGTGTACATCGTAGTTTAACAGAAGTTTTTGACCCTCAGCTTATAGATGCGATAGAGCTTGGGTTAAGCTCTAATACTGATATGGTGAGTAACATTAGTGAGCTGCAAGCATATACATTTGTCAGCAATTCTGATGCACATTCACTTGGGAAAATTGCACGTGAGTATCAAAAATTGAGACTTTCTAATGCGAACTTTACAGAATTAAAGATGGCGCTTCATGAGCAACAAGGTCGAGCAGTAACAGCCAACTATGGCTTAAATCCTTTGCTTGGTAAATATCATCAAACCGTCTGTGCAAAATGTGGTGAGCAACTCAGCAACTCGGCAACAATTTGTACAAACTGTGAAAGCACGCAAATTATAAAAGGGGTTGCAACACGCATAAAGGAGCTTTCGGAACAAGTAACTGATAAACGTGCACGACCACCATATATTCACCAAGTACCACTAGACTTTATTCCAGGATTAGGGCCGAAAATGATGGAACGATTAGTACAAGCATTTGGTACAGAGATGAACATCTTGCATCGAGTTACGCTAGAACAACTTGAACAAATCGTGCCACATAAAATTGCCAAGATGATTGATTTAGCAAGAATGGGGCAATTGGCAATCGAAGTGGGTGGTGGCGGCATTTATGGGAAGGTTCAGCTGGAATAAAAAAGGTTCATCACCATTGGCACAGTTCACTGTTCCCAAGGAGTCGCCCAGCCGGAACGAAGACATGGCGTACATTTTAACAAATATCATCACAACTTTTGGTGATGAACACTAAAAAAACAATTATCCTTTTTTAGCCCATTTCCATCTCCTGTATATTAAAATAGTAATTAGTAAAAATTGGAGGGGTGAGAGTGTGCAATTATCAAAGAAATTTCGTTTTTTAGCGGCTAGCATTCTGGCATGTCAATTAGTAGTACCAATAGGTGTAAATGCTGAGGAACAAAGAGACTACATAGCGCCAAGTTGGGTAGTTCAAGCAGATTATGTAGCACTGGGTGATTCCTTAGCACATGGTATGAATGAGGTTGGTATGATCGGGTTAGGTTACACGGATTTTGTTGCACAAGCTTTACAACAAGATGGGTTAATTACTTCTTATAATAAGGGTTTTGCCAATTCAGGCTATACAACGAATGATGTATTAAAGGATATACAAGATAATGTGGAAAAGTCAGTGGTAGGATTCGGTTATCCAAGCGAGAAGGTAAAGATTCGCACATCTATTAAAGAGGCTGAAATTATTACACTAACCGTAGGTGCCAATGATTTAATACCTATTTTAGAAGAATCGCAGACAACAGGCATTAATGCAGCAATGATGCTAAAAGCTTCCCAGGGAGCAATAAAAAATATAGCTGCTATTTTAGAAGAAATTAAGAAGCTTAATCCTAATGCTCAAATTTATGTGATGGGCTATTATAATTCTTTTCCGTACTATAGTGAGGATGTACAGCAACAATTTAAAATGCTATTAAAAGTTATGAATGCAACGATAAAAACAACTGCTGAAAAAGCAGGTGCCATTTTTGTACCGACATACAATATTGTAGCAAAAGATGTTCCAAGCTATTTACCAAACCCTGATAATATTCATTTAAGTGAAGCAGGATATTTAGCAGTAGCGAACGAGGCATTTTTACCAGCAATTAAAACAAGTACGTTATGGGATGTATCAAAAACGATCCAAGCAAACATGATGGATAGTACAACGGTAAAAATAAGCTGGCAGGAAGCAAAGGATAATGTAGGTGTCACTAGTTACAAAGTATATGTAAACGGTAAGCAAACATTTACACAAGATGCTGCAATACCCACTAAAACTTTGGATAATTTAATAGCGAATACAGCGTATACGATAGCCGTTAAAGCAGTTGATGCGGCTGGGAATGAAAGTGTTCAAAGTCCAACAGTTACTTTTACTACAGGAAGAACTTTAAGCTTTACTGATATAGAAAATCATTGGGCAAAGGAGTTTATATTGAAGGCAGCTGAAGCGGGTATTATGAACGGTTATCCAGATGGTACGTTTAGACCTGAGCAAAATGTTACTCGTGCACAGGCCGCTACGATGCTTGTTAGAAGTCTCGGTTTAACGACAAAGGAACAGGCACCATTTACAGATATCGCAAGCTATGATGCCGGGATGCAATCAGAAATTGCAGCAGCTTATGCATATGGGCTAATTAAGGGGATTGATGGGAAGTTTAACCCAGGAATGCCGGTTACTCGCGCTCAATTAGCGGTAATGATTGGACGTGCTTACGAACATCAACAAAAGCAACCTTATGCTGTGAAAGGAAAAGCACCATTCTCTGACATTGCCTCTTATGATGAAGAAACAAAACATGCAATAACAATGTTGTATGAACAAGGCATTATTATAGGTAGTGAAGGAAAATATTCACCAGGGGCTTTGACAAAGCGTAGCCATGCAGCAAAAATATTTGTGAATTTTAATAGTTTATTAAAGAAGTGAAACAATCAAGGTAGAGGCTCTGGATAGAAACCTCTACCTATAGATGTTTACATATGTTATTTTTATTGAATGGATATCTAGTACAATTTAGGTGGTTATCATCAAAAGTTGGGATGAAATTTGTTGAAAAGTATGCAATATGGATAAGTTGATGATGAGTCAATTTAGAATTGTAATAACGCTGAAGCGAAAATGGATCAAAGGAGAATGCGATGCTGTCATTTATTTTATCTGCGAAAAGATTGTTAGTAGGCATGTGGAAGTCATTCAAGCGTCCACAGTTTCTATCTTTGTTTACAACATTATTTTTTATCATTCTTTCAGGGACAATGTTTTATAAAGGAACGGAAGGGTGGTATTGGATTGATGCCATATATTTTGCAGTAGTGAGTTTAATTCCAACCGGTGTTGAGACGGGATTGTATCCTACTAGTAATTTTTCAAAGATATTTACGATGATTTATTTAATCGTTGGAACAGGCGTCATGTTTATTACGCTATTAATGCTCGGCAGGTCAATAGTCGATTTTACAATTGAGGAAGAAAAGAAAGAACAAGCAATAAAACGTCTGAAAAAATAAAAAAGCAGTTCAATAAATCTATAAGATTTACTGAACTGCTATTCTTTACTTATTTATGATAGTTTAGCAATGATGCCTTCTTCATCGTCTAAGACTAATTCGATTCCTGTTGAAAATGGATCACCATGTAGGACGTCTTTAATCCATACACGTAGTGCGCCAATCATTGCTGATGTATTGAACATCTCGACTTGACCATTCGTTTCAACTTCTGCACCGAAGCCCGCGTCATCATCGTATGTTAGTTCTACAAGTACATCCTCAGGGCGAATGTTTTTATAGTAAGCCTGAGATAAGCAAATTGCATTAATAATATCTTGCTCATTAATTATTTGTGCCATTGTGCTTCCTCTTTACGCTTTTTATCTTTAAACATATTAACAATTTTTACAACTAGCATTATGATAACCATGATGGCTGCAACGTTAATTAATAAGCCTAAAATATTACCAAGCATACCCATACCACTGAAAAGACTTCCGAATAATAAGCCAGCTAAGCCACCAAGCATTAAGCCTTTCATAAGACCGCCTGAGAAGAAGCCACCTTTCTTAGCTGTTGAATCCGTTTTGTTTGTGCTTTTATTTGTTGTCGCATTATTTTGATCTTTAGATTTATCCTGAGATTTTTGGAAATTTGAGCTATTGTTATTATTATTGTTTGAGAAGCCTTTTTTACCTGACTTATAGGATTTAGCTTCTGCAGTTGGTGTATCTGAGATGAACAATGTTGCACCTACAGCTGCAAACATAAGTGTCGCTGCAAAAAGAGCGGCAAGAATTTTTTTCATTACTTACATTCCTCCAATATAATTTTTAGTTTTGTCATAAACTAATCTAATAGTAATTTTACATGAACCATCTCGAAAAATAAAATAAACGCTTTCATCAATTTAGGTATATGCACAAATTTGAACAAGTAGTGACAATGTTAATCCAAATGTTGGACATGCATTACTTATATCGTTAATTGTAGTGGAGGTTGGACGTCCGCCCCTAGTAGGAACGGAATTCAATCTCGAGTGAAGAGGATAAGCCTTAAAAAGGGTATATGGAAAGAAAGGAGTGAAACGATGATTTCAACATTACTACTATTAATTTCAATTTTTTTAATTTTTTATATAACGGAAAGAAGACGTTTTTTCAATGCAGTAGTTCTTGGTTTTGTAGGGTTATTTATTTTAGGCAATATACTTAGTCATCCTGTATTTCTCCCGAATGAGCAGGGGATTGTGTCGAAGATGGGTATAGTCGTAATACTTGGAAGTTTCCCGAGTATAATGTTTATTTTATCGATAGCTACGTTTTTTAATAGTAAAGTTTTACTTGAAAAAGAAGGGCGTAAAGTACGAAATCTATTGTTAGCTGTTTTTGGTTTGAGTTTTTTTATTATGATGATTTGGTATGTATTTGTGATTTTTATGAATATAGAAAATGATCTTTGGCATATTCTTTTCTTCTATGGGTTCTTGGTTTTCGGTTATACAATGTTTTTATATACAAGCATAATGGCCTACGCTACTCTATATCATTTTACGCCTATCTTTTATGAGCCTAACTATATTATTGTGTTAGGGTCAGGACTAATCGGAGATAAGGTACCGCCGCTTTTAGCTAGCCGTTTAAACGAGGCAGTAAAGCAGTTTCAAAAATATGATGAACGACCTTATATTATCGTCTCAGGTGGACAGGGAAATGATGAAAAAGTATCAGAAGCATATGCCATGAAAAAATATATAGTTGACGAACATCAAATACCGTCTCAAAAAGTATTTATGGAGGATCAATCGACAAATACTGAGCAGAATATGGCATTCTCAAAAGAAATTATGGATAAACATGCTCAGGGGAAAAAATATCGATCCTTATTCGTAACGAATAATTTTCATGTTTTTCGTGCAAGTATTTATGCCAAAAAGGCGAAGCTTGATGCACAAGGTGTTGGTTCAAAGACAGCCTTTTATTATGTACCTAATGCATTTACTCGTGAATTTATTGGTTTATTAGAAATGTATAAATGGATTCATGTCACTGTCTTTTTGTTTATTACATTGTTTATTGGCTTAATATTGAGAGCATATGTGTAACCAATATATAGCTGTCTTCCATATAATAGTGGCAAGGTGCATTTTATTTCCATTCAGTCTAAGAGTGCCACGTCCTGTGGCAATTGATCTGTGCGACAGCGGCAAATGTTTTCTGTAGTGAAAGTGAAGCGACAGCAACAAAATGTTTTCTATGCGAAAGCGCAGTGCAACGAAGCGACAGCAACAAAATGTTTTCTGTGTGAAAGCGCAGTGCAACGAAGCGACAGCAACAAAATGTTTTCTGTGCGAAAGCGCAGTGCAACGAAGCGACAGCAACAAAATGTTTTCTGTGCGAAAGCGCAGTGCAACGAAGCGACAGCAACAAAATGTTTTCTGTGCGAAAGCGCAGTGCAACGAAGCGACAGCAACAAAATGTTTTCTGTGCGAAAGCGCAGTGCAACGAAGCGACAGCAGCAAAATGTTTTCTGTGCGAAAGCGCAGTGCAACGTAGCGACAGCAACAAAATGTTTTCTGTGCGAAAGCGCAGTGCAACGTAGCGACAGCAACAACAATTATGCCAAGGCGAAATTGATAGTAGTGTGCGAGGGGGGAAACGAATGTATGGGCAATTTTTAGCAAAAAAAAATAAAGAGCGAATAGGGTCCCTACAAAAGCTCGCGCAAACACAAGATACGTGTTTTGCGCAAAATATTGATTTGATAGCAGTCAAAGAAGTACAGTTAGCAGCCTTGCACAAAATTGTATATCGAGTTGTGCAGGGATTATTGAAAAAAAAACAACAACGACATTTACAAATAATACATCCAGAACAGACACAGTCAGTACAGGAGAATGTGCTAACGCTTTTAGCTGAATATGATGATTTACTGCGTGAAGCAATTCCACTCCCTATCTATATTTTCATTTGGCAAATTTCTTCATTGGAGAAGTTAGCTAATTGCGTTGAAGTTGTTGATGATGTACTTGATATATTGGAATGGTATTTTATTCATCAAAATGAGCAAGTTGAAGCATTTGACGAAGAAGATCTTGATCATGAAGTAATCATTGACTTGTACAAAGATGCCATCGAGGAACAGGATGCGGATGCACAGTTTCAACTTGGTGAATATTATAGTGCAATCGATGGGACACATTTCCAACCAGAAAAATCTGTGAAGTGGTTCGAGTTAGCGGCATCACAAGATAATGCTGATGCACAATATGCTCTAGGTAATTTTCACTTTGAAGGTATAGGTGTAGAAGAAAACTATAACATGGCTTTTTCGCTGTACGAGGCTGCAGCAAAGCAAGGGCATCCAGATGCCGCGAATAATTTAGCGGATATGTATTTTAACGGTGAGGGAGTGCCAGAAAATTTGGTACTTGCGAAGAAGTGGTTCGAATTTGCCGCACAACAAGGTGTGGCAGAGGCCATGTTTACACTCGGAATTATATACGAGCAGGGATTAGGAGTCGACAAAGACGAGGAGCAAGCTTGTAGCTATTATAAAAAATCTGCTGAAGTAGGCTATGTTGAGGCACAATATAGGCTTGGAGGAATCTATCTAGAGGGTCGGTTAGGGCAACAGAAAGATGTGAACCATGGATTATATTGGTATGAAAGAGCAGCGAAGCAATATCATGTCGATGCCTTTTATGATTTGGGCTTTATTTGGAGCCAAGGGTTAACAGGTATACGGAATATTGAAAAAGGTATTCATTGGTTTAAACAAGCCGCCCTTCAAGGTGATTCGGAAGCAAAATTACAACTAGGGCACATATACAATAAAGGGGAAGGAATAGCTAGAAATATTAAAGAGGCTATAAAATGGTATGGACTTGCAGCAGATGCAGGAAGTGAGGAAGCGGTAATTTTACTGCAAGAATTGAAAGGGAAATAAGTATTTTTTATTAAAAAAAATAATAGGTTTTTAGATTCAATTATCACCCTTTTTGAGATAGATATTAAGTTTTAATTTTGTTGCGTCTTATGGGTATATATCATCATTTGTAATTGGCCGTGAAAATATCAATATAATAAAGTGGTAATACCCCGAACTAAAACAAAGGAAAAATAGGCATAAAAAAACAGAGATGATGTCAATTAGCTACCCAAAAGTATTGTGGTAGCTTTTTTTCTGTTTTAGATAATAAGTAAGATAACAGGTACTTTTTATTCAATTAATGTAAAAAAATGTATTTGTGAAAATTGACAGCTATTTATAAAATGTATAAGGTATATGAGGGATTTTGCAAGGCAGTTAGTAGCGATAGCTAATATAAAGTTACCAATTTTAGTTGATTGTAGCCCGTAACAAAAAATAGAGTCATAAGTAATACATATTAATATCCTGAGGGTGTTCTCACTAAAAGTTAGGGATGACAATTCCACAGGAAGGCGCCTAGCTCGAATGGAAACCAACTCTACGTTATGGTGATGTTTTTTATTTTTTAGTGAATGGAATAAAATTTTTCTCAGCTTTTAAAAGTACACGGCATGAAAGAGGGTAAATGTGTGATTTTTCAAAAACAGAGAAAGACAATGGCGTTAGATTTAGAGCAATACATTGTAGAAATGGATATAGCGAATCGCCATTCAATAAAAAAGCAAATTGATTTGCTTAAATTGACGAAGCGGGATTTACAATATTTAAAAGCCTTTCAACCTTTTGTAGAAGGCAATATTGATAACATTGTTAATCGATTTTATGAAATGATTGTAACTGAACGTACTCTAGTAGATATTATTAACAAACATAGCTCTGTAGAGAAGCTGAAAATTACTTTAAGACGTCATATTATTGAAATGTTTAATGGTACGATTAATGATGATTTTTATCAAAGAAGAGTAAAAATTGCTAAAGTACATGTACATATAGGGCTTAAAACACAATGGTATATTTGTGCTTTTCAAGATTTAACGGCATCATTTATAGACTTAGTTGAAGAACATGTTCATCATCCAATGGATCAACTTAATACAATTAGGGCTATCTCAAAGATATCTAATTTTGAGCAACAGTTAGTTTTAGAGGCTTTTGAGCATACCATTGAACAACATCATGAAAAAATAGAACGTAGAAAAGAAGTAATAGAGAAAAAGATCGTAGCGTCTTCGGAAGGTCTTGCCACAATATCATTGGAAACAAACAATTCGTTTTATCGCTTAAGTGAACAATCGGATGAAATTAAACAACTGGCAAAAAATTCACTTCAAGTGTCGACAATGGCTGAGAGTCAGGCATTAGAAGGTCGTGAACGATTAAAGAATCAATCGCAAAATATGAGTAATATTATTAACTCGCTTGATGGTATAGCGGAAAATATTACACAGTTGGCAGATATGTCAAGGGAAATGGAATTGATTATGAATGTTGTGACAAATATTGCTAATCAAACGAACTTGTTAGCTTTAAATGCGGCAATAGAAGCGGCTCGCGCTGGAGAAGCGGGTAAAGGCTTTAGTGTTGTTGCAGATGAAGTGAGAAAACTATCGATTCAAACAAAGGAATCTGTCACATCGGTTGCGACTTTACTACATAAAACGAATGAGCGGACTGATAAACTTGTTTACTCGCTTAGTAATATTCAAGAAGAGGTAACTTCTGGTGAGGAAAACATGGTTCGAACGGAAGGTCAATTTACTAACATATTGGACGCTATGACCGAAGCCAAAGAACAAAATGGACAGATGGAACAAGAAGTACAAGCAATAGTAGAAGTACTAAGTCAATTAGGTATTGCTTTTAATGAAGTGAAAAATTCCGCTGAAGAACTAGCTAGCTTTGCACAAAATTTAAATTAATGGAGTGAAAAGCTATAAATATCACTATATCAACTGTTAATATATACGATCGATCCACTAGGTAGATAAAAGATGCCGGTGAAAATATGCTGTTAAATTCAATATATACTAATTGAACATAGAGAAAATGGAGCTATCCTATGCGCTGGATAGCTCCATTTTTGCTAAATTTGTAAAGGGTTTAACGTAATTTTCGATGAAAAAAGTTTATACTGAAATAAAGAACTAAAAATAGGGGCGGTTAATATGAAAACAGTTGTTGTATTAGGTGGCGGAATTACGGGTTTGTGTACGATGCATTATTTACAACGCCAAGTTCAGGAGAAAAACTTAAATGTAAAGCTTGTACTCGTTGAAAAAAATACATACCTTGGTGGTAAGCTTCACTCTGCACATGAACAAGGCTTTATCATGGAAACAGGAGCAGATTCTATAGTAGCGCGTCATAAAGGTGTTAGGGAGTTAGTAGAAGAACTTAATTTTGAACAAAATCTTGTGTATAACGAAACGGGTGTTTCGTATATTTACACAAATAATGAGCTACATGCTATCCCAGCAGATTCAACGTTTGGTATTCCTATGAGCGTACAATCTCTTGAGGAAAGCACGCTTGTATCAGAGCAAGGTAAAAAAGAAGCATTAAAGGATTTAACCATGCCAAATGGAGCGTTTACAAAGGAAAGTTCGATTGGGGAATTTTTAACGTACTATTTAGGTGAGGAGATTGTTCAAAACCAAATAGCGCCCGTACTTGCAGGTGTATACTCGGGAGATTTATATCAACTTTCAATTGCTTCCACTTTACCGTATTTAATCGATTACAAAAACGATTACGGTAGTATTATTAAAGGCTTTGATGCAAACAGGGAACAATTTTTGAAAGCAGCCAATAAAAAATTTATTTCATTTAAAAATGGTTTATCATCACTAATTGATCGACTTGAAGAAACATTAACGGATGTAGAAATTATAAAAGGGATTGCCACTACAAGTGTTAAAAAGCAGGAGAATCAGTACTCCATTACATTAGCAAACGGTAAAATAATTGAAGCAAATCATGTTGTCATGGCACTGCCAAATGAAGCGGTACAAAGTTTATTGCAGGATGAATCTTTGAATGGCTATTTTGAACAATTTAATACTGCATCCGCCATTACGATTTACTTAGGGTTTGATGTACCAGATAATAGATTACCTGCGGATGGAACAGGCTATATTGTGTCACATAATTCGGATGTTATTTGTAATGCAGCAACGTGGACAAGTCGCAAGTGGAAACACACGTCAGCAGAAGGAAAATTACTTGTACGACTTTTTTATAAGAGCATTAACCCTGAGTATGAGAGATTGCGTTTGATGTCAGATGAAGAGTTAGCAGCGGTTGCTCTAGAGGATGTAAGAAAAAGCTTGGGGATTGAGGAAACGCCAACAATTGTGGACGTGACAAAATGGATCGACCAAATGCCAAAGTATGATTTGGCACATCGTGAAGCGTTGCAAGGTCTCGTACAAGAGCTTGAGAAAAACTATCCGAATTTATCAATAGCGGGGTGCTCTTATTTCGGAGTAGGCATAGGTGCGTGTATTCAAAATGGTAAAAAAATTGGTGAGGAGCTTGCTGAAAAACTATCGTAATTGTTTGATTTAAATCAAAATCTGGTATTTTTCGTGAAGTTTTACCTCTGTTCTGTGAAATAGTCTTGACTCAATCGTTCGTAAACGATATGATTCTTTTAATTATTTAAAAAATTCATACAACATTCTTATCAAGAGAAGCTGAGGGACTGGCCCTATGAAGCTTCAGCAACCAACTTATTGTCAGGTGCTAAATCCAGAGGACCGTAGTGTCGAAGATGAGAAGGAAAAACAATGACGAAACGTTAAAGCCTTCTTTTTTTGTAAAAGAAGGCTTTTTTATTTTCATAAATAAAGGAAGAGAGGCTAGTTTTATGGGATTGCTTGAAAGGTTGAAAACGCATGTTCTTACAGCAGATGGTGCAATTGGTACAGTTTTATATGGCTATGGCTTGGAGTATTGCCATGAGGAAATGAATATACAAAGACCTGAATTAATTGAAAAGATTCATAGAGAGTATATAGCAGCAGGTGCCGATATTATTCAAACGAACACTTACGGAGCTAATGCCATAAAATTAGCCCGCTATGGATTAGAATCTCGTGTGCAGCAGTTTAATGAAGCTGCTATAACGATTGCAAAACGAGCAGCGGCAGAAGGTGGACAATTTGTCTTAGGTACTATTGGGGGAATCCGTGGTATTCGAAAAAGCGATGCAACGTTAGAGGAAATTTTAGCAACAGTTGATGAGCAGGCAACCGTTTTACTTGCAGGAAATCCAGATGGCCTTTTACTTGAGACATATTATGATTTTGAAGAATTAACAGAGACTTTAGCAATGCTACGAGCTAAAACGAAATTACCGATTATTGCTCAAGTTTCAATGCACGAACCAGGAATTTTACAAAATGGAATGAGCTTAAATAACGCTTTACATGAACTTGAAGCTCTAGGTGCTGATCTCGTAGGTGTTAACTGTCGCTTAGGTCCTCACCATACAATACAAGCATTTGAAGGTGTAGAGCTTCCTAAGAAAGCATTTATGTCAGCGTATCCGAACGCTTCTCTTCTTGATGTAGAGGATGGCCGTGTCGTTTATGAGTCGGAGGCAGATTATTTTGGTCGAGCAGCTGTAGAGCTTCGTGATCAGGGGGTACGTTTAATTGGTGGTTGCTGTGGTACGACACCAAAGCATATTGCTGCAGCGAAAAAGTACTTAGAGGAGTTATCCCCAGTCGAAGAAAAGTATGCAAAGCCAGAAAAAGTAGAGATTGTCCGTGAGGCTGAGCCAGCAAATTATGAACCATTACATGTAAAAGTAAAACGTGAACGCTCAGTTATAGTGGAATTAGATACACCAAGACATTTAGAAATCGAAGGCTTTATTGCAGGAGCAAGAAAAATATATGAGGCAGGCGCAGATGTAGTCATGATGGCAGATAATTCACTTGCTTCTCCAAGGATTAGTAATGTCGCAATGGGTGCCTTACTGAAAGAAACACACGGGGTAAGACCGTTAACTCATATAACATGCCGAGATCGTAATTTAATTGGACTTCAATCACATTTAATGGGATTAAACGCACTAGGCATTCACGATATTTTAGCAGTGACTGGAGATCCGACGAAGGTGGGCGATTTCCCAGGGGCCACAAGCGTTTATGACGTATCTTCAATGGAGCTAATCCAATTAATAAAACAGTTAAACGAAGGTGTATCGTTCTCTGGGAAACCACTTCGTAAAAAGGCGAATTTCTCTGTAGCGGCTGCCTTTAATCCTAATGTACGTGTACTAGATCGCGCGGTATCTCGATTAGAGAAGAAAATTGAATATGGGGCAGATTATTTTATTTCGCAGCCTGTCTATACAAAGGAAAAAATCGTGGAAATTTACGAGGCGACAAAGCATTTAGAAACACCGATTTATATAGGCATTATGCCAGTAACGAGCTATAAAAGTGCGGAGTTTTTACATCATGAAGTGCCAGGTATCAAACTATCCGATGATGTATTAGCCCGTATGAAGGCATGTGGCGATGATAAAGAACGCGCAACACTAGAAGGAATTGCAATTGCGAAGGAATTAGTAGAAGTAGCAGCGGAATATTTCAATGGTATTTACCTCATCACACCATTTTTACGCTATGACATGACACTAGAATTGATGAAATTTATTGAGCAATTGGATGAACAGAAAAAAGGGGTAAGTATAAATGGCTAAGCACTTGATTGAAGAACAACTAGAGAAACGAATTTTAATTCTTGATGGCGCAATGGGTACAATGCTACAAAATGAAAATTTATCAGCAGAGGATTTTGGCGGCGAGGAATATGATGGCTGTAATGAAAATCTCGTGCTAACTAGACCAGATGTGCTTGAAAAAGTTCATAGAAAATATTTAGAAGCTGGAGCAGATATTATTTGTACAAATACATTTGGAAGTACACCACTTGTATTAAATGAATATGATCTTGGTGCAAAGGCAGAAGAAATCAATACACGTGCTGTGGAAATTGCACGCAAAGTAGTAGATGAGTTTTCTACATCCGATTGGCCACGTTTTGTAGCGGGGGCTATGGGACCAACTACAAAAACCTTGTCGGTTACAGGTGGTATTACATTTGATGAGTTAGAGGAAAACTTCTATGTTCAGGCCAAGGCATTAATCGAAGCTGGAGCCGACGTTCTGTTGCTAGAAACTAGTCAGGATATGTTGAATGTTAAGGCAGGAACATTGGGGGTATCTCGTGCTTTTAAGGAAACTGAAAAAGAGCTACCTGTGATGATATCGGGAACAATTGAACCGATGGGAACAACATTGGCCGGCCAAACAATTGATGCTTTTTACATTTCCATCGAGCATATTAAGCCATTATCAGTTGGCTTAAACTGTGCAACTGGACCAGAGTTTATGACGGATCATATCCGTTCACTTGCAGAGCTTTCAACAGGCTATATTAGCTGTTACCCGAATGCAGGCTTACCTGACGAGGAAGGCTGCTATCATGAGTCACCTGAATCGCTGTCACAAAAGCTAAAAGGCTTTGCAGAAAAAGGGTGGCTAAATATTGTAGGAGGCTGCTGTGGTACAACTCCAGCACATATTGCTGCTATTCGAGAAGTGCTAAAGGACCAACAGCCTCGTCAATTACCAGATGCCACACATGGTCATGTAGTTTCAGGTATCGAGCCATTGGTGTATGACGATTCTATGCGTCCGTTATTTATTGGAGAACGGACAAATGTAATCGGTTCTCGTAAGTTTAAAAATTTAATTATTGACGGGAAGTTTGAAGAAGCTGCAGAAATCGCGCGTGCCCAAGTGAAAAATGGAGCACACGTTATCGATATTTGTTTAGCAAACCCTGACCGCGATGAACTAGAAGATATGCGTGGCTTTATGCAGGAGGTTGTAAAAAAAGTAAAAGTACCTCTTGTAATTGACTCGACAGATGAAAAAGTAATTGAGGAAGCACTTAAGTTTTCTCAAGGAAAAGCAATCATTAACTCTATAAACCTAGAGGATGGCGAGGAGCGCTTTGACGCAGTTTTACCGCTAGTGAAAAAATATGGTGCCTCTTTAGTAGTGGGGACAATTGATGAGCAAGGCATGGCGGTTGATCGACAGCGCAAGCTTGAGATTGCTGAACGTTCCTATAAATTGTTAACAGAAAAGTGGGGTATTGCTCCTGAAGATATTATCTTTGACCCATTAATGTTCCCAGTAGGAACGGGAGATGAGCAGTATATTGGCTCAGCACTTGAAACGGTAGAAGGAATTCGCCTGATTAAAGAAAAAATGCCACGTACATTAACGGTACTTGGTGTAAGTAATATTTCGTTCGGATTACCACCAGTAGGTCGTGAAGTATTAAATGCCGTATATTTATATCACTGTACACAGGCTGGATTAGATTATGCAATTGTGAATACGGAGAAGCTAGAACGTTATGCATCCATTCCTGAGGAAGAAATTAAGCTAGCCAATGATTTACTCTTCCATACAAATGATGAAACATTAGCTGTATTCACGGATTTCTATCGTGATAAAAAGAAGGAAAAAACAGAGGCAGATATTCCGAAAACAGTAGAAGGTCGCTTAGCTTACTATATTTTAGAAGGTACAAAGGAAGGGCTTATTGAGGATCTAGATGCTGCTCGTGAAATTTTTGAAACACCGCTTGATATTATTAATGGCCCATTAATGGACGGAATGGCAGAGGTAGGCCGTTTATTTAACGATAATCAGCTCATCGTAGCGGAGGTGTTGCAATCAGCAGGGGTTATGAAGGCAGCAGTGGCACATTTAGAGCAATTCATGGAGAAAAATGAAGAGAGTGCTGGCAAGGGGAAAATGGTACTCGCTACTGTAAAAGGCGATGTGCATGATATTGGGAAAAACCTTGTCGATATTATTTTAAGTAATAATGGCTATAAGGTAATTGATCTTGGCATTAAAGTAACACCTGCTCAGTTAATAGAAACGATTCGTAAGGAGAAGCCAGATTTCATCGGGCTTTCAGGCTTACTTGTAAAATCAGCACAGCAAATGGTTATTACAGCTCAAGATTTCAAAGAAGCGGGCATTGATGTTCCTATTTTAGTAGGGGGAGCGGCATTATCCCGTCGCTTTACCGAAACAAAAATCGCCGGCGAATATAATGGTCCTGTCATTTATTCAAAGGATGCGATGCAAGGATTAGAGCAAGTAAATCGGTTAATGGGGACAGATACACGTGCTGATTTCTTAGTTGAAATTGAGGAATCTCGCAAAAAACGCTTAGAAGCAGACGAAAAAAGAGCGGCTCGCCCGGCTAAAGAGGTAACTGTTAAGCCTGTACGCACGGTAAAGGAAGCTTCTGTCTTTCTTCCGGCTGATTTGCGCCGCCATGTAAAGAGAGATTATGCTGTTTCACATTTATATCCATATGTTAATATGCGGACATTACTTGGACATCACCTAGGCTTAAAAGGTCAAGTACAGCAGTTGCTTGATGCTGGCGATGCAAGGGCAACAGAGTTAAAAGATTTAGTCGACGCTTATTTACAAAGTGATTTATTGAAGCCTTCGGGTGTGTATCAGTTTTTCCCTGCACAAGCCGATGGGGATGATGTAGTCGTTTATGATCCAGCAGATAGCAAAACAGAAATTGAACGATTTACCTTCCCACGTCAGCAAGTTGAACCGTTTTTATGTCTTGCAGATTTCCTGAAAACAGTTGAAAGCGGTGAAATGGACTATATTTCCTTAATGGTAGTAACAGCTGGACAAGGGGTTATGACGAAGGCTCGTCAGCTAAAAGAGGAAGGGAAATTCCTTGATAGTCATGCATTACAATCTACAGCACTTGAGCTTGCGGAAGGCTTTGCGGAGCGTATGCACCAAGAAATTCGTGATCAATGGGGCTTCCCGGATGCGACAGATTTTACAATGCGTGATCGTTTCGCAGCAAAATATCAAGGGCAGCGCTTCTCATTTGGTTATCCTGCATGTCCGAACTTAGAGGATCAAGAGAAATTGTTTGGCTTATTAAAACCAGAAGACATTGGTGTACATTTAACGGAAGGCTTTATGATGGAGCCTGAAGCTTCTGTTTCAGCAATAGTCTTTGCACATCCAAATGCTCGTTATTTTAATGTGTAATGCTAGGAAAAGTGGTATAACTTTATGTAAAGAGGTTAAGGTTAAAGCTTCTGCATAATTGAAGTAGGGCGTGAACATGATGATTCGATTAATGGAAGAGAAAGATTTACCTGGTGTTTTAAATATTTACAATGACATTATTTTAACGAGCAAAGCCGTTTATCGATATGAAACTCAATCGTTAGAAGAAAAAAGACGATGGTTCAAGGAGCAGCAAACAATCGGTAATCCACTGCTAGTCTTTGACGTAAATGGCACAGTAGCGGGGTTTGCAACATATAGTCAGTTCCGTCCATATCCAGGCTATAAGCATACGATGGAGCACTCTGTATATGTGCATAAAGATCATTATCAAAAGGGAATAGCTATCCAATTAATGCATGAGCTTATTCGAATTGCTAAAGAGCAAGATGTGAAAACACTCGTAGCGGGCATTGATGGTGAAAACATCGGAAGCATTAAAGTACATGAAAAACTAGGCTTCGAATATGCGGGCACAATAAAAAACGCAGGCTATAAATTTGGGCAGTGGCTAGATCTTGTATTTTATCAGCTACAGTTAACCGGACCGAAAGTATAGCAAGTATTCGACATGACATATCTTTTCAGCTTGCCTGCTTATACTAGTGGTTGAAGATGAAATACGGGTTGTATAATAGGTTGATTGGAGTGTAGGCTGGGCGACTCCTCGGGGATCAGCGATATAGAGGAACGAAGGCTAAAAGCATCACGTCCTGTGATAACGCCTTCGTGACCAACATCCTATTGCCCCAAGCGGCTCATCGGACGCCCTCTGCGCGAAAGCGAAGCGTCAGCAACAAATGTTTTAACTGTGCGAAAGCGAAGCGTCAGTAACAAAGCGCCCAGCCGGAACGGAAATCAACTCCACTTTATAGTGATAAGCCATATTTATATTTATTCCTATATACACATTATAAAAGGATATGACAAATGTCATATCCTTTTTATGATGTTTGCTCCTGTTGCATGATTGTACTCTTGTTTTATGATGAGGTCATAAGAAAAAAGGAAACGAGGGAGTAAATATAATGGCAACAGATAAAGAAAAAACAAAAAAACTGCGCCAAGACGTAGCACCATTTGCTAAATCTGATACGGCTAAAAGTATCTTTCAAATGGTTAATACGATTATACCTTTAATTGCTCTTTGGGTAGCTGGCTATATGTTAGTGGATGTTTCACCATGGTTAACAGCTGGGTTAAGTGTAATTTCTGCTGGATTTGTCGTACGAACTTTTATTATTTTCCATGATTGTACACACGGTTCATTTTTCAAAAGTAAAAAAGCAAACGACTGGGTTGGTTTTGTAACTGGGGTTTTAACATCATTCCCATATGAAAAATGGAAACGTGAGCATACAATTCACCACGCAACTAGCTCGAACTTAGATAAGCGTGGTATCGGTGATATTGATATGATGACAGTGGAAGAGTTTTTACAAGCATCTAAAGGGCAACGTTTATGGTATCGTTTTTACCGTAATCCATTTGTAATGTTTGGCTTAGGTCCACTGTTTATGGTGTTCATTTTAAATCGTCGTAATCGAAGTGATGCTAAACAGAAAGAACGTATTAACACGTATTTAACAAATGTAGTCATCGTAGGAATCTGTGTAGCCTTAATTTTCTTTATGGGATGGCAAGCATTTTTATTAGTGCATGGGGTAACATTGTTTGTGGCTGCTTCTCTTGGCATTTGGTTATTTTTTATCCAGCATACGTATGAAGATTCTTATTTTGAGCATGACGCAGAATGGGATTATGTAAAGGCTGCTGTCGAAGGTAGCTCGTATTATAAATTACCAAAGCTATTACAATGGGTTACAGGCAATATTGGTTTCCACCATGTACACCATTTAGCTCCTCGTGTACCGAACTATAATCTTGAAAAGGCGCATAATGACATACCGCCATTACACACTGCAACGACAATCACGTTACGTACAAGCTTAGAATCATTACGTTACAAGTTGTATGATGAAGAGCAAGGCAAGTTTGTAACTTTTAAAGACGTTAACGAAATAATTAAGCGAAAAGAAAGAGGCAGTATTGCTGCTTAGTAAAATTTTTTCAGCCATCTCTTCTAAGGGATGGCTGTTTTACGTAAACATTGTACAACAGGCTCAGTAAAAATCATGTACAGGCATAAAATAAATTTTCTTGTTATAATGAGGGAAAAGTAGGAAAGAGCGTGAGATTATGTTGAGGAAATGGCAAAGTATTATCCCGAATAGTCCAATGCTCAGTATATATTTATGGATTATTTTCTGTTTCCTACCGTTTTTCTTCATTTTTAGAAAATCATCTTATCTAGAAATATCAATTGGCATTACATTTTTAATGCTATACTTTATTTTCTATCGGTTTTCCATGAATTCGAAAAACGGTCTTGTTTATATGTGGATTAGCTTTGAAATGGTTATTAATATCGTTATGACGATATTGTATGGCTATGTGTATTTATCAATTTTCACAGCTTTCTTCATTGGAAATCTTCGTAAACCGGTTGGCTTCTATATTATATATGGTTTACATATTGGTTTTACGGTTATTTCTACAGGTGTGGGCTTTTTTGTTGAGCTACAGTTATTTTTATCACAACTACCATTTGTTGTTTTAACTATTTTAGCGGTTGTGCTTCTCCCACTAACGATTTATTCAAAAAATAAACGCGAAAATTTAGAAGGTCAGCTTGAGACTGCTAATGAACGAATAGCTGAGTTAATTGTTTTTGAAGAACGCCAACGTATTGCTCGGGATTTGCATGATACTCTCGGTCAAAAGTTGTCGATGATAGGTTTAAAAAGTGACTTAGCTTCAAGATTAATTGAGCGTGATCCACAGCAGGCTCTAACAGAGATTAAGGATATTCGTCAAACGGCGAGTATCGCATTAAAAGAAGTACGTGAATTAGTATCGGGCATGCGAACGGCTAGGTTTGAGGACGAGCTTATGCGTATTGCTCAAATATTAAAGGCTGCTGAAATGGAATTTGTATTTAATGGTGATAAAGATACATTACAAGCTCCACCGCTTGTAGAAAATGTATTATCCATGTGCTTAAAAGAGGCAGTCAATAATGTCGTTAAACATAGTGGTGCTACAAAATGCGAAATTGCCTTCCATCAAAATTTTAAGGAAGTATATTTAGTTGTTCGTGATAATGGGCAAGGAATCTCCAAAAAGCAAGCATGGAAAACAGGGAACGGATTAAAGGGAATGCGAGAACGGTTAGAGTTTATAAACGGTTCTTTTAAAATCGAAAGTGAAGAGGGCACTACATTAACAGTGTCGATTCCAGTGGCGATTACGCATCAGAAGGTCAAAGAAAATCTGAAGAACATATAGAAATGAGGTCTGTGACATGATACGAATTGTAATTGCTGAAGATCAGGGTATGCTATTAGGCGCACTCCGTTCATTACTTAGTATGGAGGAAGATATGGAGGTCGTCGGCTTAGCAAAAAATGGTGAGGAAGCATTGGCGCTTGTTGAAGAGCATCAGCCTGATATTTGTATTATGGATATTGAAATGCCAGTAAAAACTGGATTGGATGCTGCCGAGGAACTGCATGCCTCAGGTTCTAATTGTAAAGTGATTATATTAACGACATTTGCAAGGCCAGGTTATTTTGAGCGTGCAAGAAAAGCCAGCGTTCGTGGCTATTTACTAAAGGATAGTCCGATAGAAGAATTGGCAAGTGCCATTCGCACAATTATGGACGGCAAAAGAATATATGCGCCTGAACTCGTTGATTTTGTCTATGAGGATGATAGTGAAAATCCTTTAACTGACCGCGAGAGTCAGGTACTGACACTCGTTGCAGAGGGCAAGACGACAAAAGAAATTGCTGCAGAACTGTTTTTATCGGCAGGAACTGTCCGTAACTATATTTCCACTATTTTAGAAAAATTAAATGTTGGAAATCGTATTGAAGCCATCGCTCGTTTTAAGGAAAAAGGGTGGAATAAGTAATAATACACTTATACTAAGAAAAAATAGACAAAAGGCATTGAATAATTAAAATTCAGTGCCTTTTGTCAATATAAAAGAATAATTGATATTGTATATTTTGACTACTAATGATAATATTTAGTAAATATAAAACTTTTTAATGGTAAGGATGGTAATGATTATGAGAAAAATTACAAAAATTACTTCAATAGCTTTTTTATCAACAACATTTGTCGTGACAAGCGTAAATCCTTCAGCTGTTTTGGCTGCAAGCAACGATATAGTTGAGACAGAGTCATCTATCCCATTAGAAAGTAGTATGGATCAAGCTGTTCAGGCAGCATTAGTTGGACCTGAAATCAAAAAACTAAATGTACTAGGTCATGAATTTAATGTAAAACCTGTTTCTATTTCGAAAAAGGATCATCTAACAGTTGTGAATGGGCAAATATCCCATCACTTAAGCTGGCGTCCAGATGATCAGTTTTACTATCGTATTGAAAAAGAAAACGGAGAAGTAAAACAAGTGGAGATCAAAATTGATCGTGGCGGATGGACAAGTTTATCTGCTCCGTTTATTGCTACATTAGCACAAAAAAATGATATCCCGATTACGCTAGAAATGATCCAAGAGCTTGGGCAAAAATTAGGTAGTCTTATAGATGGTAAATGGGAGTATGCAGCAGAAGCCATTGTTTCTACCATTGCTTTACATGTTGAGTAATCTAAAACTTTAATCAGTGGGGCTTCTCATCACCCTCACTGATTATTTTTATTACACGTTTTTAATATATTTCTAATAAATGGAATTTAACTTGTGAGAATAACAGATAAACTGAGAATTTGAAATAAAGCAGTGAGTGAGGGGAGCGGTTTAGTGGTTGCCTGTCGAAAGTACGTTCTTGAAAAGAATAAAGCCAGAAGCTTAATCAATTAAGCTTCTGGCTTCTTTATGTTAGACCTTATTTTTTACGTTTTGTTAAACGTCCAAGAACGAATGCACCTGCTGCTACTGCAAGGACTGTGTTCGTTTTTTTCGTAAATACTTGTTTTGTAACAAGATTAAGATTTTGAGGACGCTCTGCTAAACGGCGCATAAAGTAGCCGTACCAATCTTCGCCGAATGGTACATATACACAGAAGTTATAGCCTTCTTTTGCAAGCTCTTTTTGCAGATCTGTACGGAAGCCGTAAAGCATTTGGAATTCGAATTTATCAAGTGGAATATTATTGTCCTCTACAAAGCGTTTTACGTGTGCAATAACATTATGGTCATGTGTTGCGATGGACGTAAATTTACCATGTAGTAAATGATATTCAATTAACTCAATGAAATTTAAATCAATATCTAATTTATCTTGGAAAGCAACTTCTACAGGCTCCTTATAAGCACCTTTTACGATACGAAGGCGGTAATCCTGGAATTTTTCAATATCGTCCTTTGCACGGTAAAAATAAGATTGGATAACAGTACCCACATTATTAAATGTTTTGGAAAGCTCTTCAACCATATCGAAAGATGTTTGTAAACGATCATAGTCTTCCATGTCAAAGTTTACGAATATATCATATGTTGCTGCTTTTTCTACAATTTCATATAAGTTATCGTAGCAAAAATCAACATCAATATCTAAACCTAATTGAGATGGCTTTAACGAAATATGCGCATCAACGCTATTCTCGTGAATAGTCTCAATAACAGCAAGGATTTGTTCTTTAGCTTTTATTGCTTCTTCTTTGGTTGAAACAAATTCCCCTAAATTATCTACTGTACAAGAGATTTTATGCGCGTTTAGCTCTTTGATACTAGCAATCGTTTCTTCAATATTTGTACCAGCTACTACACTTTGTGCTCCTAATTTTAGGCCGTATTTTTTTGCAGTATTATTTAATAGTTGGTTTTCAGATAAATGGATGAAAAAATCGCGTAATAACATGGTCATTCTCCTCACTGCTGCATTTTTCTTTTTATTATAACATAATTTAGAAAATATATATTGTTTTTAATATAACGATTATTTCGTTTCAAGAACTTGCATGTGTTCATTAAAAAGTGCAGGATAACTTAAAAAACCAATCATTATGCTTGATAATGTCGCTGCTGTTAGCAGGGCGAAAATGATTAATAGTTGGAATTGCACCGCTTGAATAGGGTCTGCTCCACCGATTATTTGGCCACTCATCATACCTGGCAATTGAACAAGACCAATTGTTTTTTGGCTTTCAATCGTAGGAATCATACTTGCTTTTATCGCACGCATTAGCTGTCGATGAATAGCCTGTTTTGGTGTGCCGCCAAGCGATAATATTAACTCGATTTCGTTCTGATGACTTGCAATTTCTGATGTAAAACGATTTAAAAATAGAACTGATAATACCATTGAATTACCAATCATCATGCCACTAATTGGAATAATATACTGCGCTGTTGATGGTACAATATCAAAACCAAGTAATACCCCTTGTGTAACACATTCAACGGTAATGAGAGTTAGTGCTATTTTCCATGTAATTCCTTTAATGCCTTTCCCCTTTTTACGAGCATTGAGTGTTGCTACTAAAATCATTAATGCAATCATGAGGAAAATATACATATAGCTTTGAGTATCGAAGACAAATTTTAAAATGTAACCGACGGCAAGTAATTGAATAATAGAACGAATAGTAGCGATGAGCGTATCTTTTTCAAGTCCTAGCTTTAAGGTTTTTGATAGTAGAAGTGGAATTAACACAAAAATTAACGTTAAGGAAAGCGAAGTATATGTCATTCATTCACCCCCTGTACAAATTCAGCGACAAGTGGATTTTTAGGTGCATGAAGTAAGGAGCTTTGTCCAGTTTCAATTAGTTCCCCATCCATCATGACCCATGTATAGTGGCCGATTGTTAGTGCTTGCTGTAAATTATGTGTAATCCAAATTATTGTGACATTAAACTTTTTATTGATCGTAGCAATAAGCGTCTCAATTTCTTGCACGGATTGACGGTCTAGTGCAGATGTGATTTCATCTAGCAATAAAATGGAGGATTGATTAATAAGTGTTCTAGCAATAGAAACTTTTTGTCGTTGTCCACCTGATAATTTATTCGTAGGGCGTTGTAAAAAGCTTTGATCAAGTCCGACATCATGTAAATATTGGATTGCTTCCTGCTCTGTAAGCTTTTCTCCTTGTAACGAACGAGGAAGTGCAAGATTATCAAATACAGAACCTTCTATCATAGGGGCCGCTTGAAGTGCCATGCTCACATGTCTTCTTAAAGCGGTTGGTTCATATGTAGAAATGTTTTGATTATCAATTAATATTTGACCATCAGTAGGTGATAATAGTCCATTGCACAATTTAAGTAGAGTTGTTTTACCAGCACCGGAAGGGCCGACTAATGTAGTGATTTTTCCTTTTGGGAATGACCCAGTAATTGATTGTAAGATTGTCTTGTCATTCGCTGAAAAGCTGACCTGTTGAAAGTGAATGGCAGGCTCATATGACGTATTCATAAAGTTAAAACTCCTTTATACTATTAGGTAAAATAACTGTAGCATGAAACAAAGGGAAGCTAAAGTTATTTAACATTGAGTAATAAAGTTAAGGGGGATAGAGAATGGATATATTATATGTAGATACTTTAACATATGCACAAGGCACTATGTATATCATTGCCTCAGATGATGGACTAGTATATATCGGAACACCAAATGCACCATTCGAAGAGGTGGAAATATGGGCGAAAAAGCCATTTGAAGGCTATCGTTTTGAAGAGAATAAAGACAAGTTACAGCAATATGTTAAGCAATTATCGGCTTATTTCAATAAGGAACTTACTGAGTTTGATTTACCAATACATGTTAAAGGGACGCCATTTCAACTAGCAGTATGGGATGCTTTAAAGGAACTATCATATGGTACAACTACAACATATTCAGATATAGCACACCGTATCGGTAATCCGAAAGCGGTAAGAGCTGTAGGTAGTGCAATCGGCGCCAATCCAATATTAGCGATTATTCCTTGTCATCGTGTGATTGGCAAAGATGGTAAACTAACCGGCTTTCGTAGTGGGCTTGCTATGAAAGAATTTTTACTGGAGCTAGAGAGAGCATAGAACAAGAATCTGCATAACCTTTGGGGAAACCGATTGCCGAAGAGATTGCAGATTCTTGTTTTTTGTATTAAAGAAGATGAAGTTTAATAAATACTATACATGTTCTTCTTGGACATTGTTATTTGCCTTACCGAAATGAGTTAAACGGTGAGCAAATGTTTCTCCTCGCACTGCAGAGCCCTTGAAGATATCCTGAAACTCATAAGCCGGAGCACCGTGTTCGATGACATCTAGGCCAGTGACTTCATCTTCAGCAGAAACTCGTAATGGCACAAATGCTTTTATAATAAGTAAACCAGCAGCTACTGAAACGCTAACCCAAACAATGGTAGCAATAACCCCAATGGCTTGCACTTCTAATTGGCCGAAACCTCCTCCATAAAATAATCCTTGACCACCGATATCAAACAAGCCAATTGCTAGAGTACCCCAAATACCACAGATACCATGGACGGCGATTGCACCAACAGGATCATCGACTTTTAATTTCCATTCAATGAAGCGAACGCCCTCGACTAATAATGGAGCAGCAATTAATCCGATAATGAGTGAACCGACAATACTAACATTAGCTGCACCAGCAGTAATACTTACAAGCCCTGCTAAAGCACCGTTTAATGTGAGAGACCCATCGATATGACCATATCGGAATTTCGTATAAAGGGCTGTAACCACAACGCCAGCAGCAGCAGAGAAAAATGTATTTGCAATTACGCTAGGAACAAGTTTAGGATCGGCAGCTAATGTTGAGGCACCATTGAAGCCAAACCAACCAAACCAAAGTAAAAATACGCCTAAAGCTCCTAATGGAATACTATGTCCTGTAATAATGTTAACACGACCATTTTCATATTTACCGAGACGAGGACCGACCATTACCGCAGCTACAAATGCCGCAACTGCACCTGTTAAATGTACAACGGTTGATCCAGCAAAGTCGATAAAACCAAGATTTGTTAACCATCCATGACCACTCCAAACCCAATGACCAACGACAGGATACACAAGTAACGACATGAGAATAATTACGCAAATATAAGCAAAAATATTAGTACGTTCTGCCACTGCTCCAGATAAAATTGTTGCTCCAGTTGCTGCAAACATCGTTTGGAAAATAAAGAAGGAAAGATCATCTACACCATTTAAGGCAAAGCCACTAGTACCGAAGATACCGCCAACTGAATCACCAAACATAATAGCGTAACCACAGAGAAAATAGACAATGCCGCCAAGTGATATAGTTAGGAAGTTTTTCATAATAATATTGACTGCGTTTTTTGAGCGTGTAAAGCCCGCTTCAACCATCGCAAATCCTGCATGCATAAAGAATACTAAAATTGTACCGAGCATCATCCAAACTAAATTTATAGATAATGTTATCTCATCCATATATATCGCCCCCTTATTCTACTGCAATTGATCCGACTTCTTTTGTACGGATACGAATTGCTTGTTCTATTGGGTAAATAAAGATTTTTCCATCTCCAACATTGCCAGTTGCTGCTTTACTTAATAAAACTTCAACAATGGAATCTACTTTTTCATCATCAACAATCATTTCTAATTTCAACTTCGGCAAAAATTCAATTTCGTAGGTATTTCCACGAAATAACCCTGTACGCCCTAATTGACGACCGCAGCCAGCAATTTCTGAAACACTGAGCCCTGCAATTCCTTCCTGTGCAAGTCCGTCCCTGACCGCGCCGAAAACTTCGGGACGGACGATTGCTTCTATTTTTTTCATCAATATCAGCTCCTTGAGTAAATTTAATTTACATGTTAAAACGCTATGGAAAACGGCGCAATAATTATTTGAATATTCATGTTACTTTTTGTCACATGTAATATTTCGACTCTCGTAATAGTTTGCTGAAAATGTTTTTAAAAGGGGAATGAAAGCGGTGCTAAAAAGTGTGTCTGAAATGTGAACATTTCTAAATTTTCTGATTATTAATGTAAGGAAACCTGACATTAAAGTTGAAGGATGTAATACGCAAGAATTTGGGTATATAGTGTATACTAGGACTAATTATCAAAGCGGAAGAAGGGTTTTCTTGTGAGATCAAATTATGCAGATGATAGCTTAGCGCTACACACAGACTTGTACCAAATCAATATGGCAGAATCATATTGGGCTGATGGTATACATAATAGAAAAGCGGTTTTCGAATTATATTTTAGAAAGTTACCGTTTGGCAATGGCTATGCAATTTTTGCGGGATTAGAGAGAATTCTTGAGTATTTACGTGATTTTCGTTTCAGTGATTCGGACATAGCATATTTGCGTGAAGAGGTTGGGTATAAAGAGGATTTTATCGAGTATTTAAAAAATATTCGTTTTACGGGGGATATGTATTCGATGGTGGAAGGAGAAACGGTTTTCGCTAATGAACCGATTGTCCGCATCGAAGCACCTTTGGTGGAAGCGCAGTTAATTGAAACTGCATTACTTAACATTGTGAACTACCAAACATTAATTGCAACGAAAGCTAGTCGTATTAAACAAATTATAAAAAATGAAGTGGCGATGGAGTTCGGCACACGACGCGCGCATGAGATGGATGCAGCGATTTGGGGAACGCGTGCAGCGTTTATAGGCGGTTTTGCTTCAACTAGTAATGTGCGAGCAGGTAAACTTTTTAACATTCCAGTATCTGGTACACATGCGCATGCACTTGTACAGGCCTATAAAAATGATTATGATGCATTTCATTCTTATGCAAAACGTCATCGTGATTGCGTATTCCTTGTAGATACTTACAATACGTTGAAATCGGGTGTGCCAACAGCAATCAAAGTGGCAAAAGAACTTGGTGACAGCATTAATTTTATTGGAATTCGTTTAGACAGTGGGGATATTGCTTTCTTGTCAAAAGAAGCACGTCGTATGTTAGATGAAGCAGGTTTCTCGAACGCTAAAATAATCGTATCGAATGACTTAGATGAATACACGATCTTAAACTTAAAGGCTCAAGGCGCAAAAGTTGATGTGTGGGGAATTGGTACAAAGCTCATTACAGCTTATGACCAACCTGCTTTAGGGGCTGTTTATAAAATGGTGGCGATTGAAAATAACGATGGGCAATTAGAAGATACGATTAAAATTTCAGCGAATACTGAAAAGGTAACGACACCTGGCCTTAAAAATGTATATCGCATTATTGATAGAAAGAATGGCAAGGCAGAGGGAGATTACATTACGATGCACGATGAAAATCCTCAATCAGAGGAACGCATTAAAATGTTCCATCCTGTTCATACATTCGTATCAAAATTTGTTACAAATTTTGAAGCTAAAAACCTACATCAACAAGTGATTAAAAATGGCGAAATACATTATCAAAATCCTACTTTGGAAGAAATGCGCGATTATGCAGCAGATAATTTAGAACTGTTATGGGATGAATATAAACGTGCTATGAATCCTGAGGAATACCCAGTCGATTTAAGCCAAAAATGCTGGAATAATAAAATGCGAAATATTGAAGAAGTAAGTGAAATGGTCAATCGATTGTAAAGCGTAAGGAGTGAGGGACAAAATGACATTACAACAAGAAATCATAAAGGAATTACGTGTATTACCTACTGTTGATGCGCAGGAAGAGATTCGCAAATCCATTGATTTTTTAAAGGAATATGCGCGTCGCTATAGTTTTGTAAAGGGATTTGTTCTCGGAATATCAGGTGGTCAAGACTCCACATTAACTGGAAAATTAACGCAGCTTGCAGTCGACGAATTAAATGCCGAAATGGGAGAAGCAAAGTACTCATTTTGGGCTGTTCGTTTGCCATATGGTGTGCAGGCAGATGAAAAGGACTGTCAAGATGCGATTGACTATATCAAACCTACGAAAACTTTTACAGTAAACATTAAAGATACAGTCGATTCAAGTGTTAGAGCATTAGCGAATGCAGGTATTGAACTAAGCGATTTTGCAAAAGGGAATGAAAAGGCACGTGAGCGAATGAAGGTGCAATATTCTATCGCTGCGATGAATAATGCTGTTGTGCTTGGGACAGATCATGCTGCGGAGGCAATTACAGGTTTTTACACAAAATTTGGGGATGGCGGTGCAGATTTAATGCCTATCTTCCGTCTCAACAAGCGTCAGGGTAAGCAGTTGTTAGCGGCACTTGATTGCCCAGAGCACTTATATTTAAAAATACCAACTGCTGACTTAGAGGAAGATCGTCCTTCACTACCAGATGAAGTAGCGCTTGGTTTAACGTATGACCAAATCGATGATTATTTAGAGGGGAAGGCTATCCCTGAAGAAGCTCGTAAAACATTAGAAGGACATTATTTACGTTCACAGCACAAACGCCATATGCCAATTACAATATTTGATGATTTTTGGAAGTAATATATAGCTATCGCAATAGCGTGGGGTTGATTTCCGTTCAGGCTGGGCGCTTTGTTGTTGCTGACGCTTCGCTTTCGCACAGTTAAAACAATTGTTGCTGTCGCGTCGCTTTCGCACAGAGCAGAGCTTCCTGGGGGCGTCCGATGAGCCGCTTGGGGCAACAGGATGTTGGTCACGAAGGCGTTATCACAGGACGTGATGCTTTTAGCCTTCGTTCCTCTATATCGCTGATTCCCGAGGAGTCGCCCAGCCCCCACTCCAATCAACCTATATAATGGAATACGTTTTAATAAAAATAATTTCCAACTTTCGGTGATTAATATATAAATATTTAGGAAAAGAGTTATGAGAAAAAGTGAAAAACATTTTTTCTTATAACTCTTTTCTATTTTTTTTAAGCAATTTGGTTCTGTATTATTAAGTTCGAGCATATAATGTCGATATATATACCTACAAAGTTGATGAAAAGTAAAGGAGGGTGATTATTTATGAGGACTTCTAGAGTAAGTTCGACGACTAGTAGTATATTTCGTAATGAACAACAGTATTTACATGCTGGGGATTTAAGCCATAATTTCGGCCAAAATCCGAAGAAACAGTTTAAAAACAGTTTGTTAAAGAATAAAGATAAAAAGCTTTTAAGTAACACTAGACAAATCCAGCAGCAACGTCCAAATAAAGTAGTAGCTAGTTTTGTGGACAATGCGTACGATTTACAAATACGTAATGAATTAAATGAAACAGCTGTTAAGCTAAGTCTGGTCAGCAAGCAAAAGAAGTTTCTCAATAGTTACCGTTCTTCTATATAACATCATAAATTCAAACTCTCTACATCATTTAGGATGTAGGGAGTTTTTTTGTTGAAAAACAAATTGGTGTCAATAAAATTTATATGAATTGTGAGGCATTTTGAATCAGGGTGACTTCTGTTCCGGGCTACTCACTTTTTTGTAGACCAAGATATCATTTGCTTCTGTCGCTTTGCTTTCGCATAGATACATTGCGAAGTTCGGTTTGAATTTAAAATTGCATGTTAGAAGATACATGCTTGGTGAAGTGGTTGATTTGCCGAAGAGCATTATCAAAAATAGGAATCGAAATATTTTTTATTCAAAATATTTGAAGTCGAGACGTTCAATGAATATTCAAGGTAATTTTTCCAATACTTCACAGTGATTTTTAACTTATTTCACAACTTACCTGTAAAGTAATTATTAGTAATAGAAAAACGAAATTGGGGGAAACAATTGTGAAAAAAATATGGTTACCAGTATTGGCTGCATCACTTTTACTCGCGGCTTGTGGTACAGACAAAGATCAAGTGAAGAAAGAAGAAACGAAGCAAGATATCACGGCAAATGAGGCAGAAGCAAAGGATAAATCTACGCAAGTCGCTTCTTTAGTGGATCCACGTTTGCAAGAGCCAAAAGAAGATACAATGTGTGAAATGTGTAATATGAAAGTATATATGAAAGACGAAGAAATGGGGGAATTCTCTACTCAAGCAATAAAAGAGGATGGAACAGTTACCTTTTATGATGACATCGGCTGTTTAGTAAATGCCGAGGTTGCAAATAATGAAAAGAACGAAAAATTTGTACGTGATTTTAATACAAAAGATTGGGTAAAGGTTGATGATGCAACTATCGTCAAAACAGACCTGAAATCTCCGATGAACTGGGGATATGTTTATTTCAAAGATAAAGCTGATGCAGACAAATATATCGCTGACAATCCAACTGCACATGTAGAGGAACTACAAAAAATTAAAGACGATGCATTAGAGCGTCGTGAAAAGAAAATGAAAGAAAAAGCTGAAAAAGAGGCCAAGGGTGAATCTGACTCCATGCATATGGAAGAAAAGAATCAAGACGGTCATAGTCATTAATCGAATGGACTAGGGGGATTCCTCTAGTCTTTTCGTGCTGAACTGGGAGGTAAGGATTGGTGAAAAAAATAGGGTTGGCCTTATTATTTTTTCTATTCATGAGTCAGACAGTGTACGCCGATTTCGATGTACAGGAGGCGATTAATGTCGCAAAGACAGGGGAGATCGTTCATATTCCTGCTGGTCGTTACCGAGGTAATTTTATTGTGACAAAACCGATAACACTACAAGGCGAAGAGGGAACTGAACTAATCGGTGAAAGTGACACACCTGCACTTCGAATTGAAAACACTACTAATGTCAGTGTGGAAAATATAACGTTATCAGGAAAAAGTAAAGCGATCGTTGTTAGTAATGTAGATGGACTTGAGCTACGTAAGTTACAAATGAAAGATGTTCATACAGGTGTTCATATACAACGCTCCAAAAATGTGCGCATACAGGAAATCAATGTGACTGGTATCGAGGATCATTATTCCCAAAAAGGTAATGGGTTGGCTGTTTTTAAAAGTGAGGACATTACGATCGAAGGCAATACTATTGAGCAAGTACAGGATGGAATTTATGTAGAAGAGGTAAAGCGTATTGTTGTTCAACGTAATAAGGTGACGAGCAGTCGTTATGGTACGCATTTTATGTATACAAGTGATGCCAAAGCACTTTTTAATACATATGTTCACAATGTGACTGGCCTTATGATAATGATGACAACAGACATTCTCCTTGAAAATAATACAATAGCTAATCATTTTGATTTTAATGGCTATGGTATGCTGCTGTATGATGTGACGCAAGCAAAAATTAAACATAACACAATCAAAAATAATCGGACTGGTGTTGCGATGCAGAAAAGTTCAACTATCCAAATTGAAACAAATGATTTTCAGATGAACCAAACTGCCCTTGAAGGTACAAAGGTCAGTAACGACACATTGGCTAGTAGTAATAACTTTACAGGGAATATTTTAACGGCGCGCTCCGATCAGCAAGGCTTTCAACTGAAAAATAATTTTTATGATGATTACTCAGGAATTGATTTAAAAGACAATGGCATCGGTGATATTCCATATGTAGCTGTGTCAAGCTTTGGTCAATGGATGGTACGCCAGCCTGTTTACCAATATTTCGTAGCATCTCCGAGCGTCCTTTTACTGACATCTCTAGATCAGCAAATTAATAGAACTGAAAAGAACATGCTTGTTGATCATACGCCGAAATTGGTGATGAAGCATGTGCAAGAGAAGAACAAGATGAACGTGGTGCAAATGCTAGTAGGTTTATTCTTGGCATTAAGTAGTTTATGGCTATGGAAAAGAGGGATCACAGAATGAAAAAATGGCTGATGAGTATATTTTTATGTTGTGGTGTATTGGTGGGCTGTAGTGAAAAAACATATGAGCCTCGTGAAATAGTTAGTGAAACTGATGTATGTAATATTTGTAATATGAGTATCGTTCATAATGCATATGCTGGCCAGATTGCATTGAAAAATGGCGATTATGAAATTTTTGATGATATTGGTTGCCTTATGGAATATATGAAAGCGAACGGGGAAGATGAGGTTGGAGCAGCCTATATTAAAGATGCGGCAAAAAATGAATGGATTGACGTTTTTAACGCTGTTTATGTGTACAACAAAGATTATTGGACACCGATGAATTATGGGGTAGTTGCATTCAATTCGAAGGAAGCAGCACAGGAATGGATGACGACAGAGGGAGAAGGCCGGCTACTAGCCTATAAGGATTTACATGATTTTAAATGGGGGATCCATAAGTGATGAATAGTATGCTTATTAAACTAGAATTAAAGCAAATGCTCAGAAGTCGATGGATGCAACTTGTAGGCTTACTTTTCACGTTCGTGTTTACAGCTATCATTGTCATTCAGCAAATGGCACTACCAGATGTAGACGGTTTTACACGACAGACAGCCTCCTTTTTAAATGTATTGTTGTTTTTATTGCCGTTGTTTATATTAACGATCGGTAGTATGAGTGTAGCTGGTGATGTGGAATCAGGATGGTTTTCTTTATTAAAGACATATCCAATGACACGTAGGCAATATATTGCAGGAAAGTATATTGCCTCTGTGCTTGCTTTTTTATTGGTCGTGGCCGTGGCGTTCGGCGTAATATTAGCGTTTGGTGGATTTCTTGGTGGAGTGCGTTTGCCATTTATCTTCATTGTTCTAACTTTGCTATGCATTTTCATTTTTGTGTCATTGGCCATTGCGGTAGGAGCCTTTGCAAAAACAAGATTATTTGCACTTTCGTTGTCCCTTGTTTTTTGGTCCATTTTTTTATTGCTAATCTCTTACGCTTTAATGGCTATCGGAACTGTCGTGGCTGGTCATATTCTTCAAAAACTGACGATCATAGCGATACATATTAATCCTGTGGAGTGGCTACGCTTCGGTTACTTTATTTTTACAGATCAGGCGAGTGTTCTTGGGCCAGCATTTTATAAAGTAACGCAGTTTTATTCGTCGCCACTAGGTTATGCATTATACGTAGCTGTGACATTGCTATGGATAGTATGTCCATTAGCTTACACTAGCATTCTTTTAAAGAAAGGGGATAGAAGATAATGCTATTAGAAACAAAGAAGTTATCAAATATCTATGATAATAATAGAGGTCTTCATGAAGCCTCCTTTTCTTTACAAACAGGGCGTATTTTAGCGCTTGTAGGGGGAAATGGCGCTGGTAAGAGTACTTTAATTCGCCTGCTAACTGGACAGGAAAAGCAAAAATCAGGAGAAATAATATGGCATAAACCACAAGCCATTCGATACATGCCTGATGATGTGGATTTTCCTTCTATGTTAACAGCAGCAGAAATTTTGCAGCTACTTGCCTCTTTAAAGAAGATTGGTAAAAAGGAACAGGAGAAAGTACTAAGGCGCGTTGCTTTATGGGATGTTCGAAAGCAAAAAGTGAAGCATTTCTCTAAGGGGATGCGTCAACGTCTTAATCTTGCCCAAAGTTTACTCGGTGAAGGCTCTTTGCTTATTTTAGATGAGCCGACTAATGGGCTCGATCCTTTCTGGATTGCAGAGCTAAAAAAATTGATGCTAGAGGAAAAAGCAAGGGGCTATACGGTCATATTTTCTACTCATTTACTGTCTTTTGCGGAAGAAGTAGCGGACGATGTGTTGGTTTTACACGAAGGGAACATACTTATTTCTGGTGAATTAGAGGAAATGCTTTTACAAGAAAATTCATCTTCGTTAGAGAATTTATGGTTAAAAAAATTAAATCTGTAACATTCTGATAGATAATGACGTTATACTAAAAGATAGGTTTGCTTTGATTGTACTCAGGCAGGCCTTCTTTTTCATGCTGAAGTATTATTACTTTTCTCGCTAAGTGCTCAACTATAGTGGTAAAGCAATAGATGAACGTCTCATATAATTGTGTTACTAAACATATTTCGTTATTCTTAAGTAAGTTATCGTACAATTCTAATAATTGTCGGATGAAATAGGAGGTTTTTTAATTATGAATTCACAAATACAAAATGTATTAGAAAATATAGAAAAAGTAATGATCGGCAAAAGAGAGGTTGCAGAGCTAAGTATAGTAGCCTTGCTAGCAAAGGGACATATCTTGCTTGAGGACGTACCAGGTGTCGGTAAAACAATGATGGTTCGAGCACTGGCAAAATCATTTAAGGCACAATTTAAAAGGATTCAATTTACACCGGATTTATTACCGTCAGATGTTGTAGGGGTGTCGATTTATAATCCGAAAACGCTGGAATTCGAATTTCGACCTGGTCCGATCATGGGAGATGTAATTTTAGCGGATGAAATTAACCGTACATCTCCAAAAACGCAATCTGCATTACTTGAGGGGATGGAGGAAGCATCTGTCACTATTGATGGTAAAACCTTAACAATCAACCAACCATTTTTCGTTATGGCCACTCAAAATCCAATTGAGCATGAAGGAACATATCCGTTACCAGAAGCACAGTTAGATCGTTTCTTACTAAAAATAAAAATGGGCTATCCTTCAAGAGGGCAAGAAGTGGAGATTCTTCGTCGTGCTGAGCATGGTAAACCGATTGAAAAAATTGAAGCAGTACTAACAGTTGCACAATTAATTGAATTGCAGGAGCTTGTACAGGGTGTGTATGTTGAGGATTCAGTAAAAAACTATATGGTCGAATTGGCAACTCAAACGAGGGAAAATAACTATGTACATTTAGGAGTAAGTCCTCGCGCAACGATTGCTTTAATGAAGGCTTCACAAGCTTATGCATTTATAAAAGGGCGTAGTTTTGTTACTCCTGATGATGTTCAATACTTAGTACCATTTGTCTTTAGCCATCGTTTAATATTAAAGCCAGATGCTCGCTATGACAACGTAACGGCAGAAGAAATTATTGAGCGAATTATAGCGAAAACACCTGTGCCAACAAAGAGGTTTGCAGAGCAATGAAGAAATGGCAAGCCTTAATAGAGAAAAGTAAACATTTCCTTTTAGTTTCTTTGTTAATAATCATAACGTTTTGTTATGCCATGTTCCAAGGTGGATTTGTCAGTTGGTTTGTATTTTTTACAGTTAGTCCGTTTTTGTTATATGCATTTATTTTCTTACTAGTGAAAGAAGATATTGTACTGGTGGAACGCAAAATTGAGCCCTCCCGTGTAGAGAGTGGACAATCTGCTAAGGTAACAATTACGGTAGAGCGAAAAACACGCTTTCCGTTTGCTTATATGATGATGGAGGAACTTGTAAACAGTGAAGTCCTTATTCAATCGAGGGTGCAAGGAACGAATACCATTAAGTTCGTTGGCTTCAGGAAAAAATTTAGCTGGAATTATGTGCTGGGAAATATGTCCCGTGGCGAGCATCGTTACTTAGGTGTTAATATTGTTTTTTGTGATTTTTTTGGCTGGGCAAAAAAGCGAGTTGCGGCAGACAAGGAACAAGTCATTTTAGTATACCCGAGAGTACACGAAATGAGGTATGCCGCGCTTCAAACAAAATTTGATGTTGGAACAATGATGTCACCTTATTCAATTGTTAAGGATACATCAATGGCTGTTGGTTTACGTGAGTATGTTCCAGGTGACCGATTTTCGTGGATTCACTGGAAATCATTTGCGAAAACACAAACGTTGAAATCTAAAGAATTTGAAGATCGACAATCACAGGAGTTAATGCTAGTACTCCATGCCGGAAAGTCTTCCTTATTTGAAGAAAAAATTGAGCTTGTAGCATCGATACTTCAAACCATTGTCAAAGAACATGGGGATATTTCATTTGTTTCAGCTGGTTTTAATACGAAGGTGTTTCCGATTATTCAAGGTAATAAGCAGCTAGATAAAGTAATGCATCATTTAGCTGCTATAAAACCTGCTGAAACTGTCAAATTCCAATTTCGAGATCAGCAAGTGTTTAAGCATGTTGCAACATTATTATATGTTACGAATGAAGTATCAGATGAATTAATACATTCTCTTGCCAATATGGTGAAAAGCTGTATTTGTTTTGTAGTAGCGGAGGAGCCGCCTATGCAAACAAATTTGGCAATGCGTTATAGTCATATTCAAGTTGTACATGTAAATCCAACAGATTATTACAAATTGTTCACGGAGGTGATGAAGCCGTGAAAAAATCACTAGGAAATTTTATCGAATTAGCAATAGCATACGTAATTATTTTTCTAATTTTACGTGAATGGCTTATTCCTGTAATGCAGCTAACAAATACAGGCGTGTTTCATTTATTTTTAGTGTTCATCGGTTTATCATTGGCACTCAGTTTACTTAAAGTGCACCCAATACTGTCGGGATTGGTGAAATTTAGTTATATTACTTGGTTTATAGTGTTTGTTTATAGTGAAAGTCCCTTTTTTTCTGGACAGACAATACCGTTTTTAATGCATGAATGGAAATGGAATATGACTGCCATCCTTTCGGGCGATTTTGGAAAAGTATCGGATTCTTTTAGAACGGTGCTATTCGTCGCGCTTATTTGGATGTTAATATACCTGATACACCACTGGATAACCGTGCGAAAAAATATATTCTATTTCTTTGCTTTAACAGTATTCTTTATTGCCACACTAGATACATTTAGTGACTATGATGGAAAGGTGGCAATTGTTAAAGTTATTGTGCTTGGATTAATAATGACAGGCTTGCTTTTTGTTAAGCGCTTATGGCTTCAAACAGATGCACCGAACAATTTCATAGGAAAATGGAAACTGGTTATTCCGATGGTAGTTTCGGTAATGCTTGTTAGTGGAGTGGCATTCTATTTACCTAAGACAGGGCCAACTTGGGCTGATCCAGTCCCTTTTATTAAGGGGGTGGCAGGGCAAGATGGCATTGGAACAGGCGAAAAAACAGTTGGTTACAGCGAAGATGATAGTCAATTAGGAGGACCGTTCCAAGGTGATAATACACTAATATTTACGGCATCTACCCGTGATCGTCATTATTGGCGTATCGATACAAAGGATACTTATACTTCGAAGGGCTGGATTCTTTCTAAGGGGAACTTTGGAAAAAATGTCTACAAGACCAATACTCCTATCCAAACATCATTACAAGTAGGATCTCCTGAAACTGAGCGACAGGTTCAAATGGACATTGCTGTTCCGATGCCTTTTTTAATTCAAACATATGGCATGATATCTGTTTCTACACAGGATTCACCGCTCTTTATTCAAGATGAACTCACTGAAAAAATAGCAATAGAACAACAGAATGGCGAGTCAAAATTATTATCTAACTATACGATCTCTTATAGTGAGCCAGTATTTAGCATGGAACAGCTCCAAATGGCAGACCCATCCACGCTAAAAACAATAGATCCTTCCTTTGACCGTTTTTTACAATTGCCAGACACACTTCCACAACGTGTAGGGAATTTAGCGAAAGAAATCACAAAGGATAAAGCTTCGGTCTATGATCAAATAAAAGCGGTTGAAAAATATTTTTCTTCTCATAGCTTTAGATACGATAAAAAAGAAGTAGCCATCCCGGCTGATGATCAGGACTATGTTGATCAGTTTTTATTCGATACTAAAGTTGGCTACTGTGATAATTTCTCAACATCAATGGTTGTGCTCCTCCGTTCGGCAGGGATACCCGCACGCTGGGTAAAAGGCTTTGCACCTGGTAATCCTGGTCGAATATCAGACGGTTTACAAGAGTATCAAATTACAAATGATAATGCACACTCTTGGGTGGAAGCGTATATCCCTGGAACAGGGTGGATGGAGTTTGAACCGACAATTGGATTTTCAGGAAATGTGAATATTGATTATGATATTGAGCAAGATACTCCTCAACAGGAGCAAGTACTGGAGCCAGAAAAAAAGCAAGAGCAACCAAAGAAGGAAGAGCGAGAGCCAAAGAAAGTAACTTCTAGTTCAACATCGTTTAGCTTTGATTCTGTGTGGACATGGGTGAAAAAGCATATTTACGTATGGATTGCTCTAGTCATTTTGATGATCATCGCTAGTATCGCTTTGTTTATGCAACGTAAAACGTGGATACCTAAAATGCAAGTACGCGCATTTCGTAAAAAAGAAGCGGACTGGACAAATTTCGATGCTTCATACCATGTTTTAACGAAGCAATTATCTCGTATTGGATTACGCAGGAAAGATGGCGAAACATTACGAGCATTTGCTATAAGAGTAGATGAGTCGCTAGAGACAGAAGAGATGCAAAAACTGACTGCTGTATATGAACAACATATTTATGGAAAAGATAAACAAGAGATTGATTTTATAAAACTGAAAGAAAGTTGGGAAAATTTAATCAATCGCACTATCAGTTGATTTTGATGGGTACAAAGAGTAAAATGAAAAAAATTATATATGATGAGGATTGCTTTCATATAAGTTCGATAATAAGGTTCGGATGTTTCTACGAAATCACCGTAAATGATTTCTCTATGAAGGTGAATGTTTTGGTTAGGTGAGAAGGTTAGTAAATCACTTTTCTTTGCTACGCATTCGCCTTTATAAATTAAGAGCTTATGAACGCGTAGGAAGTTTTTACTTTCATACGCGTTTTTCTTTGAACATATGAAAAAGTCCTTTAAAAATAGTAGAAGAGGTGGAAATATTGTCAGCAAGCCCTTTATTAGAGCAAGAAAAAATCGTCGTTCTTGATTTCGGTAGCCAATTTAACCAATTGATTACGCGTCGTATCCGTGAATTTGGTGTTTTCAGTGAGTTACATCCTCATACGATTACAGCTGAAGAAATTAAAAATATGAACGCAGCAGGTATCATCTTTTCAGGTGGTCCAAACTCAGTTTATGACGAAAAAGCCTTCCATGTAGACCCAGCTATTTTCGAATTAGGCTTACCAATCTTAGGTATTTGCTATGGTATGCAATTAATGGCACATACGCAAGGTGGTAAAGTTGAAGGTGCTGAAACACGTGAATATGGTAAAGCAGAAATTAAAGTAACAGCTTCAAACAAGTTATTCGGTAACTTACCAACTGAACAAATCGTTTGGATGAGCCATGGTGACCATGTAACAGAAGTACCTGCTGGTTTTGAAGTAATCGCAACAAGTGCTGCTTGCCCTATCTCTGCAATGGCAAATGTAGAACGTAAATTATATGCAGTACAATTCCACCCAGAAGTACGTCACTCTGTACACGGTAACGACTTATTACGTCAATTCGTATTTGACATTTGTGGAGCAAAAGGCGATTGGTCAATGGCAAACTTCATTGAACTTGAAATCGCAAAAATCCGCGAAATAGTAGGTGACAAAAAAGTATTATGTGCACTTTCTGGCGGTGTAGACTCATCAGTTGTTGCTGTTCTAATTCATAAAGCAATTGGCGACCAATTAACTTGTATGTTCGTAGACCACAACTTGAACCGTAAAGGTGAAGTTGAGCAAGTTATGAAAACATTCACAGAAGACTTTGACATGAATCTTATTAAAATTGATGCACGTCAACGTTTCATGGATAAACTTGCAGGCGTTTCTGATCCAGAGCAAAAACGTAAAATTATCGGTAACGAATTTATTTACGTATTCGATGAAGAAGCAGCTAAACTTGAAGGAATGGACTTCTTAGCACAAGGTACGCTTTACACAGATATCATTGAATCTGGAACATCAACTGCACAAACTATTAAATCTCACCATAACGTTGGTGGTCTTCCGGAAGACATGCAATTCCAACTAATTGAGCCACTTAACACATTATTTAAAGACGAAGTGCGCGCACTAGGATTAGAGCTTGGTCTTGACGAAAAAATCGTTTGGCGTCAACCATTCCCAGGCCCTGGTCTAGGAATCCGTGTACTTGGTGAAGTAACAGAAGAAAAACTAGAAATTGTACGCGAATCTGATTTCATCTTACGTGAAGAGATCGCAAAAGCTGGTCTTGATCGCGATATCTGGCAATACTTCACGGTATTACCTGACATCCGTTCAGTTGGCGTAATGGGCGATGCACGTACGTATGACTACGCAATCGGTATTCGTGCAGTAACATCTATCGACGGTATGACTTCAGACTGGGCACGTATTCCTTGGGATGTACTAGAGAAAGTCTCTGTCCGCCTAGTAAACGAAGTAAAACACGTTAACCGCGTGCTGTATGATATTACATCTAAGCCACCAGCAACTATCGAGTGGGAATAGACCTTGTATTTATAAGGTAGTTGATACAGCTTTAAAAGCTGATATATCAACGTTGATCGTTTAGTGGAATCACTTCTAACGTACAACTATTTATAGGTAAAATTAAACTCTCTTTTATTTAGTTTCGGTAACTAAATAAAAGGGAGTTTTTTTATTGGTTAGAATTACGGAACTGATGGATGATTTTGAATTGAGTCAATAGGTTCAGGAATGGAAGAAGCAATATACTGCACTTTGTAGGTATCGTTCATGTATTTCATAAGACTTCCTGGAAGGTAAAAATTGGGCATTGTTAAACAATTTTAAATAGAATATTATGAATATTATAGAAGGGGTGTGTTTAATATGAATCTAAAGACTGCTAAAGAAGTTATTGACGAACTACAGGTAACTATGTCACATATGTGTCCAGAAGAAAAAATGAATTTAGAAGTTTGGCTTAAAGAGTATTACATAGACGAAATAATAAAAAAAGAGAGTAATAGTGCACGTACATAAGTTTATATTTAGAATGCATTCGTATAGCTAGTCATCAGAAATGGGGGCACTTCTTTTTGGGGGTGACCTTTCCAACTGAACATCACGCCCCACATAGTTGTCACACTATTAGTTCGTTATATGAACTAGTAGGGCAATTTTTTTGTTTTCTAGGTTTGAAAATGGTCTGTATATTGTTGGAGGGGAAAGAGGTTTTTCTTAGACCTTTTATTTTGTGATACCAATTTTAATACTATAAATTTAAATAAAGGAAGTTTTTGTTGTTTTGTTGAATATAAAAATTAGAGCTATAGCGGATCAAAATTCACAATTTGAACAGTTGAGTTTTCTTAATAAGTGAGGGGTAATTGAATTAATTCCAAAGTATTTTCCAGACTGGGCTATTCAAAGAACCAAATTTGTATTAAGAAAGAGTTATACGTTGAATCGTTAGGTATAGTAAACTAATAAATGTAAATAATACTCTATGTCGCTGTTTAGTTTAAGGGGGAATAAGATGGGAAAAGGTAAAGCGATGCTACATACACTTGCTATTGGTATGCCAAAAGAATTGCATTATAGTAATGGGCGTTCAATGATTACAGGAATCGAAAAACAAAAAGTACAAGAAGTTTATTTGTCCGCTCGTGGATTTGAGGGGGACGATGTAGCAGATAAAAAACATCATGGTGGTCCTGACCGTGCTGTTTGTTTATATCCCGCGGAGCATTACATACAATGGGAACAGGAACTGAGTAAACCGTTGCCGACAGCAGCGTTCGGTGAAAACTTAACAGTAACAAATATGTTAGAAGTCGATGTTTGTATTGGCGATATTTATAAAATAGGTGATGCTGTCATCCAAATTACACAAGGACGTGTACCATGTAGTACGATTGATAAATATACTGAGGCGAACATATTACTTAAACGTTTAATTGAAACAGGTTATACAGGCTTTCTTGCACGTGTACTGGAAGAAGGGACAATCTGTGCAGATTCAAAAATTGAATTATTGGAAAAGTACCCTGAACGTATTTCAGTTTTACATTGCAACGAAGTGTATTTTAAAAACAAAGACGCACTTGCGATGAAGCGTATACAAGCAGTTGATGCATTAGCGGAAGATTGGAAACAAAAATTAGAAAAAAGAATTCAACTCTTGCAAAGTAAAGTGATGAATTAAATGTTTGTTGATTAAGGGAGCTCTCCTTAATCGCAGTAATCAATTATGCCTCGGCATAATTGTGGTTGGCTTTGCTTTCGCTCATTTGTTGAAAGA